>NZ_JAVKPO010000002.1:0-310333 GCF_040980945.1 Kocuria sp. CPCC 204721
TGGATTCAGCACCCCCATCCTGGAGGCCTCGACCCCTACCCGACCCCCGTGACACGCACCCCGCTTGGGCCCTTACCCACACTCATCTGTGAAGGGCCCGATATCCAGGCGTCGCGACACCGCCGGATGCATTGTGCACTCGGACCGCGGGAGCCAGTTCAGGTCACGAAAATTCGTGCACGCCCCGAACCGTCATCACCTCATCGGATCGATGAGTCAGGTCGGTGCCGCCGGGGACAACGCCGCAATGGGGTCCTTCTTCGCGCTGCTCCAGAAGAACGTCTTGGACCGCAAGCGCTGGAGGATGAGAGAGGAGCTCCGCATCGGGATCATCACCTGGATCGAGCGCACCTATCATCGACGCCGCCGACAGGCCCGCCTGGGCCGATTGACCCCCATCGAATACGAGACCATCATGAACCCGGCCGCGAGCCTCGTGGCCTGACACCCCAACTGTCACCTAATCGTGCGGCAGTCCCAAACGCGTGGTTGAGAAGACCAAGCGCGCCACAACCATGGAGGATCGCTTTTGGATTGGGAACGTCCTGGGCAAGGTCCTTCAGCGCTGCCGTAAGCGAGGCCTGCCAGCACTTCCTTCTCTGGTGGTGCAGGCTGACACGGGGATGGTCGGCATGGGGTTCAATTACTGGCTCGAGTTGACAGGGCAGCCACAACAGGAAGACCAGCATGCATTGGATGCCTTCGCGGCTGAAGAGCGGTTCAAGTGCTATCAAAAACATGCACTCAAAATTCCGGCAGATGCAAAGGCCGGGTTCACACCGTTGTACTGGGATAAGCAGAGCCGGACCCGACGGCCCACGTTGCACCAAACACCGGAGGCCGGCGCGCAGTGCGCGAGTTGCGGGACAAACCTACCTTTGACAGGGCATTGCGATAGCTGCGACTGATGACCGAATTGCACATTGGCGCGTCGACTAGGTGGCACTCTGGATGGCATGAGTCGTCGAAGCCCACCTGTTCACGCTCGTTCGAGTCCAGGGCTTCGACCGCACTGCCACGACAATTGATCGCCTTGTCGCGCAAGGATGTCTGCTACTCAACGTAGGCCGACTCGGCCATCTCCTCGTCAATGCTCACGCGAAGAGCCAACTCCGTGCCATCTGTGTGTGTGTCCGCTGTGCTGGCGGTCGTCGTGGTGGTGCCCCCGAGCGTGACAGTGATTCGCCGCGCAAGGGCTGCACGGCGCTCAGTGAAGAAATCATTGAACTCCTTCACGTTGGTGGGCAACGGCGGAAGGTCATTGCGGTCAAGGTACGCCTGGTACTGGTCGGGCATGAAAGCCGCAGACGCCCACTCGGCTGGTGGCGTGCTGGACTTCCCCATATTCTCCGACCCTTCGAGCAGCTGGAGGTTGGGGAGCTGATCCCGCTTCATCTGGAGCTCGCTAGCGGTGTCACCATCAATACCCGCCTGCTTCAGCTTCGGTCGAGACAGCAGGGCCTGCGGGAACACATGGTCGACGTGGTGAATGTTGCGCGTGTTCACGTGCGGGAAAAGGATGGCCAGGACGGCGAAAGTACGGGGTGCACCGTAGGACAAGTTCAGGATGTCCTCGACCTGTTCGGAGGTGATGGCAAGTGACTTGCCACGTGCGGCCATGCGCTTTTCGATTTCGCCAACCGGAAAGCCGTCCGTGCCGTGATCGTTGATCGTCTGACGCAAGTCCCGCAGCAATGAGTCGAGGCCAGAGCCCCATACGCCAGAGACGATCAGTGACCGCAGGGTCCACGAACGTAGCCGCTCACGGTCGGCGGCGTCGCCGACGGACTCGCGGTACTTCTGCGTGAGGCCGCGTCGGCGGACGTAATAGGCGATCGGTATGAGCACGCTGCCAGCGGTTAGCGTGGAATGAGACAGGCCGAAGTCGCTGAGGAGACCCACAGCAACCTTGAGGGAGTCGCTGATCGTGTCCCAGTCGCGGTCGAGGGTGGCCATGTTCTCGGCGGTGAAGTTCTTGACCTTGAAGCCGATGTCCCCGATGCCCGCCAGCATGAGCCCGGACTTCAGTACGACATCCTGCGTGAACCCGAACCCTTGTCCGGTGGAGTTCAGTTCGTCCACGAGCCCGTGGATTGCACTGCGGGCGTCACGTTCTTTCCATTGGGCTGTGGCGACTGACAGCAAGAGGTCACTGTACGAGAGGACAGTGCCCGCGGAGTTCACGCGAATGAAAATATCGAGCACCCGCTCGACGTCCTGGTCCGTCTCCTCGTAGAAGTGCACGGCCGAGGCGCTGTGGATCGCCTTCCAGAGCTGGCTAAGCATGCTGCGGGCCGCGCGTTCATTGGCAAGCCCGGCGTCGCCGGCGAGATCCCACAGGTCGCCAAGATCGTCGGTCTCGTAGACCCGGTGCACCGGAAACCAATACCGTGCCTGCTCAGTGCTTGCCGCAGCGAGTTGGTCGTCGGTGAGGAAGCGGAAGTCATAGCGCAGGCCCGCTTCGTTCTGTTCCGCTTCGCCCTGCACGTTCAGGTAAAGCTTGCGGGCGGGATAATTCTGGGGGTTGTTGCTCCGTGTGTACTTTTTCTTGTGGGCGTAGGTTCCGCGCAGGCCGATGTTCAGCGACGTCAGCCGCTGCTGGCCATCGAGAACCGCAGTGATTGCCTGGCCGGGGGCCAGATCAAGCGTCGGGTTATGCCGTCCATTAAACTCGTTGTAGTCCCTGAGGAACCCATAGAACCGGAACTTTTTCCCTGTTTCGGGCTCGACCTTCCACGACAGGAAGCTGCCAATCGGGTACCCGCGCATGATCGAGTCGAACAGGACGACTACCTGCGACGGCTTCCAGACGTACTCCCGTTGTATTGCGGGCAGGATCAACTCGCCCTTCTGGATGCGCAGCAGCGTGTCAGCGATCGTCATCGGGGGCAGGTATCCCATGCATCAATACCTTACTGTCGTATCGCTATCGCCTCGTGTAGCCCCGACGTGGCGTCCACTTAAGTCATGTCCTTTAAATCGGCAACGGTCCAAATCGGCGGAACCTCTAAGTAGATGGGGTTCCTGAATGTTGCCATGACTGCGCTCCTTATTGGCGGGGGACTCCGCATGTAGCACGGGGGCGGACGCCAGGATTCGGAGGTAACCCTCGAAGTCACCATGTCATGGGGTAGGTCGCCAGTTCTCACCGTCATACCACCAAGGGAACGCCACGATGGGGTCGAATCCGTTGGCGCCCTCAAGCCCGTACCACCCAACCTTCTCGGCGACACGGTAGGCAGGGCTGTGTGCGGCGACCTGCCCGTCGATCCACTGGAGGCATCCGATGATGTTATTAGCCCTGTCGGCGACCTCCAGCGAGCCGCCGTCCAGGGTCAGTCCAGCCGATGAGTGCAGTCGGCCTTGAATCACGGGCAGCACGTTGACCCCATGGTTGCGCAACACCTGTAACTCTCCGGGAGGAACGGGCGTTACGGGCTGGAGACCCGTTAGGGAGGGCCTGAGCTTGGAGTGCTGCGGCCAATTGGTGGTGATGATTTCAGCCACCTGTTCCTTGGCCCAGTCGCCGTGGCCAAAGATGCCTACCATGAGGACTTCCTCGGAGCTCACGGCCGCGAACACCAGTGGTCCTTTACGGGCTATGTACTCCGGCTCCTTTGGGTCGGGCTCGGTGCCGAGGTGGAGGTGGTACACGCCCCAGTCGTAGAGCATGGCATCGAGCTCCATGCGACGCTTTCGACTCTGCTTCGGCGTGTCGTTGTCGCGATGCAGCACGATCTTGTTTGCCTTCTTACTGAGGTAGGGCAGCACATCCGCGCCCTCCTGCAGCCTGCGGCCAATCTCCGTCACGGCCTCTATATGCTCGACCATCTCTGGCTGGGACTGCATGTATTCGGAGACATGAACTTGCCTTGGGCGCGGCGGGATGAGGCAGATCCGCCAGTTCATGACCGCCATGAGGAGTCGCGAGAGGTCGAACTCCTCTACCGCCTGATGGTCGTACCCCCCGCCCGGTTGCTGCTCCTGCAGCTTGCGTCGCAGGTCGTGCTCGAACAGGTTGAGGGCGGAACGACTGCTCATGCTGGGGCTTCTTCCTGTCTCAAGAATCGAACGAAGTCCAGATAAGACAGTAGCCCCGAAGGACGCACTCCTGAGCAACGCGGCGCCCCCGACCTCTCCCGAGTGGGGCGCTTTGTCGTGGGGCGAGTCGGACGCTACAGCTGGCCAGCGTTCATCCAGGCTGTCACGGCTGGGGTGACAAGCTCTGGGATCGTCTCCGCCGCGTACGGGAGGATGCTGGGGGCGGCGCAGGCCACGACGACGAGGGTAGCGATGCGGAACAGCTCCCGCTTGAGGCTGCGGCGCTGTGTGTGCGGGGACATGACTTCCTCTTAGTAGACGATATCCGAATGGTAGCTAATGCAAACCGCCAGCTAAGGGCTGGTGGAAGTGTCCGCATGTGGGAAGACCTGGACTACGTGGATGCCGAGACGAACGCTCGCCGTCGTGCCGTGCCTGGCTATCACTGCTTATTAGGCGGTCCGGAGCTCACCGATCTCGGGTCAGCGGTGGCCGCGGCGGTGATTCTTCCTACGGTGGCGCCGACGACGGGGCCCGTTCTTCTGCAACAGGTTTGGCCGGCTCTCCGGGTACACCTCTAGGTAAGTGATGATTTCGGCGGCCAGTAGTCCGATGGGCGTTGCGAAGTCGTCGACCTTCTTCTCGCCGTCGGTCCACGGGCCGATGACCGCGCACAGCCACACGACGACCATCAAGAGCTTCACAAGCTTCTTGTGGCCCATCTTTGCCTGCGTGGCAAGCCGCCTGGCATCGGCCTTGATGCTTCGGCGCATCTGCTTGTCGGAGCGGAACATGCGCTCGATGTCATGCCAGGCCTGCTCCATGGTCTGCTCGTCCGGGAAGAGCTCCACGGGTTCGGCGGTATTTAGATCCGCGAGGGTTTCCTCGCGCTCCGCGGCCTCCTCCAGCTGTCGCACCATGTCGCTGATGATCTGGTTCAGGGCGGGGGCGGTTGCCAGGAACTGTGAGGCAGTCGGGGCCGTGGTCTGCGTGATCATCCGCTGAATGCTGGGGAGTTCGAAGTGAGGCAGCACAGGAGCGGTGAATGCTTTCGGGATGCTGGTGGCGCCAGAGCTGGCCAGGATGGACCTGGTCAAGCTCGTCGCTGCCGGGACCGTGATCGCACGGTATTGAGCCGCCAAGGCATTGATGGTAGGCATCGTGACGCGCCGTTGCTGCTCCTCGAAAGCCTTCAGCACAGGGGAGGTTAGCGACCTCTGTAACGCGGAGACCGCAGCAGAGCCGCCCATGGTCTGCGAAATGAGCGTCTTCTGCATGAGCTGCATGGTCCTCATCAGATCCTTGGCTATCCCTAGGTCGTAGCTGGCAACATGGCGGGACGCGGTGTTCTTCTGAGGCAAGGCGGATCTCCTCGGTGCAGTGTGGCTGGGGCCTCCATCATTGCCCATTGCCTCGACGTCTCCGGACGATCCTCCGGACGGAGGATTCCTGTGGGTGTGCCCGGCCGCCACAGCTACCGCCACGTTGTTGACGTGGCGGTAGCCTAGGTCGCGGCGTTGAGGTAGCGGTAGACGCTGGGGCGGGAGGCGCTGAGGAGCTTGCCGATTTCGGTGATGGACAGGTCCTGGGCTTTGTAGCGGGCAGCGTCCTGCACCTTGGGGTCGCCTGCGGTGACGGGGGCCCGCCGCCAACCCTCCCGTGCGCCGAGGCGGCCTCCAAATCGGCGCGGGTGCGCTCGGATAGCGGGTCGCGCTCCAGCTGGGCGAATGCGACCATGATCGTCAGCATGGCCTTGCCCATGGCGCCGGTGGTGGTGAGGCCCTCGGTGAGGGAGCGGAACTGCACGCCGCGGTCCGGGTGGTCACCGATAAGGGCGCCAACTATCGGGCCAAGGACTTCACCCGTTGCGTGGAGGCCCTGGCCGGCCGGCACCAGAGGATCCACCCGTACACCCCGCGCCACAACGGGAAGGTGGAGCGGTACAACCGGCTGCTGGCCGACGAGGTGCTCTACGCCCGCCCCTACGCCACCGAGCAGGCCCGCCGGGACGCGATCGGGGTGTGGGTCAACCACTTTAACTATCATCTGCCGCATACCGCCTGCGGCGATCAGCCCCCGGCCTCACGCACTCCGGCCCGTGCCAATAACGTCATGCCCTCTTACAGCTAGAGGGCCCCCTCGCTGATGTCATCAACGCCTACGCGGACTTCTTAGCGCTCTTCGGCGGCGGGTTCAAGGAGTTCGTGGCCTTCTTCCTTTTCCAAGACCTCGTGACGGACGACTACGAGAAGGTTCAGTTCTACCTGCCGTTGGAAGAATTCCAGCGTCCCGGTACACCGACCACAACCGAGGAGTACGTGACGTACCGGGAAGCCACGCTGAAGTTCATCGAAAGGCGGACCCGCCGGATGGCCGAGTGGGTCATGGAAAACCATCCCAAGATTGAGGTCCGCCAGTAGCGCCTCAGTTGCACTCGTGGCCTCGCCCATGGAGGGCTCGGATGCTGGGGGAACGGCCCGAGCTGACCGGGGATAGGGCGTCCTCGTGGAGGAAATGCCTCCTGTTCCCCTTGATGCGCAGGCCACTGCACCCGCTGCTGGAGGTTCGTCTCTCACGCTGGGGCACGTGCTCTCGGGGCTAGAGAAAGCTGTGGCTCGCCGGTATGACTACAGGACATTCACATCATTCGGCACTCGTTCCGCCCGGGCGATCCCGAGAACCTACAGGGGCCGGAAAACCTGGCTGAGGAGCGAGTGCTCGCGCCCACACGAGAGAGCAGGAGCTCTCGCCTCGGCGGTTCCCCGAGACATCCCCGCGGACCGTACCCATGCTCATTCGTGAAGGACCCCTATGGTGGGGGTGCATCTGGGAAGGAATCAAGACGTGACTGCCGATAGCAATGCGCCCGTGCCCATGTGGACACTGGCTACGGAGGAAGTAAGCGTCCCGAATGTGATAGGCGATGAGGGCCTGACACTCGCCCGCCTCGCAGAGCTGCGAACGGTTCTGGTAACACTGGCAGCGGCTCCGATCGCGACGTTGGAAGCGCACCCGATTCCGGCCAATCGTGAGCGGAAGGGCGGTATTGCGCTGCATGCAGCGAGTCCGCTCTCACAGCAGTTGTCGCAGCTCGTCACTCAAACGGCCAAGGCAGCACCGCCGACGCAATACCTAGCCGATACCGGTGACGTGCTCTACCGCATGGTGGTACCGGCAAAGGTCGCCGCACAGGTCGGCAAAGGCCTTGTGAAGCCAATGGCGGCCAAGGCGCATGCGGGTGGGATTCACGGCGCCCTGGTCGGCCCTGCCGGCATCGCAGCGCAGGCCACCTTCGTTCCCGTCGCCGGTAAGGCGGCAGTTGCGGGAGCGGCGTCCGGCTCGGCCGCCACCGCTGGTGCGGCAGCCGCCAGCGCCGGGGCGTTGACGGTGACCGCCCCACTGGTGCTCATGGCCGTGGCAGTCAGTGTCAGCGCTCATGCCAAGCACCAGCGCAAGCAATCGATCGAACGGATCACTGATCTGCTGGAGCAACTGCATGAGGACAAGCTCGAGAACGAACGCAATGAGCTCGACGGTTGCCGTGACGCTATCGACAAGGCCACTTCAATCCTCCTGGACGAGAGCCGCCTCGGCCTGTCCTTGGGCCTGGACTCCGCCGCGCACGCCATCGACACGTCTATTGTTCGGACTCGTAGCCGGCTGACCAAGTGGCAAAACGCGCTGGCTGCGCTCCCGGAGGGTTCGGTTGAACTTGGAGCCCTCACTAGTGCCTTCCCCGGTATCACGGAGGAAGGCGGCACCTTCCGTGCCCACCTCGAGCTTGCGAGGCTCGCGATCGCCCTGAAGCGCCGGGTGCTGGTTCTGCAGGCCGTGGAACATGCGCAGCTGGAGGGGACGAGCCGTCCATTCGAGACCTTCGTCCGCGCGTTGCAGGCCGACGAGCGTCGTATTGACGAATTGGAAAAAGGGATCGAATCAGTTCTTCTTCGGCTGTAGACTCTGGAACTGAAGCGTCGCGGTGGCTTCCGGAGCATCATGTACACCCCAGGAGAGGTGGACAAACTGCTCAAGGCTGCGTATCGCCTTCGCGCCCTGGGCGATGGCCTCATTGCGGGGACCCACCACACAGACGTTGCGATTGAGATTGAACGCAGCAGCGACGGCTCGCTCGTAGTATTTCCCGGTGTCCCTGCTTGACTATCCTCGAGGGCAGCAAAAAACAGTTTGACGGCGCGTGTCTCAGCAAACAGTCCTGCGCTGAGACGGCGTTGGGGTGTCAACCAGTCCTTGCCTCGTGATAGCCGGGTACATGTCAGAATGCAAGAAATGCTCAGATAGCTCGGCGAAGCTACGAGCCTGTTGAGGGGTGACAGGCCTGGATTCTCGGGTCTCTTACATTTGAGCAATTGCTCAGATAGGAAGGCATCTCACAGTCACTGAGCGCCCCCCTCCCGGAGGGCGTTCCGAGGCCCGGATCCGCACGGTGTATGCGGGCCCGGGCCTCGTCGCATGCCGTGGTGGGTGGGCGATCCGCGGGTGTGGTGGGCGTGGACTGTGATGGGTGAACATCTGTGCCGCGAAACGACCACTTTTACCCCCGATTTCGGTGCATATCGGAGCACAGATGTTGTGCAGTGCGCTCGCCGCGGGGCAAGGGGGGCGTGTTGGGCGGGAGTGTGCGGGAAACAAGGCCGTGGAATGGGCCGTGGAATGAAGAGCGGGTGGCGCGCGGGTGCGTCCCCCAATGTGCGGCTGTCATCACGTGGCCGCCGTTCCTAGGCTGGAGCCGCAAGGGGAGAGGTTTCCCGCCAACCCTCAGGCGTTCCGGGGGGAACGCCGGGTTGGTGGGGGCACGATCGACAACCGTGAAGAACTGCACAGTCATGCACTCGCCACGGGAGATCTTCGTAGGGGGCTTGAACGTGATGCGCGCAAAATCGTCCGTCAAATCAGTGCTCTCGGTCGCCGAGCTGGGCACGCTCAACCAGCTCATGCGCGGAGCCGGCACAGTGGAACCGTTCGAACGTGAACTGGTGTCCCGCGTGTTCGTGGGTGCTCGTGCGTGGCTGCAGGAACAGGAAGAGGGCGCGGAACTCACCCGTGACCAGCGCAAACGGTGGAACGCCGCCGTGCGCTACGTCAATCGCTACGTCTCGCGCGGCGGTGTGGCCATGTCGTGGCGGGTGCTGCGTTCCTTGGGCAACTCCACGGATCTGCTCGCGAACCACCACGTGCTCAAGACCGCGATGGTAGCTGCCGCCGCTCACGGTCCGGTCACCGCGGCCGAGGAGAGCCGCATGGCCACTGCGCTCATCACCCCGCCCCGTCCGGCCGCGCGGTTGACCACCTCCGCGGCGTGATGCTCCACACGTCGTCGACGTAGCGCGCGCCACGTCCGGCCGGGTGAGCGAGGAGTTGCGGGGAACGGACCCGCCCGTGCCGCCGCGTCCGGGTTCCGAGCGGGCCCCGCTGCACTAGAGTTGGCGCCAGCATGAAACTCATACGTCAGCGCGAGTCCCTGGGCGCCGAACAGGACTACCGCCGCGCCCTGTCCATCCTCGACGCCGCGCGCGGTGGCGCCACCGAACCCGTGCTGCGCGTGTACCAACCGCGGCCCACGGTGGCCTTCGGTCGCCGCGACGAACTCAACCCCGGGTTCCCCCGGGCCCGTCAGGCCGCGCTCGACGCCGCGTTCACCCCGCTCGTGCGCCGCGTGGGTGGCCGTGCGGCCGCGTACCACGGGGGTTGCTTGGTCATCGATCACGTGGAACCGGATCCGGATCCTAAGACGGGTATCCAGGACCGGTACCGCCTGTTCGGGGACATGGTGGTCGCAGCGCTCGAGGAACTCGAGATCCCGGCCCAGGTGGGAGAGATCCCGGGGGAGTACTGCGCGGGGGAGTACAGCGTGCACGCACCGGGGACAGCGGCGGATCCGAACCAACCGGTCAAACTCGCCGGTACCGCGCAGCGTGTCGTGGCCGGGGCGTGGTACTTCTCCACGGTGCTCGTGATCGAGGTAGCCGAGCCGTTGCGTAGCGTCCTGGAGGACGTGTATTCGTGCCTGGGTGTGTCGTGGGAACCGGCCACCGCCGGGTGCGTCGCGGACGTCCGACCGGGCACCACGGTCGCCGAGGTCGAGGCCGCGCTCATGAGCGTGTACGACCGATACTCGTCCTACATGGGGTACGGCCCCGTGAGCGGATCGCGGTAGGACCGACAACCCGTCGCGGGAGGAGAGCACCATGTGCGGTCGTTATGTGATCGCCCGGACCCCGGGCCAGCTTGCACTGCCCTTCGACGCGCAGGTCGACGACTCGATTGCCGGGGGCGTGGAACCCAACTGGAACGTGGCTCCCACGCACACGGTCCCGATCCTGCTCGAGCGGCTCTCACCGGACGGTCAGCTGCTCCCGGAGATCCACGCCGCGCGCTGGGGCCTCGTGCCCTCGTGGGCCAAGGAGCTGTCGATCGGGTCCAAGATGTTCAACGCCCGCTCGGAGACCGTGACCGAGAAACCGTCCTTCCGGGCCGCGGTCAAAGCCCGGCGCTGCGCGATCCCCGCGGACGGCTATTACGAGTGGAAGGCCCCGGAGTCCGGGCGCGGGAAGAAGCAACCGTACTTCGTGCACCCCGAGGACGGTTCCCCGATCTGGTTCGCCGGGATCTACGAGTGGTGGCACGTTCCCGACGACGCCGCAGACCTCGCGCGCGCCGAGCAGACCCGGCCGGGCAAGAACGCGCAGGACGACGCGGGCCGGTGGTTGCTCTCGTGTTCGATCCTCACGCGGGAGGCCCCGGACGCGCACGACGAGAACTCGCACCTCGCCGCGCTGGGAGCCCTGCACAACCGGTTGCCCATGGGCATGACCGAAGCGTTCGCGCGCGAATGGATCACCCCGGACAAGGACCACGCCCCGGAACTGGTGGACCGCGCGGTGGCCAGCGCGTTGGAGGTCGCCGCGCAGTGGCGCATGCATGCCGTGAGCACGGACGTGGGGTCGGTGAAGTCCCAGGGGGAGTACCTGGTGGAACCCCTGCAGACCCTGCTGTAACCGCAGCCGGGGGCGTGTCACAACCCCGGTGAATGTCCTCGGTGCGGCCCGCCGCACCGCAAGACCTCGGCCCTCTGCCTATGGTGGAGACGGTGCGCCGACGCACCACACACCGACGATAACCGGGGGTAGACATGGTTGAACTGGGCAACACCCTGACCGATGACACGCGCTGGCTGATCGACTTCGTCCGCTCGGCCGGAGCCGGCGTGCTCGCGAGCAACAGCGGCACGGGATATCCCGAATCCGCGTACGTCCACGTGGCTGCCACGGACGACGGACACATCGTCTTCGGGACCAACACCAAGTCCCGGAAGTTCTCCAACATCACGTCCGACCCGCGCGTGTCCATGGTCGTGATGCGCGACGGCACGCACGAGGTGCAGCTCGAGGGAGAGGCCAGGGTCCTCGAAGGGGCCGACGCCGCTCCGGCCGGTCAGACGCTTGCGGCACAGCACCCGGGTGCGACCGACACGAACGATCCCGAGAACCTGCGGGTCCTGGACATCACGGTGCGTTGGGCCACGCGCACGGACGCATCCCAGGTCCCGCCGCGCAGCGACGAGCTCACGCTGCGCTGACGGGTTGCTGCCACGCTGACGGGTTCGCGCCTCGCTGTCGAACGACGGCGCGGGCGCGTCACGGAGGGGCGCCGGTGCGCTCGGCGGACGCCGATTCGTTCCACGACATGCAGTGCATCCATCCGCAGCAGGAGACCCGGGTCGCCTCAGGCGATCCGGGTCTCTTGCATCCGGTTCAGAACGGTTCGGTTCTAGGCGGGTCGGTCTGGGACGGCTCGGTTCCGGGCAGCTGCGTCCCGAACAGCCGCAGCACCGTCAGAGTTCGTCCTGCTCCGGGATCCATCGGTTGAAGTCGAGCGTGAGGTAGAGCGCGAGCGCCGCGGAGTTGTCCTCCGGGATCCGCACGCACACCTCGTGGTAGCCGTTCTCGTGCAGGGACGTCATGACCTGGCGCACGAGCTGCTCCGCCAAGCCGCGCCGGCGGTGCGAGGACGCCGTGAAAAGTTCGAACAGGTACGGCACGTCCGGCAGGTGCGGGTCATCGCGGCGCTCGAGCACGATGGCCGCGGCCACGGGGTTGCCGTCCTCGTCCTCGATCACCTGCGACTGTTCCTGCAGGAACGGGCCGAACTCACCCCGGAACGCGTCCCGGACCGTGGTCTCCGCGTCCTCCTGCGTGCCCACGGTCCCGGAGCCGTAGGCCTCCCGGAGCAACCGGGCGAGCGCGGCGGTGTCCTCGTCCGTCACGGAACGGCTCGTGGCCGTGAGCTCCCGGGGGGTCAGCTCGGTCCGCGCGATCAGCGTGATGGTTCCAGTCATCATGGCCTCCCATGGGTCATCGGTGCACACGGTAGTTCTTGCCCCTCAGGGTAACCGAGAAGACCCCGGTTTCCACGGGCGTACTACGGTGGAGGGGCAGGCCCGTCCGAGCCCCGGCCCACGGCACCGCGGTGGGCGCGAGCGGCGTCGTCGTCCCAAGCGGGGACCGCAGCCCGGAGGCCACCGTCCGGCGTTAGTGAGGAGAGCGAGAACCATGACCGAGAACCCCCAGACCGATTCCACACCGGAGGGCGAGACCGCCCGGATCTGCCGCGAGTTGATCCGCTTCGACACGAGCAACTACGCGAGTGGCGAGGCCAAGGGAGAGCGTGCGGCGGCTGAGTACGTGGCCGAGCTGATCCACGAGGTGGGCCTCGAAGCCCAGTACTTCGAGTCCGCCCCGGGCCGCGCGAACGTGTTCACCCGTATCGAGGGCAAGGACCCGAGCGCGGACGCGCTGCTCGTGCACGGCCACCTGGACGTGGTCCCCGCCGCGGCGCAGGACTGGTCCTTGGACCCGTTCGCGGGGGAGGTGCGGGACGGGATGATCTGGGGACGCGGCGCGGTGGACATGAAGGACATGGACGCCATGATGCTCTCGGTGCTGCGCCACATGCGCCGCACGGGAACCGTGCCCGAGCGGGACATCGTCTTCGGGTTCTTCGCGGACGAGGAAGCCGGGATGCGCTACGGCTCCAAGTGGATGGTGAGCGAACATCCCGAGGTCTTCGACGGTGTCACGGACGCACTGAGCGAGGTGGGCGGGTTCTCCGCGAACATCGGCGGCAAGCGGGCCTACCTGCTGCAGACCGCGGAGAAGGGCCTGCTGTGGTTGAAGCTCATCGCACAGGGCCAGGCCGGGCACGGCTCCGGGCTGCACGAGGACAACGCCGTGACGCACCTGTCCCGCGCCATGGCGAACATCGGGCAGTACACGTGGCCCGTGGAACTGACCAAGACCACCCGCGCGTTCCTGGACGAGGTCACCGAGCTGACCGGCGTGGAGTTCGATCCGGAGAACCCGCAGCGGCTGTTGCGCGAACTGGGGGATGTGGCCCGGTTCGTGGGGGCGACCCTGCAGAACACCTCGAACCCCACGATGCTCGACGGCGGGTACAAGACGAACGTGATCCCCGGGACCGCGCAGGGCACCGTGGACGTGCGGTTCCTGCCGGATCAGCGTGATCTGGTGATGGAGAAGCTCCAGGAGCTCGCGGGTGACAAGGTGCGCTTCGAGGCCGAGTTCGAGGACATCGGGCTGGAGGTACCGTTCTCGGGCAACGTGGTGGACGCCATGGTGGACGCGCTGCAGGCCGAGGACCCCGACGCCGTGGTGCTGCCCTACATGCTCGGCGCGGGCACCGACAACAAGTCCCTGGCCACGCTCGGGATCACCGGCTACGGATTCGTCCCGCTGCAGCTGCCTCCGGAACTGGACTTCACGGGCATGTTCCACGGCGTGGACGAGCGCGTGCCCGTGGCCTCGCTCGAGTTCGGTTCGCGTGTGCTGGACCGCTTGCTGCGCACGTACTGAGCCCCCCGCGCTCGCCGGCCCGAACAACGTCGGCCCCGCGTCGTACTGCCAAGTCCTCGCGACCTCGTGCACGCCCCGCGCGACGCCGGCCCGTCCCGCGTTCCGCCCCATTCCACTGGCCTGACCACCGAAGGAGCCCCCATGACCGCCGTGACCGAACTGCTATCCGACGAGCTGCTCGCCGAGATCAGGGACCGCGCCGCCGCGACCGACCGCGACAATGCGTTCTTCGCCGAGGACTTCGATGCGCTGCGCGAGATCGGCTACCTGCGGATGCTCGTCCCGCGCGAGTTCGGCGGGCTGGGCTTCACGCTCGAGCAGGCCGCGCAGGCGCAGCGCCGCCTCGCCACGGCCGCACCGGCCACCGCGCTGGGGATCAACATGCACCACGTGATCGTGGGGATCGGCCACACCCTCCACCTGCGCGGGGACGATCGCGCGCAGCGGATCTTCCTCGACGCCGTGGCCGGGGAGGTCTTCGCGTTCGGGATCTCCGAGGCGGGCAACGATTCCGTCCTCTTCGACGCGACCACGAGCGCCGAGCCCGTGGCCGAGGGCTGGCGCCTGCACGGCACCAAGATCTTCACGTCCCTGTCCCCGCGCTGGACGCGCCTGCTCGTCCACGCCCGGGTCTCCGGGGACGACGACGCCGCACCCCTCGTCTTCGGGTTCCTCACTCGGGAGGACCACGGGTCCCCGGCGGAGGGGGTCACGGTGCGCGAGGACTGGGACGCGCTCGGGATGCGGGCCTCGCAGTCGTGCACCACGGTGCTGGACGGTGCGCTGCTGCGCACCGAGGACGTGCTCACCAGGACCCCTGCCGCACCCAACCCGGACCCCGTGGCGTGGGGGATCTTCGGGTGCTTCGAACTGTTGCTCGCGGCGGTGTACACGGGGATCGCCGACCGCGCGATCGACGTGGCCGTGGAGATCACGACCACGAGGCGATCCCTGGCCAAGGACGCCCCGTACTCGGACGACCCGGACATCCGCCGGCACGTGGCCGGGGCCGGTGTGCTACGGGACGGGGTGGAACTGCAACTGCGGCAGTTGTGCGCGGACGTGGACGCCCTGGGCTCGGACCGGGAGCCGGCGCACGGGCCGCGGTGGTTCATCCTGTTCTCCGGGGTCAAGCACCGGGCCACGGAAGCCGCGCGCGCCGTGGTGGACCTGGCGCTGCGGGCGTCCGGGGGAGCGCAGTACCGGCGCGGTTCCGAGCTCGAGCGGCTCTACCGGGACGTGCTGGCGGGGATGTACCACCCCTCGGACGAGGAATCCGTCCACGCGGCCACGGCGAAATCCCTGCTGGGACCCGTCTCCTCCTGAGCGGATCCCGGGCTCAGAACGTGCGGTCCACCCGCATGATCCGCCGGCGCAGTACATAGCGGCGTTGGCCCCCGTAGAGCACCGCCGAGCGCATGAGTTCCCACTTGCCGTACTCGGTGTGTTCCCGCACCCGGCTGCGTGCCTCGGCGGGTTTCTCCCGCGGCGCCACCGTGAGCGAGAGGTACTCGTACCGGTCGTCGCGCCCGGTCATGGTGGGGTGACCGGATACCGAACTGTGCTTCAGACGTTGTTCTTTCATTGCTCCCATTCTGCTCCGATAACGGCTAACGTCTACACCATGAGCACCGATCCCCGCGCCGCGCTGCAAGCGCTCGTCAACGCCCTCGAAGAACACCTCGCCGCCGCGGCGAACCGCCGTTCGGACGACGATCCCACGGTGGACGGAGCCTACCTGGCCATCGCCAACACCTTCGAAGCCTACGAGGAAGCCCTCTACGACGCCTACGACGAGGTCACCCCGCTCACCGTCTTCGCCGAGGAGGACGACTCCGACGACGACCTCGACTACGACGACGATGATGACGACGACGACGATGATGACGACGATCTTCTCGAGGACAACGAGATGATGGACGAGGATCTCATCGACGAGGACGACTATGACGATGACGATGACGAGAACGAGGACCGTGATTCCTCGAACGGACGCCGTTCCGGGCGCTGACCCGGGGGATCGGATCACGTGAGCTGCGAAGGCCTCCGCCGCGGGCGGGGGCCTTCGTGCGTGTCCAGCGGCTTCCCAGGACGGGCCGGGAAGCACCTCGGAGGGGGTGCCGTACAGTTGTCGCGTGAACTGGATCGAAGCGATAATCCTGGGCCTCGTACAGGGGCTGACCGAATTCCTGCCGGTGTCCTCCTCCGCCCATTTGCGGATCGTGGGCGAGTTCCTGCCCAACGGGGCGGACCCCGGGGCCACCTTCACCGCGATCACCCAGCTGGGCACCGAGACCGCCGTGATCATCTTCTTCTGGCGGGACATCGTGCGCATCATCACGAAGTGGGCGCTGTCGTTGAGCGGCCGCGTGGACCGCAAGGACCCGGACGCCCGCATGGGGTGGTTCATCATCCTGGGTTCACTGCCCATCGCCGTACTCGGTCTGTTGCTGCAGGACTACATCGAGACCCAGTTCCGCTCGCTGTGGATCACCGCGACCATGCTGATCGTCTTCGGTCTGTTCCTGGCGATCGCGGACTACATGGGCAAGCAGGAGCGTCACCTGGAGGACCTGACCGTCAAGCACGCCGTGGGCTTCGGTTTCGCCCAGGCGCTGGCACTGGTGCCCGGTGTCTCCCGCTCGGGTGGCACGATCACCGCGGGTCTGCTCATGGGCTACACCCGCGCGGCCGCGGCACGCTACGCGTTCCTGCTGGCCATTCCCGCGGTGTTCGCCTCCGGCCTGTACCAGCTGTACAAGGCGGTCAGCGGCGCTGAACCCGGCGGGGTCTACTCCCTGGGCCAGACCGCGGTGGCAACCTTGATCGCGTTCGGCGTGGGTTACCTGATCATCGGGTGGTTCATGCACTACATCTCGGAACGCAGTTACAACCTGTTCGTGTGGTACCGCATCCTGCTGGGTGCCGCGCTGTTCGTGATGCTCGGAACGGGGCTCATCAGCGCCTGATCAGCACCGCCCTCGACCCGTGACGTGCGCGTTCGCGGTCACCAGGGAATAGCGGCCCCGGTGCGCCCGTTGCGTTCGAGGGAGTCCAAGAATCGTCCAAGCGAAGGTGAACATGAAGCGTTGGTCCAGCCGTCCGGTTCCGCAACTGCCCGGGACCTCGCCCGCACCCCTCGTGCACGACACAAGCACGGGGGAGCTCGAACGGCTGGAACCGCGTGAGGGCCGGGCGGGACTGTACGTGTGCGGGATCACCCCGTACGACGCCACGCACATGGGCCACGCCGCGACGTACGTGAACTTCGACCTGCTCAACCGGGTGTGGCGGGACGCCGGCTTCCCCGTGGACTACGTCCAGAACGTCACCGACGTGGACGACCCCCTGCTCGAGCGGGCGAACGACACCGGCGTGGACTGGCGCGAGCTCGCCGAGGAACAGACGGAGTTGTTCCGCACCGACATGGCGGCCCTGAACGTGCTGGCCCCCGATCACTACGTGGGGGCCACCGAGGCCGTCGAGTGGATCGTGCCCGCCGTCGAACGCCTCGTGGAACGCGGGCTCGCGTACCGCGTCCCGGAGGGCACCGGCCAGGACGGGCGCTCGGAGCCCGCGGGGGACGTCTACTTCGACGTCGACGCCGCCGGGCGGTTGCGCGCCGACGACCCCGACGCATGGGTGATCGGCTCCACGTGTCGCCTGGACCGGGAGCGCATGCTGCCCCTCTTGGCGGATCACGGCGGCGACCCCGAACGCACGGGCAAGCGTGATCCGCTGGACCCGCTGTTGTGGCGCGTCAAGCGCGAGGACGAACCGTTCTGGAACGGTGGTGCGTCATTGGGTGAGGGCCGCCCCGGATGGCACATCGAGTGCAGCGTCATCGCGCTGCAGTACCTGCCCGCGCCGTTCACCGTGCAGGGCGGAGGCTCGGACCTCGCATTCCCGCACCACGATATGGGCGCAGGCCACTCGTACGCGCTGTCCGGTGAGCCCATGGCCGAGCACTTCGTCCACACCGCGATGGTGGGGCTGGACGGCGAGAAGATGTCCAAGTCCAAGGGCAACCTGGTGCTCGTCTCGACCCTGCGCCGGGAGGGAGTGGATCCCGCCGCGATCCGCCTGGCGATCCTCGCCAACCACTACCGTACGGACTGGTTCTGGACGGACGACCTGCTCGAGCAGGCGAAGCGTCGCCTCGCCACGTGGCGTGAGGCCGCCGTCAAACCCGAAACGGCCGGGGCGGACTCCCTGCTCGAGGCCGTGCGCGCGGCCCTCGGTCAGGACCTCAACGCTCCCGCGGCACTGATCGCGGTGGACGCGTGGGCCGCACGCAACCTGGGCGGTGCCGCCGCGCGTGGTGCGGGGGCGTCGGCCGAGGACGCCGCGCTGGCGCGCGCCACGGTCGAGGCGTTGCTCGGCATCGAACTCTGAGCGCCCCGCCTCCGACGGACCCGCGCGGTCAGCCGCGGTCGTCGCGGCGGCGCAGGTAACGCTCGAACTCGCGGGCGATCGCGTCCCCGGTGGCCTCCGGGAGGTCCACGGTGTCCTTGGCCTCCTCGAGCTGGCGCACGTAGTCCGCGACCTCCGGATCCTCGGAGGCGAGCTCGTCCACGCCGCGTTCCCACGCCTCGGCGTCCTCGACCACGGGTTCGAGCGGCAGGGCCATGCCCAGCAGGTCCTCGAGGCGGCGCGCGAGCGCGAGCTGCGCCTTGGGAGAGGGCGACTGCGCCACATAGTGCGGGACGGCGGCCCACATGCTCAGCGTGGGGAAGCCCGCGAGCGCGGCCATGTGGGAGAGCACCCCCACGATCCCGGTGGGTCCCTCGTACTGGGGGGCATCGATGTCCAGTTCCTCGCGCAGCTCCTCGGTGTCCGAGGTCAGGGTCACGGGGATCGGGCGGGTGTGGGGGACGTCCGCGAGCAGCGAGCCGAGCATGATGACGAAGTCCACGTCCAGGGCCGCGGCCTGCTCGAGCAGTTCGGCGGTGAACGCGCGCCACCGGTAGGACGGCTCCCAGCCGTGCAGCAGCACGACGTCCAGGTTGGTCCCGGGCACCGACGCCTTGGACAACCGCGTGGTGGGCCAGTGCAGTTTCTGCTCCCCGGTCAGGGGCCGGCGGATCACGGGACGGGAGTACTGGTAGTCGTAGTAGTCGTCCGAGGCGACCTCGAACACGTCCTTCGCGTTGAGCTGCTCGCGGATGAGCTTGAGGGTGTCCGTGGCGGCGTCGCCGGCGTCGTTCCAGCCCTCGAACGCGGCGATGAGCACCGTGACGGTCTCCTGGTCCGCACCGTCACGCACGACCCCGAAAGGTCCGATACCGGGTTGCTCCGAATTATTGTCCAACGTGGTCACCGTCCCACTGTACGGCCCATGCGGGTGTTCCACGAGCCGATCCCCAGCGCGGTACCGGCGGGCGCACCTACCATGTTCAGCATGCCCCTTCCCCGGTTCCGCCAGCCCTCCGACGACCGCGCCGCACCGGCCCCCGCCGGCCCCCGACCCCGCGGCGTGCGGCTGGGTCTGCTGCTGGGCGTGGAGCTGTTGCTGGACCGTTCGTGGTTCCTCATCGCGGGGCTGACCCTGGTGATGTACGGGCCCGTGCTGTGGCGGTTGTACCCCGAGCTCGGCTGGCTCAACCTACTCCTGGCCCTGGGCTTCGCGGTGGGCCTGGCCCTGAGCGTGCTGGTGCACGAACTCGCCCACGCGCTCGCGGGTCGCGCGGCCGGGTGGCCAGTGACCCGGATCGTGCTGACCCTCATGGGTGGGCACACGGCGTTCGGCAGCGTGCGCACCACGCCGCTGCCCACCGCGCTCGTGTCCCTGGCCGGACCGCTGAGCAACGTGGTGCTCGCCGCGCTGGGCACCGGTGTTCTCTTCGTGACCGCGGACAGCCTCGCGGGCCCGGGGTGGGCGCTCGTCCAGTTGCTGATCCTGGCCAACTGGATCCTGGGGTTGTTCAACCTGCTGCCCGGACTGCCGCTCGACGGCGGGCGCGTGGTGGAGGCGATCGTGTGGGCACTGACCCGCTCGGAGGCCAAGGGCACGACCGTGGCCGCGTGGTGCGGGCGCGGGATCGCGATCCTCACGGTCGCGTGGTTGCTGTGGGCGCAGGTATGGCGCCAACCGGTGGTGCTCGTGATCACGCTGCTCGTGGCCGGGTTCATCTTCATGGGCGCGGGGCAGGCGCTGCGCCAGGCACGCGTTCTGGGCGTGCTCGACGCCGTGCGGGCCGGGGGTGTCGCGCGTCCCGCGATGGAGTTCTCCCCGACTACGCCCCTGGCCCTCGTGGACGCCACCGTCATGGCCGCCACGGGGGACGATTACCGGGGATGGACCCCGGACGTTGTCGTCCGTGACCGCGGTGCCGTGGGCCTGCTGGACCCCGAGCTCGCCGAACGGGTGGCACTGGCACACCGCGGCGTCGTCGCCGTGGGGGACGTAGCCGAATGGCACCCCGCGGATACCACCGTGGACCCGGGCACCCCCGGCGGCGAACTGGCCCGCGTGCTGGAGTCCGGGCGCCGCGCCTGGGTGTGCGTCGTGGACGGCGCCGGTCACGTCACGGGCGTGGTGCACCACGAGGACCTCGCACGCTTGGCCCTGCGCGCCTGATCGCTCCATGAGCGCGGTGGGGGCCATCGCCGCGGGGCGTGGTGATCCGATCGGGGCTACGGTGGGAGAATGGCTCGGGGCGGCCCGCGGTGCGGGCGTACCTACGGAGCCGGACGGCCCCGACGACGACCACGCGTGAGAGCGAGCAGATGAGCGAGCAGCAGGAATCCCACCCGAACCCCACCGGCGCCACCGTGCGGGGAGCAGCCAACCGGCGCGGCCCGTTCCGCTCCGGCGAGCGCGTCCAACTCATGGACGAGACCGGGAAGATGACCACCATCACCCTGGTGGACGGAGGGGAACACCACACCCATCGCGGGGTGCTGGCACATGAGCTGTTGATCGGCCAACCCGAGGGCACGGTCGTGTCCAACACCTCGGGGATCCAGTACCAGGCGCTGCGGCCACTGCTCAAGGACTTCGTGCTGTCCATGCCCCGCGGAGCCGCGGTGGTCTACCCCAAGGACTCCGGGCAGATCGTGACCATGGCGGACGTCTTCCCGGGCGCCCGGGTCGTGGAGGCCGGGGTCGGTTCCGGCGCGCTGACCATCTCCCTGCTGCGCGCGGTGGGGGACGAAGGCCACGTCCACTCGTTCGAGCGCCGGGAGGAGTTCGCGGAGATCGCCCGGGGCAACATCGAGACCATGTTCGGCGGCCCGCACCCCGCGTGGGAACTGAGCCTCGGGGACCTCGCAGAGGAACTGGCCGCGCGGGAGGAGCCCGGGTCCGTGGACCGCGTGATCCTGGACATGCTCGCCCCGTGGGAGTGCCTCGACGCCGTGGCCACAACCCTCGCGCCCGGCGGCGTGGTGATCTGCTACGTGGCCACCGTGCCGCAGTTGTCCCGCGTGGCGGAGGCCATGCGCGCGGACGGCCGCTTCACCGAGCCCGAGGCCTCGGAGACCATGGTGCGCGGGTGGCATGTGGAGGGGCTCGCGGTGCGCCCGGACCACCGCATGGTCGCGCACACCGGGTTCCTGATCCAGTCCCGCCGACTCGTGGACGGCGCACCCAGGTTGGCTCCGAAGCGGCGCGCTTCCAAGAGCGAGTACACGGAAGAGGATTTGCAGGCGTGGACTCCCGTGGCCCTGGGCGAGCGCGTGGTCTCGGACCGCAAGCTGCGCCGCGCGGGCCGCGATGCGGCGTCGTTGGCCGAGCACGCCGCGCGCGCCCAGCGGGAGATCGACGAGCAGGCCCGCGCGGACGAGGGTCAGGTGCGCGATGACTGAATCGGGCGGCACCGCGGGCCGTTCGGCCGCGGACATCACCCAGCGCCAGATCAACATGCTGCGGGACCAGAAGCGCAACCTGGACAAGCAGCTCGCGGCGGTGGGATCGCAGAACGAGAAGCTGGTGCGGTTGCTCAACGCGTCCCGCCAGGAGATCGTGACGCTCAAGAAGACCCTCGCGGCGGAGGCCGAGGCGCCCGCGACGTTCGCCGTGGTGCTGCAGGTCAACCACGGTCGCCAGCCCTTGGGGGAGGCCACCGGGGACGGTCCCGTGGTCACGGGCCCGTCGGTGGACGTGCTCTCCGCGGGACGGAAGATGCGCGTGGCCCTGAGCCCTCTCATGTCGCTGAGTGCGTGCGAGCCCGGACTGGGGGTGCTGCTCAACGAGCACTACGTGGTGATCGCGGTGCTCGATTACGAGCGCACCGGGGAGGTGGCCACCGTCAAGGAGGTCATCGACCACGACCGCGTGCTCACCGTGGGCCGCTCGGACGAGGAACGCGTGCTGTTACTCTCGGGTCGGTTGCGGCGTGAGCGCCCCAAGCCCGGGGACGCCCTGACCGTGGACCACCGCACGGGCTTCGCCCTGGAACCCGTGGAACGCACGGACGTGGAACAGCTCGTGCTCGAGGAAGTCCCGGAGGTCCGCTATACAGACATCGGAGGGCTGGGGCCTCAGATCGAGGCGATCCGCGACGCCGTGGAACTGCCCTACGTCCACCCGGACATCTACCGCGAACACGGTCTGCGCCCGCCCAAGGGCATCCTGCTCTACGGTCCCCCGGGCAACGGCAAGACGCTGATCGCCAAGGCTGTTGCGCGCTCGCTCGCCGAGCGCAGCGCGGCCAAGGCCGGGCGCGCGCGGCCCGAGGGCTACTTCCTCAATATCAAGGGCCCCGAGCTGCTCGACAAGTACGTGGGGGAGACCGAGCGCCAGATTCGCTCGATCTTCGCGAACGCGCGCGAGCAGGCGGCGCGCGGGATCCCCGTTGTGGTGTTCTTCGACGAGATGGACTCGCTGTTCCGCGTGCGCGGTTCGGGGCTGTCCTCGGACGTGGAGACCACAATCGTGCCGCAGTTGCTCACGGAGATCGACGGCGTGGAGCAGCTCGACAACGTGATCGTGGTGGGCGCGACCAACCGCGAGGACATGATCGATCCCGCGGTGCTGCGCCCCGGTCGCCTGGACGTGAAGATCCGCATCGACCGCCCGGACGAGCAGGGCGCGCGGGAGATCTTCTCGCTGTACGTCACCGAGGACCTGCCCCTGCGTGAGGACGATGTCGCTCGCGCCGGCTCCCGCGCGCAGGCCGCCCGGGAGCTCGTGGACGCCGCGATCGGGCGCATGTACGCGCGCACCCCGGACACCGAGTTCCTCACGATCACGTACCGCGACGGCGGCCAGGAGACCCTGTACTTCGCGGACTACGTGTCCGGCGCGGTGATCCGCAACGTGGTGGACCGCGCCAAGAAGCAGGCCATCAAGACGCTGCTGACCACGGGCCGGCGGGGGATCACCTCGCAGCACCTCGTGGACGCGGTGAACCAGGAGTTCCACGAACAACAGGACCTGCCTAACACCGCGGACCCGGAGGACTGGGCCCGGTTGACCGGTCGGCGCGCGGACACCATCCAGGACGTCCGGATCGCGGTGGACCGCCCCGGGGTCTCCGGCACGCAGCGTCCGGACGGGGGCGCGGCATGACGGTACGGCGGATCATGGGCAGCGAGACCGAGTTCGGCGTGCTGGCCCAGGGTGAGCCGGGTGCGAACCCCACGGTGCTCTCGACCCGCGTGGTCACGGGGTACGCTGCGTGGGTCGCCCGACGGCTTCGGGAACAGGAGGCGGCACGCGGGGAACGGTCCGTGGGCTCGGCCGGGCCCACGCCATCGGACGACGACGCCGCGCAGCCCGGTTCCCCGGACGCCCCGCTCGGCACAGGGTGGGACTACGGTTCCGAGACCCCGCTCGCGGATGCCCGGGGGTTCACCGTGGCCCGCGAGGACGCCCACCCGAGCCAGCTCACCGATGAGGCGCCGGTGCTCACCGCGGAGGAGATCGCCGCGGAGGCGATCAGCGAAACCGCGATGTACACGGAGGACCTCGACTGGCGCCGCGTGATCATGAACACCGTGATCCCCAACGGCGCGCGGGTCTACGTGGACCACTCCCACCCGGAGTACTCGTCCCCGGAGGTCACCACGCCCCTGGACGCGCTCACGTGGGACGCCGCGGGGGACGTGGTGGCCGCCCGCGCCGTGGAGTACCTCGCGGAGGTTTCCACGGGGACGGATGCCGCGCCGGTGAACCTCTACAAGAACAACACGGACAACAAGTCGGTGTCCTACGGCGCGCACGAGAACTACACCGTGGAACGCGCCGTGCCCTTCGAGCGGATCACCGCGGCCCTGCTGCCGTTCTTCGCGTCCCGGCAGATCATGTGCGGTGCAGGCCGTGTGGGCCTCGGGGTGGACGGTTCATGTCCTGGGTTCCAACTGAGTCAGCGCGCCGACTTCTTCGAACGCACCGTGGGGCTCGAGACCACGATCCACCGCCCGATCGTGAACACGCGGGACGAACCCCACGCGGACGACACCCGCTACCGGCGCCTGCACGTGATCATCGGGGACGCCAACCTCTCCCACGTGGCCACGCTGCTCAAGTTCGGGACCACGTCCCTGGTGCTGAACCTCGTGGAACACGACCGGGCGCCGCGCCTCGAGCTCGCGGATCCCGTGGCCGCGCTGCAGGCCATCAGTCACGACCCGTCCCTGCGCACCACGGTGGCGCTCGCGAACGGTCGGGAGTTGACCGCGGTGGAGCTGCAGCGCGAGTACTACCGCGCAGCGTTGGCGCTGGAGACCGAGCTGGCCCCGAACGGGTTGGACGAGGACACCGCCCACGTGCTGCAGACCTGGGACGAGGTGCTCACGGACCTCGCCGAGGACCCCGCGCGCTTGTCCGACCGGTTGGACTGGGCGGCCAAGTACGCGCTGCTCACCGCGTACCGCACACGCGACGGTCTCGCGTGGGACGATCCCCGGCTCGTGGCGATCGACCTGCAGTACGCGGACGTGCGCCCCGACAAGGGGCTCTACCACAAGCTCGCCACCGCCGGACGGATCCGCACCCTCGTGGACCACGACCGGATCACTGCGGCCGCGGACCATCCGCCGACCGACACCCGCGCGTACTTCCGGGGCACCGCGGTGTCCCGGTACCCGCGGGACATGGCCGCGGTGGGCTGGGACACGCTGACCGTGACGTTCCCCGGGATCCGCCGGGGAGCTCGGGTCAGGATGCCCGAACCTCACGACCTCACCCGGGACACGTGCGAGGACTGGTTCGACGCCCCGGACGTCGAGACCTGGATCAAGCGCGTGGCCGCGAACCGGCCCGCCCTCGTCACGGGCAGCGACATCGGCTGAACCGCCCGGTCGGGCGCAGCACACCTCATTCGAGAAGCCACAGGAGGACACCATGGCACAGGAACGCATCTTCCGCACCGGATCCCGCCGCGAGGAGGAACCGGACGCCCCGGCCCCCGCGACCCCGCCCGCCTCGGGCGCCGCACAGGCCCAGCGGGACACCCAGGGCACCGACGACCTGCTCGCGGAGATCGACGGCGTGCTCGAGACCAACGCGGAGGCCTTCGTGAAGGGCTTCGTGCAGAAGGGCGGCCAGTAATACCGTGGAACGGCGGATCTACGGGATCGAGACCGAGTTCGGCCTGATCCACAGCGCACCGCAGGGCCGTCCCCTGGGTGCGGACGAGACGGCGCGGCGGCTGTTCGCACCGGTGCTCGCGTGGGGGCGGGCCTCCAACGTGTTCCTGCCTAACGGCGGGCGCCTGTACCTGGACGTGGGCTCCCACCCCGAGTACGCGACGGCCGAGGCCGCAACCCTGCACGATGTCGTCGCCCAGGACGCCGCCGGCGAACGGATCGTGGACGACCTGCGCGCTCAGCTGCAGGAGAGCCTGGACGCCGAGGGCGTGGGCGGCACGGTGCACCTCTTCAAGAACAACGCGGACTCCGCCGGCAACTCGTTCGGCTCGCACGAGAACTACATGATTGCCCGCCGCACGGAGTTCTCCCGGCTGGTCCAGCACCTGCTGCCGCTACTGGTGACGCGCCAGATCCTCGTGGGCGCGGGTCGGGTGCACCCGGACGGGCCGCCGCCCTTCGGCTCCCTGGCCCTGGGGGACGGGCGCCCCGGCTACTCGTTCTCCCAGCGGGCGGACCACGTGTGGGAGGGGTCGTCCTCGGCCACCACCCGTTCCCGCCCCATGATCAACACCCGGGACGAACCGCACGCGGACGCCGAGCACTACCGCCGGCTGCACGTCATCACGGGCGACTCGTCCATGTCCCAGACCACCACGGCGCTGAAGATCGGCATCACGGACGCGGTGCTGCGCATGATCGAGGCGGGCCAGATCCTGCCGGACCGCACGCTCGCGGACCCGGCTGCCGCCCTGCGGCAGGTCTCCCACGACCTCACCGGTTTGGCACCGCTGGAGCTGGCCGCGGGGGGCTACCGCTCGGCGATCGAACTGCAGCGCGAGTACCTTGAGGAAGTCACCCGGTTCGTGCAGCGCCACGGCGCGCACCACGACCGCCTCGACTGGGTCGTCGGGCTGTGGGACCGTGGGCTGCGCGCCGTCGAGGAGCAGGACAGCTCGCTGGTGGACCGCGAGCTGGACTGGGCCATCAAGAAGAAGCTACTGGACTCCTACGCGAGCGCCCACGGGATGGACTGGTCCCACCCCCGCATGGCGCAGTTGGACCTCGCTTACCACGACACCTCCGCGCGCCACGGACTCTTCCATATGCTGGAGCGCCGCGGTGCCGTGGAGACGTTCGTGGCCCCGCAGGACGTCGAGCGCGCCGTCGTCGAAGGCCCTCCCACCCGGGCGCGGATGCGCGGGCGGTTCGTGGCCGCGGCCCACGACGCCGGGGTCAGCACCACCGTGGACTGGGTGCACCTGAAGCTCAACGGGGAGCACCAGCAGAGCACGGTCATGTGCAAGGACCCCTTCGCCACCACCCAGCCGGACGTCGAGGAGCTGATCGCAGAGATCACCTCCGGACGCGCCTGACCCCACCCGCCCGCAGTGTTCCGGGGACTCTCCCAGCCGCGGCCCACGCGGGTCCTCTACATTGGCCCCGAGCCAGCACCCCGATGACGAAAGGTCACCCCCTCGTGCGAAAGATCATCCCTGCCGGCACCGCCGCGCTCGCCCTGTCCCTGCTGCTGACCGGCTGCGGCGGGGGCTCGGGCTGGGACTCCGTGGAACTGTCCGCAGACCCCTCGCAGGGCACCGCGCCGTCGGTGTCCTTCAAGACCCCAATGAAGGTGGACGACGCGCAGACGAAGGTCCTGAAGGAGGGGGACGGTGAGGAGATCCACGCCGGCGACAGCATCATGCTGCAGGCGGCCCTGTACAAGGGCTCGGATGGTTCCTCGCTGGGGGACACCTACAGTCAGGGTGCCGGACAGGTGCTGACCGTCAACGACGAGCTCAAGGACTCCCTGCCGCAGATGTACGACGCCCTGACGAAGGCCAAGGAGGGGGAGATCATCGCGTACAGCTCTCCCAAGACCAGCGGCGCGGCCTCCGAGGGGGACGACTCCACCTCGGTGGAGGTCTACCAGGTGACCAAGAAGATCATGCCGTCGCTCAACGAGAAGATGAAGACCCCCTCCAAGGGCATGCCCAACGTTACGCAGGACGACAAGGGCACCCCCACGATCGCCAAGCCCTCCGGTAGCGAGCCCAAGGAGCTGAAGACGGACGTGCTGATCGAGGGGGACGGTGACACCGTCAAGGAGTCGGACACCGTGATCGCGAACTATGTGGGCGTGCGCTGGGCGGACGGGAAGTCCTTCGACTCCTCCTACGAGAAGGGCACCCCGGCCTCCTTCCCCCTCAACGGTGTGATCGCCGGCTGGAAGGAGGGTCTGGAGGGCCAGAAGGTGGGCTCGCGCGTGGAGCTGGTGATCCCCACCGACAAGGCCTACGGCACGGAGAAGGAGCTCGGCAAGGACTCCCAGTACCCCGCGGGCGCGCTCGTGTTCGTGGTGGACATCCTCGGCACCACACCCACCCCGAAGACGGAGACCGCGAGCCCGCAGGCCTCGGCGAGCGCCACTCCCGGTGCGTCCACGGCACCGAGCGCGAGCCCGGAGTCCTCTGCGTCCGGCAAGTGAGACACGGCTACACTGTGTGCTCGGCACGGCCCCGCCCGGGGGCCCACGACGAAAGGTAGAGCCCGTGTCATTCGGACAGCGCAAGCTTGATCGTTCCAAGCCGGAGATCGACTTCCCCCAGGACCCGGTTCCCACCGAGCTGCGGATCGTGGACGAGATCCAGGGCACCGGCCGGGAGGCGAAGGTCGGGGACACGGTCTCGTGCCACTACGTGGGTGTCACGTACTCGGGCGGCGAGGAGTTCGACGCCTCCTGGAACCGCGGTGAGCCGCTGGGCTTCACGGTGGGCGTGGGACAGGTCATCCAGGGCTGGGACCAGGGTCTGCTGGGCATGAAGGTGGGTGGTCGGCGTCGGCTGGAGATCCCCTCCGAGCTGGCGTACGGCTCGCGCGGCGCCGGCGCCGTGATCGGCCCGGACGAGTCCCTGATCTTCGTGGTGGACCTGCTCGACGTCCGCTGAATGGCGCCCTCCGCGGGGCCCTCGGCGCGCCGTTCCACCACGGCGTCCGCCGAGCGGCTCCTCAACCTGCTGATCGCCCTGCTCGACCGCGAGTCCGGGTACACCCGTGAGCAGCTGCGCGGGATCGTGCCCGGTTACGACCGCGCCGGGAACCAGGACGCGTTCGAGCGCATGTTCGAGCGCGACAAGGCGCACCTGCGCTCACTCGGGTACCCGGTGGAGGAGATCCCTGACGACGACCCCTGGGCCTCGGACGCGCAGCTCACCCCGCGCTACCGCGTGCCCCGGGGCTCGTACCGGCTGCCCCGGGTGCGGTTCAGTGCGGAGGAGTCCGCGGTGCTCGCCGTCGCGGCGGACGCATGGAACGACGCTGCCCAGGACCGGCTCGCACGCCGCGCCCTCGACAAGCTCGAACCGGCGCTCAGCGGCGAGGCCGCGCCGGGCCGGGACCTGCAGCCCACCGTGGCCGTGGCGGACCCCGCCTTCGAGCCGCTGCTCTCGGCAGTGCTTGCGCACCGCACAGTGCGCTTCGACTACGTGGACCGCACCGGGGCATTCTCCCAGCGCACGGTGCAGCCGTGGGGCGTGGGCTCCCGCTACGGGGCCTGGTACCTCGCGGGCTGGGACACGGACCGGCGTGCACAGCGCACGTTCCGGCTCTCCCGCATCATCTCCGAGGTGGAGACCACGCGCGAGACGTTCGAGCCGCCCCGGGACTTTTCCATGGGCGGTCAGCTCGCGCGCATGGTCAGCCAGCCGCCGCAGCTGTGCGTGGTGGTCCATGTCCGCCAGGGCGCGGGCCAGCTGCTGCGCCGCATTGCCGCGCCGTCCGACTCGCCCGCGTGGCGGGCCCCCGAGGGCTACGACGCCGTGCAGCTCGCGGTGCACGACACCGAGTCCGCGGCGGAACACGTGTGCGCGGCGGGCCCGGACGCCCGGGTGCCCCGCGAACCCGTGCCCGGCATTCGGGGCGACGCCGCACAGGGCGGGAGCACCCCGACGGCCGAGGGCGGGCCGTCGGCCGAACCCGATTCGACGAGCGACGACGCCCCGACCGCCGAGGACATCGCGACCCAGAACGCGGTCGCCGACGCCGTGGCCCGCAGACTCCGTGACGCGCGGGCCTTCCAGGCGCGGATGCCCGGCGTGGACGTGCGTTGGGGCAAGCAGCGCCGTTACGGCGCGGCCAAGGCCAGCACCGAACAGCACCTCGCGCGGCTGCTACACATCGTGCGCCACGTCTACGCCCATCAGGGCGCGGAACTCGAGGAGACGGCCAGGCATTTCGGGATCACGGACGCGGAACTCGTCAACGACCTGCAGACCCTGTTCGTGTGCGGGCGCCCGGGGCACATGCCGGACCAGCTCATCGACGCGTCCTGGGACGACGGCCACATCTACCTGGGCAACGCGCAGGAACTGTCCGAACCCGTGCGGTTGACGGTCCCCGAGGCCAGCGCGCTGCTCATGGGGTTGCAGACCCTGCAGGCCGTTCCGGGCGGTGACAGCAGGGTCGTGCGCTCGGCCATGCAGAAGGTCGCGACCGCCGCGGACGCGCTGCCGCTCGCGGACGCGCTTGCGGCACCGGACGCCGACGCCGCCGCGGAGCCCCGTGACAGCGCGCTCGTCACCCGCCTGCGGGACGCGATCAAGAACGGCCGGCGCGTGCGGTTGCAGTACCTCGTGGCCTCCCGGGACGAGGTCACGGAGCGGCATGTGGACCCCGTGCGGATGATCTTCTCGGACGGGCAGCAGTACGTGCGGGGCTGGTGCCTGCAGGCCAACGCGCCGCGCACGTTCCGCACCGACCGGATCGTGGGCTGCGAGGACGCGGGTGAGGCCGAGGTGCACCCGCGCATGGAATCGGAGGTGCGTTCGAGCATCCAACCGGCCAAGCGTCGTCCGGTCCAGGCTGTGGTCGTCACTGATCGGCGCGGGCGGTGGATCGTGGAGCACTACCACGCCAAGCGCTTCGTGGAGGTCTCCGTGCCCTCGGCACCGGGGGAGACAGAGGAATCCGACGCCGCGCCCCGGGAGGCGAACTCCCAGCCGATTCCCGGGTCCCGCGCACGCGCGGCGCGGGGGCCGCGTCCGCTGCCCGAGTACGTGGCCGCGGAGGTGGACTTCCCCACACTGGATGCACTGTCGTCCCTGGTCACACGGCATGCGGGACACGTGGGCGTGGTCTCACCGCCCGAGGCTGTGGCCGCCGTTGAACAGTGGTTGAACAGCAGCTGTCCCGAGCCCACCCCCGGGCGTCCGTAGCCGTCGACTGCCTATACTGGGGCCATGCTGTGGTGGATGTGGGTCGTGCTGTGGACCGTTCTGGTCCTGGGCGCTGCCGCGTTCATCGGGTGGGTGCTCTACCGGGTCGTGCGCACGCAGGTGTTGCCCGCGCTGGACGAGATCGAGCGAAGCGGTACCGATTTCGCCACCCGCTGGAACGCCGCGGCCCAGGGACACTCCACGCCGTTGCGCACACCCGCCCCGCCAGCCATGTTCACCCCGGTGGACGAGACCCGCGCCGCCTACCGTAGCGGCCGGGACCAACGACAAACAGCTCGGCTCATCCGCAGGATGCAGCGCAGGGACACCCTGGGGCAGCCCCAGAGGTATTCGGACGTGCGCCGGGCTGAACAGAAAGGACTCCGCCATGGGCCGCTTGTTTGACAGCCCCCTGACCCTTGTTTTGATCCTCGTGGTCATCCTGCTCCTCTTCGGTGCCCCCAAGCTGCCCGGGATGGCTCGTAGCCTGGGCCAGTCCCTGCGCATCTTCAAGTCCGAGGTCAAGGAGATGAAGCGCGACGACGATCCGAACGTGACCGTCAACGGCCAGCCGGTCGCCGATGGCGAGCCCGTCGCGGGCACCACCGCCGCGCAGTCGAGCACCCAGCCCACGGTGCAGCCCTCGGTGCAACAGCCGGCCGCCGAGCAGTCCACCGTGATCACCCCGCAGCCGGGCCAGCCCGCGCCCACCGTGGACCAGAACCAGCGCCCCACCGTCTGATCCCGGCATCGTCCGTCGGGACCCGCGCGGGGCCCAGCCGCACGGCTCGGCCCCGTCGCATGCGGGTGAACGGCCCGTCAGAGAGGACAGGGACCCATGTCCACCACGGATTCCGGGAAGGCCCCCGGTTCCACTCGGCAACAGCGCCGGGAACGCCGCAAGAGCACGTCGCGGCGGCACAACCCGCAGGCCCAGATGGCGCTCAAGGAGCACCTGCGGGAACTGCGTAACCGCCTCATCAAGTCCGCCGTGGCCACCGTGCTGGGCGCGGTGCTCGGCTTCATGGCGTACGAGCCGTTCATGCAGTACATCACCGAGCCGCTGCAGCGCCTGGCCGAGTCCGGGCGCACCGCGACCATCAACTACTCCTCGGTGGGCGGGTCCTTCAACATCATGGTGGAGGTCGCCGTGGTGCTCGGGCTGATCTTCGCGTCGCCGGTGTGGCTGTACCAGTTGTGGGCGTTCATCACGCCGGCGCTGCACAAGAACGAACGCCGCTACGCCATGGCCTTCCTCGCGGCGGCGATCCCCTTGTTCCTGGGTGGGTGCGCCCTGGCCGTGACCGCGCTGCCCGCGGCCGTCTACGCGCTCACCGCGTTCACGCCCGAGGGCGGGGCGAACTTCGTGGAGGCCGGGATCTACCTGCGCTTCTTCCTCCAGCTCATCCTGACCTTCGGGATCTCGTGCGTGGTCCCCGTGCTGCTCGTGGGTCTCAACGTGCTGGGCCTGCTGTCCGGGCGCACCGTGCTCAAGGCGTGGCGGATTGTGGTGGTGGTCGTGCTCGTGATCGCCGCGATGGCCGCGCCGGGTCCGGATCCCGTGACCATGCTCTACCTGGCCATCCCGCTGCTGGTGCTGTTCTTCGTGGCCGTGGGGCTGTGTCTGTACCTGGACCGGCGTCGTGCCAAGAAGCAGGCCCGGCAGGCCGCCGCGACCGGTGCGAACGCGGACCGGGGAACCTCGGCGGAAGCGCTGCGCTCGATGGGCAGCACCGCCCACGGAGACTGATCCGCCCCGATTCCCGGGGTGTCAGAGGCACCGCGTAGGGTGGAAGCATGTCTTCCCCCGCCGAACGGTACATTGCCGCGAAGGCTCGCGCGGCCCACGTGAGCACGGAGCTATCGGCCTTCGAGAACACCGTGGACTTCGAACTGGACCCGTTCCAGACGCAGGGGTGCCGCGCTCTCGAGGAGGGCCGGGGAGTGCTCGTGGCCGCCCCCACGGGCGCGGGAAAGACCGTGGTGGGGGAGTTCGCGATCCACCTCGCACTGACCCGGGGTAAGAAGGCCTTCTACACCACGCCCATCAAGGCGCTGAGCAATCAGAAGTTCCACGAATTCTCGCGCCGCTGGGGCTCGGACCGTGTGGGTCTGCTCACGGGTGATACGTCCGTGAACTCGGAAGCGGACGTGGTCGTGATGACCACCGAGGTGCTGCGCAACATGCTCTACGCGGGCTCGTCCACCCTGGCGAACCTGGGGTTCGTGATCATGGACGAGGTGCACTACCTCGCGGACCGCTTCCGCGGTGCGGTGTGGGAAGAGGTCATCATCCACCTGCCCGAGCACGTCCAGCTCGCGTCCCTGTCCGCGACCGTCTCCAACGCCGAGGAATTCGGTGCATGGCTCGATGACGTCCGCGGCAGCACGGACGTGGTGGTCTCCGAACACCGTCCGGTCCCGCTGTGGCAGCACGTCCAGGTGGGGCCGCAGCTGCTGGACCTGTTCGTGGACGACACCACGGTCGAGGAGGCCGCGCAGCGCCACTCGGACAAACACCGGGACGAACCCGAGGTCAACCCCGAGCTGCTGCGGTTGTTCCGCGCCCAGCATCCCCGCGGGGGTCGGTCGGGTGGGCGCGGACCCGGTCACCGCAATCGCCGTCGTCACGGCGGCCGCCACCAGGAGCCCCGCACCGGGCGGCAGGAGCGGATCTCCCGCCCCCAGCTGTTGCGCCGGCTCGACGCCGAGGCCCTGCTGCCCGCCATCACCTTCATCTTCTCCCGCGCCGGGTGCGACGCCGCCGTGGCACAGTGCGTGGCCGCGGGCCTGTGGCTCACCACGCCGCAGGAGCAGCGCACCCTGCGCGCGTTCGCGGCGGAGGCTACCGCGCACATGTCCACCGCGGACCTCGCGGCGCTGAACTACGAGGACTGGTACCAGGGCCTCATCCGGGGGATCTCCGCCCACCACGCGGGCATGCTGCCCGTGTTCAAGGAAGTGGTCGAGCAGCTGTTCTCGGAGGGGCTCATCAAGGCCGTGTTCGCCACGGAGACCCTGGCGCTCGGGATCAACATGCCGGCCCGTTCCGTGGTGCTCGAACGCCTCGACAAGTTCAACGGTGAGGCTCGCGTGGACATCACCCCGGGGGAGTACACCCAGCTCACGGGGCGCGCGGGCCGGCGCGGGATCGACGTCGAGGGCCACGCCGTGGTGCTGTGGCGGGACGGGATGAACCCCCAGGCCGTCGCGGGACTCGCGTCCACGCGCACGTACCCGCTGAACTCGAGCTTCCGGCCCACATACAACATGTCCACCAACCTCATCGCGCGCTACGGGGCCAAACGCTCCCGGTCCATCCTGGAGACCTCGTTCGCGCAGTTCCAGGCGGACCGCTCGGTCGTGGGCCTGGCCAAACGGGTGCGCTCCCAGGAGAAGACCCTCGAGGGCTACCGGGACGCCATGACGTGCCACCTGGGCGACTTCACCGAGTACGCTGCGCTCCGCCGTGAGCTCACGGCCGAGGAGAAGTCCGCGAGCAAGTCCCGCTCGGCGCGTCAACGTAACGACGCCGCGGTGGCCCTGCAGGACCTGTTGCCCGGGGACGTGATCGAGATCCCTCAGGGCCGCAACGCCGGGTGGGCCGTGGTGCTGCGCGAGGACGCGCACCCCTTCGACCCGCGCCCCCACATTCTCACGGTGGACGGCAAACTGCGCCGGGTGGGTGTCAACGACCTGGACGGTTCCCTGGAACCCGAATCCCGGATCCGGATCCCCAAGCACTTCTCGGGGAAGTCCCCCCAGGAACGCAAGGACCTTGCCGCGACCGTGCGGGCCGCGTTGCACGAGCACCGTCCCGCGCGCGCCCGCTCGGGCGGTCACGCGATCCGCTTCGACCGGGGGACCTCCGCGCGCGATCACCGGATCGAGGACCTGCGCCGACGGTTGCGTTCGCACCCGTGTCATGGTTGTTCGGACCGCGAACAACACGCTCGCTGGGCGGAGCGCGCGTGGAAGCTCGAGAAGGACACCCAGGCACTGCGTAAGCAGATCGCCGGGCGCACCGGGAGCATCGCCGCGACCTTCGACCGCGTGTGCGCGGTGCTCACGCACTTCGAGTACCTCAGCCCGGACGAATCCGGTCACCTGCAGCCCACCGCGGCGGGCGAACAGTTGCGCCGGCTCTACGGTGAGCGGGACCTGCTCCTCGCACTGTGCTTGCGGGACGGCTTCCTGGACGGACTGGACGCTCCCGGACTTGCCGGTGTCATGACCGCACTCGTCTACCAGCCCCGGCGCGAGGACCAGGGCGCGCGTCCCAAGATGCCCACGGCCCACATGGAGGAATCCGTTCAGATCCTGCTCCACAACTGGTCGGTGCTCTCCGCGCGCGAGGCCGAGCACCGATTGCCGCTCACCGCCGCCCCCGAGCTGGGGCTCGCGGACGCCATGTACCGCTGGGCCCGGGGCGCCACTCTGACCCGGACGCTCACCGGCACCGACCTGGCCGCGGGGGACTTCGTGCGCTGGGCCAAACAGACCGTGGACGTCCTGGACCAGTTGCGCGGCGTGGAAGGGCTCGATCCCGAGCTGCGCGAGACCGCGCACCGGGCCATCGAGGCCGTGCGCCGAGGCGTCGTCGAGTACAGCGTCTTCGACCAGTAGGACAATGCCGGGCGCGGGGGTTCCGCACGCCCGGTCGGAGGGAATCACGTGAAGTCAGAACAACAAGCCGTGCGGGTGTGGATCAACGGATCGGTGTACTCGCCCGCTGACCCGTTCGCCACCGCCATCTTCCTGGACGGCGCGACCGTGGCGTGGGTCGGTTCCGACGACGCCGCCCGGGCCATGGCCGGCGCGGACGTCACCCCGGGAGACCTGAGGGCCGCGGTGGTCACCCCCGCGTTCGTCGCCCACCACCGAGTGGTCGGGTCCGGGCAGCTTCCGCGCGCCGAGCACGGCTACGGAGCCGTGGAACTGGTGAGCTCGGACCCCGACGCGCTCGACGCCGCGACGCGGGAGGTCCGCGCGGACGGGCTGCGCGCCCTACCGATCCTGGTGCGCCGCGCGCGGGACACCGACGAGCTCGACCCCTCGGCACTGCCGTCGCCCGCCCTGGGGTTCGACGCCGCTGCGTTCGGTGATCCCGCTGCTCTGGCCGATGCCGCGCGGGAGCACCTCGTGGTATGCACGCGAGTGGGGCTGCAAGCGGTGCTCGTTCTGCCCCCGTCCGGGGACGGCGCGTCGGAGAGTGGCTCGTTCGGGGACGACCCGTCCGGAAGCGGACTGTCCGGGAACGAGTTGTCCGGGAGCGACGCCTCCGGCAACGACCGCCCCGAGGACGATCCGGACGAGACCGCGGGGGAGGACGAGGCATCGACGGAAGATGCGTCGTCGTCGGGGGATCCCCGCGTTGACGCGTTGCTGGACGCCGCGGACGCCGCCGCGGAGGAACTCGGCGGCCGGGCGTTCCATGCGCGGGGGCACCGGATCGTGGGCGTCGAACAGTTGTCCGAGGCCCAGTGCGAACGCCTGGCCGATCTGGCGATCACCGTCTCGTGCGTGCCCGGACGGGCCCCGCTGCGGGACCTGTCCCGTGCCGGTGTGCCCGTGACGCTCATGACCGACGACCCCAATCCGTGGACCGCCGTCAAGGCGGCCCTCGAGGCACCCGACGAGCACCTGCGCACCTCCGCGCGCGCTGCGTTCCTGGCTCTGACCCGCGGGGTGTGGCGCGCTCACCGCGGGGGCACACCCCTCGCGGGGCAGCTCGCACCGGGCGCGGAGGCCACGCTCGCGGTGTGGGACGCCGAATCCGTCATGGTGCAACAGGCCCAGGGCACGGGCGCGTCGTGGAGCACGGACCCGCGGGCGCGCACGCCCGTCCTGCCCGCGCTCGACGATTCCCGCTTGCCGCGGTGCGAGGCCACCGTGGTGGCCGGGACACTCGTGAGCGGCGCGGAACCGCGCCCATGACGTCGCGTTTTCATCTTGGTCCTGATCGCCCCTGACGTTAGACTGAGTTCTTACTGCCGGGTGGGTTCATCCGTCCTTAGAAAACAGCGCGCGCCCTTCGGGCCGCTCTGGTCCGAAGGCGGATGGGCCCGCCCAGTGGTCTGTCCGGGCTCGGGTGCCCGGCTGCCAGCGGCATGAAAGGACGCCCGGTGCGAGTTCTCACCATCATCCCCACGTACAACGAACGTGAATCGTTGCCCACGGTCATCAAGCGGCTGCGCGCCGCCGTGCCGGACGCCCACGTGCTGGTCGCCGACGACAACAGCCCGGACGGTACCGGTGACATGGCCGATGCCATGGCCGAGCAGGACGGCAACATCCACGTCCTGCACCGACCCGCCAAGGAGGGCCTGGGGCCCGCGTACCTGGCCGGTTTCGCGTGGGGTCTCGAGCGCGACTACGACGTCCTCGTGGAGATGGACGCGGACTGCTCCCACCAGCCCGAGCAGTTGCCGTTGCTGCTCGACGCCGTGCAGCAGGGCGCGGACATGGCCATCGGTTCGCGCTACGTCCCGGGTGGGCGCACCGAGAACTGGCCGCTGCCGCGACAGCTGATCTCGCGCGGTGGCAACATCTACTCGCGTGTCCTGCTGGGCACGTCCATCCACGACATCACGGGTGGCTTCCGCGCCTACCGGGACACCACGTTGCGGGCCCTGGACCTGGACTCGGTCCGCTCGCGCGGCTACTGCTTCCAGATCGACCTCGCGTGGCGCGCCGAGCGCCTGGGGCTGAAGATCGTGGAGGTGCCCATCACGTTCGTCGAACGCGAGGAGGGTGCGTCCAAGATGAGCAACGACGTCACCGTGGAGGCCGCGACGAGCGTGGCCAAGTGGGGCCTCACGGCCCGTGCGCGCACGCTCGCCGGGAAGCTGGGCCTGGGCCGCTGACCGGCCGCTGCTCCGTGCCCGGCCGGCTCACGGGTCGGTTCGAGCCACCGCGCCGGCATCGCCTCGCGCGTACCTACTATTCGTCCAACGGAACGACCCCCGCCCATCGGGCGGGGGTCGTTCCGTTGGTGTGTCGGCGGTCGATCATCGACCGCGCGAAGGGATCAGAGAGCGTGCTGCTCCTTGTAGAACGCCAGCCGCTGCTCGAGGGTCTGCTCGAGTTCCTCTATGCTGCGCCGCTCCAGGAGCATGTCCCAGTGGGAGCGCTGGTGCTTCTCGTTGGGGTTCTCGGGCTTCTCACCGTTGACCAGGATGGCTTCCTGGCCGGTCTTGGTGGTCCACACCGGGGGGATCTCCGCCTCCGCCGCGAACATCACGGACACGGACTCGCCCTCCGCGGTGCGGTATTCCACGCGCTGACGCGGCGCCGGCTCCACCCCGGCCTCGGTTTCCATGGACTGGGAGCCCAGGCGCATCCCTCGTAGGCTGCGATCACTCACGCGACGATCCTTCCCGACGTACGTTCTCGTGGGCCGCGCGACGACGACGCTGCGGTGCGTTCACACCGGGCGTCCCGTCCTCGCGGGCCCACTCTTCGTTCCCCAGCGTAACGGGGAGTCAGCGGGATTCATTCCCCGGATCGGTCTCGGGGGCCTCCGGGCGGGCGTGCCGGGGCAACGAGCCGGACTCGGCATCCGTCCCGGTGGTGCCGGCGGTCGTGGGTTCCGAGTCCGTGACCGGCAGGTTGACCTCGTCCACGTGGGGATCGGCGGCCTCCTGGGCGATCGGGGACGTGTAGGGCGAATCCGGCATCTCGAACTCGCTCGGGTCCGTCAAGGTGAGGTCCGGTTCCAGGTCCTTCTCGGTGACCTTGACGGTCTCGTGCTCCACGATGGGGGCGCTCTCCGGCAGGTCCGGTGCAGCGGGGGCCTCGTCCTCGTACTCGTCGTCCTCGGGGTCGTCCGACGCGCCGGGGTTGAGGTAGGAACCCACACCGCGCAGCGCGGTGCTCAGCTCGGCGGGGATCATCCACACCTTGTTGGCCGTGCCCTCGGCGACCTTGGGCAGAGTCTGGATGTACTGGTACGCCAACAGCTTCTGGGTGGGGCGGGCGCGGTGGATCGAGTCGAATACCTTAGCGATGGCCTGCGCCTCACCGTCCGCGCGCAGGATCGCGGCCTTCGCGTCACCCTCTGCGGAGAGCACGGCGGCCTGACGTTCACCCTCGGCGGTGAGGATCTGGGACTGCTTCTCGCCCTCGGCGGTGAGGATCGCGGCGCGGCGGTCACGCTCGGCGCGCATCTGCTTCTCCATGGAGTCCTGGATGGACGGCGGGGGAGTGATCTCCTTGATGTCCACGCGGGAGATCCGGATGCCCCAGCGCCCGGTCGTGGAATCCAGTACGCCGCGCAGCTCCGCGTTGATCTTGTCGCGGGAGGTCAAGGTCTCCTCGAGGTTCAACCCACCCACCACGTTACGCAGCGTGGCGCTCGTGAGCTCGTCCACGGCCTGGATGTAATTGGTGATCTCGTACGTGGCGGCGCGGGGATCAGTGACCTGGAAGTAGACCACGGTGTCGATGCCCACGACCAGGTTGTCCTCGGTGATCACGGACTGGGCGGGGAACGGCACGACCTGTTCGCGCAGGTCGATCAGGGGCAGCAACCGGTCGATGAAGGGGATGAGGAAGTGCAGCCCGGGATTGAGGGTGGACTGGTACTTGCCCAGTCGCTCCACGATGCCCGCGCGCGACTGCGGGACGATCCGCACCGCTTTGATAAGGGCGATGACCGCGGCGAGCACCACCACGGCCAACAGGACGATGATGACGATGGACATGGGGTCCTTTCGGTGGGGGTTCGGCGGTGCGCCGGGGCGCTCGTCCGGGGTCAGGGTCGGACGCCGCGCCCGGGGTTGGTCTGCGTGGGCACCGGGGCCACGTCCGCGACGACCGCGGTGGCCCCCTCGATGCGGTGGACGTAGGCGGTGCTACCCTCGGGCAGGGCGGCGGCCGTGGCGGTGCGGGCGGTCCAGATGTCCCCCTCCAGGCGCACCAGGCCGCTGTGCTGGCTCACGGGCTCCAGCGCCATGCACCGCAGCCCGATGAGGCGATCGGTGTTGGAGCGGGTCGTGGGCGTGGACCTGTTGAGACGTCGCAGGGCGATCGGGCGGATCAAGAAGATCAGCAGCACCGACACCAGCGCGAACATCACCACCTGCGCGGTGAAACTGTCCACGACCAGACTCACGCCGGCGGTGACCAGGGCGGCGAGCGACATCATGAGAAAGAGGAAGTCCAGGGTGAGCATCTCGATGGCTGCGAGCACCAGCATCACGATCAGCCACAGGATCCAGGGATTGTTGACCAGTGCGTCCCACACGGTGCGGCTCCGTCCTCGTCCGGTGTCATCGGTTCTCGGATGCCCCGGTGCGAGCCCGGGGATCCATCTCACGTGGTCCAGCCCATTGTGCCCTACGACACCGACGTGCTCCCGCAGGCCCCACGCCAGTGCCGCTGGTAATCACATGCCGCGGCGCTCCCGCGGCAACGGCGCGCCGGTTTCCCCGTGAGAGAAACGTACGGGAAATCAGTGGCGCGTCACTATGGGGGTCGTAATATGGGGCACGAAGCCAGACCACACACCCATTGCGGGTGCGGCGGCCTACGGCGCACAAACCGTGCGCCGGCAGCAGAGACTTACTGAGGAGTTAATGCGATGACCACGTTCGACGTGAATGCAATTCTGTCCAGCACGGCCTACGGTTCCGACGGTGACAAGATCGGCAAGGTCGAGCAGGTCTTCCTGGACGATAACTCGGGCGAGCCGACGTTCCTGACCGTCAACACCGGTCTGTTCGGCGCCAAGGAGAACTTCGTTCCTGTGAAGGGCGCTCGTCAGGACGGCGACCGTGTGGTCCTGCCCTACACCAAGGACGTCATCAAGGACGCTCCGAAGGTCGACGCCGACCAGCACCTCTCCCCGGCCGAGGAAGAGGAGCTGTACCGCTACTACGAGCTGAACTACGACGACGGCCGTACCGCGGGCACCGATCGTGATCGCGCTGCCGCTGGTACCGCTGGTACCGCGGGTGTCGCCGGCACCGCCGCCGCCGATCGCGATGTTGCCGATCGTGACCGCGACGCCGTGGCCCAGGACCGCCGCGACGTCGCCGCGACCGCCGGTGACGAGGCCTCCGTGGTCCGCCACGAGGAGCGCCTCAACGTGGGCACGCAGGAGCGCGAGGCCGGCCACGCCCGCCTGCGCAAGTACGTCGTGACCGACCACGAGACCGTGGACGTCCCCGTCGAGCGCGAAGAGGTCACCGTCGAGCGCACGCCGATCAACGACACGAACGCTCGCGTGGACAACGGCACCATTGGTGAGGAAGAGGTGGACGTGACCCTGCACGAGGAGCGTCCCGTCGTCCAGAAGGAAGCCGTGGCCGTGGAAGAGGTCGGGCTGAACAAGCAGACCGTCCAGGAGACCCAGCGCGTCGAGGCCGACGTCCGCAAGGAACAGGTCGATGTCGAGACCGACGTCGATCGTGGTGACCTCGGCCGTGACGGCGAGGCTCCCCGCCGCTGATCCGCGGCGCGCGGCTGACGCCGTGTGAGCACTGACGGTTGTACCCCGGGTTCCGGCCCGGGGTACAGCCATGTCCGGGTACAACCGCGCCGGGGCACGCCCGCGTCCGCGCACCGCGCTGTCGTGGAGGCGGCCGGCTCGGTAGGAGAGGTGCGGTCCGCACGGACGCGGCCCCGCAGCGGGGTCGTGCCCGTCTTCGTGGCGGCGGGGCCGGGGCGGTAGCATCAATGAGGTCGTCGGCGCGTCCAGCGCGCGAGTCCTGCACGACGGCCCGCCCCCGGTACGGGCGGGCGCACACAAGATCTGACGAGGAGAAACACCATGACGGATGCCCCTTCCCTGCGGTTGACGGTGGACGGCGAGTCACGCACCGTGGACCAGGGCACCACGGCCGCGGAGCTGTACAGCGAGCAGCGCGACGTCGTGGTGGCGCACGTCAACGGTGAGCTCAAGGACCTCGCGATCGAGCTGCGGGACGGGGACACCGTGGAGCGCGTGCTGATCGGTGACCCCGAGGGCCTCGAGGTGCTGCGCCACTCCACGGCCCACGTGATGGCCCAGGCCGTGCAGGAGCTGCGCCCGGACGCGAAACTGGGGATCGGGCCCTACATCACGGACGGGTTCTACTTCGACTTCGACGTCGAGGAGCCGTTCACCCCGGACGATCTGAAGAAGCTCGAGAAGTCGATGCTCAAGATCGTGAACAAGAACCAGATCTTCCGCCGGCGCAGCGTGAGCGAGGACGATGCCCGGGCGGAGATGGCGGACGAGCCGTACAAGCTCGAACTCATCGACCTGGCCGGCGGTCCCGGCTCCGGTGCCATGGACGAGTCCGCGGAGGGTGCCTCGGTGGAGGTGGCCGCCGGTGACCTCACGATCTACGACAACCTGGACCGTAAGAGCGGGGACGTGGTGTGGCGGGACCTGTGCCGCGGCCCGCACCTGCCGGACACCAAGCACATCGGCAACGGCTACGCGCTGATGCGTTCGGCCGCCGCGTACTGGCGCGGGAGCGAGAAGAACAAGCAGCTGCAGCGGATCTACGGCACGGCATGGCCCACCAAGGACGAACTGCGCGAGTACAAGGAACGATTGGCAGAGGCCGAGCGCCGCGACCACCGCAAGCTGGGTGTGGAACTGGACCTGTTCTCCTTCCCGGACGAACTGGGCTCCGGGCTGCCGGTGTTCCACCCCAAGGGCGGGATCATCCGCAAGGAGATGGAGGACTACTCCCGCGAGCGCCATGCCCAGGCCGGGTACGAGTTCGTCTACACGCCCCACATCACCAAGGGTCATCTCTACGAGGTCTCGGGTCACCTGGACTGGTACCGGGACGGGATGTTCCCTCCCATGCACGTGGACGAGGAGCGCGATCCGGCCACGGGTGAGCTGACCAAACCGGGCCAGGACTACTACCTCAAGCCCATGAACTGCCCCATGCACAACCTGATCTACCGCTCCCGGGGCCGTTCCTACCGGGAACTGCCGCTGCGGTTGTTCGAGTTCGGTGCGGTCTACCGCTACGAGAAGTCCGGTGTGATCCACGGTCTGACGCGTGTGCGTGGGATGACGCAGGACGACGCCCACATCTACTGCACGCGTGAGCAGATGAAGGGCGAGCTCACGAGCACCCTGAACTTCGTGCTGTCCCTGCTCAAGGACTACGGTCTGGACGACTTCTACCTGGAACTGTCCACCAAGGACCCGGAGAAATTCGTGGGCTCGGACGAGATCTGGGAGGAGGCCACTCGCACCCTGCAGGAGGTCGCCCAGGACTCGGGGCTCCAGCTCGTACCGGATCCCGGGGGAGCGGCGTTCTACGGTCCCAAGATCTCGGTGCAGGCGCGGGACGCGATCGGGCGCACGTGGCAGATGTCCACGATCCAGCTCGACTTCAACCTCCCCGAGCGCTTCGACCTCGAGTACCAGGCGTCGGACGGCACCCGGCGCCGGCCCGTAATGATCCACCGGGCCCTGTTCGGGTCCGTGGAGCGGTTCATGGGCGTGCTCACCGAGCACTACGCGGGGGCGTTCCCGGTGTGGCTATCGCCCACCCAGGTCCGGGCGATCCCCGTGGCGGACGCCTTCGACGACTACCTCGACGAGTTCGCTCAGGCCTTGCGCGAACGCGGCGTGCGTGTGGAGGTGGACACGTCCTCGGACCGGTTCCCTAAGAAGATCCGCACGGCCTCCAAGGACAAGATCCCATTCGTCGTGATCGCCGGGGGCGACGACGCCGAGGCCGGTACCGTCTCGTTCCGCTTCCGCGATGGCTCGCAGTACAACGGAGTGTCCCAGCAGGACGCGATGGAACTGATCACGGGCCACATCGATCGGCGTCAGAACGTAGACCCCACGGCACCCGCGCAGGACACCCCGGAGGCCCCGGCCGCAGGGGACGGCGCCGTCGCGGCCGACACCGCGGCGGGTGACGCGGCGTCGGGACAGTCGTGAGTGCCCCGGACGCCGCGGCGTCGGACGGGGAGGGCGTGAGCCGGGACGAGTTCGAACTGCCCGGCGACCCGGACGGTTTCCAACGGCTGTGGACCCCGCACCGGTTGGCGTACGTGCGCGGGGAGGAGACGTCCGTGGAGCAGCCTCCGGGATGCCCGTTCTGCACCGCGCCGGGCCGCTCGGACGAGGACGCGCTGATCGTCCACCGCGGGGAGCACTGCTTCGCGGTGCTCAACCTCTTCCCGTACAACCCGGGCCACGTGCTCGTGTGCCCGTACCGCCACGTGGCGGAGCTCACGGAGCTCACGGACGACGAACTGTGGGAGCTCAACACGCTGACCCGCACCGTGGTCCTCGTGATCCGGGACGTCGCCAGCCCCGCGGCGTTCAACGTGGGACTCAACCTGGGCCAGGCCGCCGGCGGTTCGCTGTCCGAGCACCTGCACCAACACGTGGTCCCGCGCTGGACGGGGGACGCGAACTTCATGCCCGTCGTCGCCCACACCAAACCCCTCATCCAGACCCTGGCGGCCACGCGCGAGGACATCGCCCGCGCGTGGCCCCGGGACTGACCCCCCGCGGGCCCCGGACCGCCCCGCCGGGCGAATCCGCCCGCTCACTAGGATGGAGACCATGTCCCGACCACTCGTACGTGTCCTCGGCCAGGGGGTGCGCTGGGCCTCGAGCCTGCGCGGCGGTGGCTCCGCCTTCCCCGGCCTGGTCATGGAGAAACTGCACCCCGGGTTCGTCGCGGAGGAGCTCGCCAAGCTGCCACTCGGCGTGGTGGTGATCAGCGGCACCAACGGCAAGACCACCACGACCAAGATGACCGTCCAGTTGTTGCGTTCACAAGGACTGCGCGTGTTCACCAATCGCACGGGCTCCAACTTCGTGCGCGGTGTCGCGGCGTCCCTGCTCGCGGAGATGGACGCGTTCGGTCGGCTCGTGGCGGACGTCGCGGTGCTCGAGCTGGACGAGGCCCACGCGGTGCACTTCGTGAAGCAGGTCCGGCCCCGGATCTCGCTGTTGCTCAATGTGATGCGGGACCAGCTCGACCGGTTCGGGGAGATCGACACCACGCGCCGGATGCTGAGCCAGGTCGCGCGCGCCACCACGGGCACGGTCGTGCTCAACCGCGAGGACCCTCGGATCGCGAGCCTCGCCCAGGACGTGACCGAGGGCACCGCCGTGAGCTGGTTCGGGCTCTCGGACGCACTGCGCCCCATGTTCCCGTCCGACGACGACATGCGTGACGGGCTACGACAGGTGGACCCCGGCGCCCAGGACTCGGACGTGCCGTCCGCGCGTCGGCCCGACGCCGACGTCGTGCTCGAGGCCGTGAACGCGCGCAGCGTGGAACTCGACGTGCGCGGGCGCAAGCACGACGCCACGGTGGACCTGTACGGCGTCTACAACCAGTACAACGCCGCGGCCGCCCTCGCCACGAGCCTGCAGGTGCTCGGCGACGCCGCGGACGTCCCCTCCCTCGTGGCCGAACTGGGGGAGGTCACCCCGGCGTTCGGTCGCGGGGAGACCATCACGGTCCAGGACAAGCCCCTGCAGTTGCTGCTCGTGAAGAACCCCGCGGGCTTCCGGCTCTCCCTGGCCTCGGCCTCCGCGCAGGACTACGCCACGATGATCGCGATCAACGACCAGTACGCGGACGGCCGGGACGTCTCGTGGCTGTGGGACGTGGACTTCGACGCGCTGCGCGACGGCGGCGTGGACATGGTCTCGGGCGTGCGCGCGTGGGACATGGCGCTGCGCCTGGACTACGACCTCGTGCGCGTGGCCGCGGTGGAACCGGACCTCGGGGACGCGTTACGCCGGTTCATCGCGGACTCGGGGGAGCGCCCCATGAGAATCTTCTGCACGTACACGGCCATGCTCTCCCTGCGCAGGATCCTGGGCGACATGACGCACGTGGCGGCCATCTAGGAGGACACCGTGGCACACGACACCGCCGGGGCGCTGCGCATCGTGCAGCTCTACCCCCGGGACATGAACATCTACGGCGACTGGGGCAACACACTCACGCTCAAGCGCCGCGCCGAACGCCGCGGCCTCGAGACCGAGATCGTGGACTACAACCCCGGCGACCCGTGGCCCGAGAACGCCGACCTCTTCGTGGGCGGCGGAGGACAGGACTCGGGACAGTTCCGCGTGGCCGACGACCTCGCCGTGGTGGCACCGCGACTGCACGAGGCCGTGGCCCGAGGCGTGCCCATGCTCGCGATCTGCGGGCTCTACCAGCTCTTCGGGCACAGTTTCCGCACGGGGGCCGGGGAGACACTGTCCGGGATCGGGATCTTCGACCTCGAGACGGTGGCCGGTCCGGAACGGCTGATCGGCAACATCGTGACCGAGTCCGCGGACCTGGGCACGATCGTCGGCTACGAGAACCACTCGGGGCTCACCCACCTGGGCGCCGGGCAACAACCCCTCGCGAGTGTCGTCTCGGGGGCCGGCAACAACGGGCAGGACGCCACGGAGGGTGCGCGCACCGCGAACGTGCTGGGCAGCTACCTGCATGGGTCGCTGCTGCCCAAGAACCCGCGTGTCGCGGACTTCCTGCTCGCGGCGGCACTCGAGCTGCGCGGCGAGACCCTGCCGGAGGGGGAACTCGACGACACGCTCGCCCAGCGCGCCCGCGACGTCGCAGCGTCGCGCCCGCGCTGACGGGCCCCGCCCCGCGCTCGTTATCATGGAGGTCGATCCGTGTCCGGTCCGCAGGGGCCGGACGCATTCTTTCGAGGAGGTCATTCATGTCAGGTCACTCCAAGTGGGCCACGACCAAGCACAAGAAGGCGGCGATTGACGCCAAGCGCGCCAAGGCGTTCGCCAAGTACATCAAGGGGATCGAGGTCGCGGCCCGCATGGGCGGCGCGGACACCTCGGGTAACCCCGCGCTCGAACTCGCGGTCTCCAAGGCCAAGAAGAACTCGGTGCCCAACGACAACATCGACCGCGCGATCAAGCGCGGCGCCGGGCTCACGGGCGAGACGATCGACTACACCGAGATCCTCTATGAGGCCCGCGGCCCGCAAGGCACCGCGCTGTACATCGAGTGCCTCACGGACAACAAGAACCGCGCGGCCTCCGAGGTGCGCGTGGCCGTGACCCGCCACGGCGGCACCATGGCGGACTCCGGTTCCGTGGCGTACCTGTTCGAGCGCAAGGGCGTGGTGGAGGTCGCCAAGACGGACGGTCTCACCGAGGACGACGTCCTGATGGCCGTGCTCGACGCCGGCGCCGAGGAAGTGCTCGACGAGTCCGACGACTTCGAGGTGGTCAGCGAGGCGACCGACCTGCCCGCGATCCGCACCGCCCTGGACGAGGCCGGTCTCGAGTACAACAACGACGACCCCCAGTTCCGCCCCACCATGAAGGTGGACCTGGACGCCGAGGGCGCCCGCAAGTTCCTCAAGCTCGCGGACGCGGTCGAGGAGCTCGACGACGTGCAGAACGTCTACTCGAACGCCAACATCCCGGCCGAGGTCATGGCCGTGCTCGAAGACGACGAGTAATTCCGTGAGTCCCGTGGTGGCCCGGCAGTCCCAACAGCGCGTGCTCGCGGTGGACCCCGGTCTCACCCGGTGCGGTTTCGCCGTGGTGGACATGTCCGCGCAGCGCACCGGGACGTTCGTGCACGTCCAGGTGAGCGGGACGCGCGCGCACGAGGCCCTCGAACACCGCGTGCTGTCGATCATGCGGGCCGCCGAGGAACTCATGGACCGCTTCCGCCCGGATGTCGTGGCCGTGGAACGCGTGTTCGCGCAGAACAACGCTCCCACGGTCGTGGGCACGGCCCAGGCCACGGGCGTCGTGATCGCCGCGGCCGCGGCGCGGGGCATCCCGGTCGCGTGGCACACCCCGTCCGAGGTCAAGGCCGCGGTCACCGGGGACGGCTCCGCGGACAAGGAATCGGTGAACCGCATGGTCGTGCGCATCCTGCGCCTGGACGCCCCGCCGCGGCCCGCGGACGCCGCCGACGCCCTGGCCCTGGCCGTGTGCCACGGGTGGCGCGGTGGGATGGCCGGTGTCAACGCGGCCGAGCGCACGTCCACCCACTCGGGTTCGCGCCCGATGCAGACCCGCCGGGGTGCCGCACTGACTCCGGCGCAGCAGGCGTGGCGACGCGCCGAGACCGCGTCGCGAGCCCCCGGTGCGACCGTGCCCCGCGCATCCGGTACGGCCGCGTCCCGCGCGCCGGGCACAGCGACCGGTACCCGCGGGCGGCGCGGCCGGGTGTCCTGAGCCTCCCGCTGCGGGCCCGCCTCACGAGCGGGAGCACTCGTTCCGGGTGTCCCCGGCGCTTGGTACAGTGACGAGCAGGAAGTCGTACACGTGTTCGAACGGCGCACCACGTCCTGCCCCTAGGTCGCGGCGCGTTCGGACACACCGATGTTCTCGGCCGGCGGCCGTGGGAGGGGAGGGGCACCGTGATCGCCTCGATAACCGGTGAGGTGCGCTTCGTGGGGGCCACGCTCGCCGTGGTGGAGGTCTCGGGCTTCGGCATCGAGGTCAACGCGAGCCCCCGCACGCTCGCCGGGCTGCGGGTCGGTGCCACCGCGCACCTGCACACCGCGTACATCGCCCGCAAGGACGAGGCGCCGGTGCTGTTCGGTTTCGCCCAGGCGGACGAGAAGGAGATCTTCTCGGTCATGCTCGGGGTCTCCGGGGTGGGCCCGCGCACCGCGCTCGCCGCGGTCTCTGTCCTCGGGCCCGACGACGCCCGGCGCGCGATCGCCGCCGGCGACGACAAGGCCTTCACGGCCGTCCCCGGGATCGGACCGAAGTCCGCGCGGCGCATCGTCCTGGAACTTGCGGACAAGCTCGTCCTGCCGGACCCCGCGCCGCAGCAGAGCGCACAGCCCGGCATGCAGGTGTGGCGTGAGCAGGTCGTGGACGCTCTCACGGGTCTGGGCTGGAGCGAGAAGGACGCGGCCCGCGGGATCGACGACGCCCTCGAAACCCAGCCCGAACTGGCGGAGTCCGCCAACGTGGCCGAGATCCTGCGCGCCGTGCTGTCGTGGCTCGGCACCGCCAAGGCCACGTCCCACACGCGGACCAGGGGGCGGTGAGCATGGCCGTGGAGGAACGCGGATCGGTGGGCCAACAGCGTCTCGTGGGCGCCGAGGGCGACTACGACGACCAGCAACTCGAGGCGTCCCTGCGCCCGGGGACCCTGCACGACTTCGTGGGGCAGAAACGGGTGCGGGCACAGCTGTCGCTCGTGCTCGAGGCCTCCAAGCTGCGCGGGCGCACCGCGGACCACGTGCTGCTGTCCGGGCCCCCGGGCCTCGGCAAGACGACCCTGGCCATGATCATCGCGCAGGAGCTGGACGTCCCCCTGCGGATCTCGTCCGGCCCTGCGATCCAGCACGCGGGTGACCTCGCGGCCATCCTGTCCTCCCTGACCCACGGGGAGGTGCTGTTCTTGGACGAGATCCACCGGATGTCCCGGCCCGCGGAGGAAATGCTGTACATGGCCATGGAGGACTTCCGCGTGGACATCGTGGTGGGCAAGGGCGCCGGCGCCACGTCCATCCCGCTGGACCTGCCCCCGTTCACGCTCGTGGGTGCCACGACCCGCGCGGGGCTGCTGCCCGGACCACTGCGCGACCGGTTCGGCTTCACGGGTCACCTGGAGTTCTACTCCGTCGAGGAACTCGAGCTCGTGCTGCGCCGTTCGGCCGGGCTGCTCGACCTCACCATGACGAGCGAGGCCTTCACGGAAGTCGCATCGCGCTCGCGCGGCACCCCTCGTATCGCCAACCGATTGCTGCGGCGTGTGCGGGACTGGGCGCTCGTGCACGGCGTGGAGCGTATCGACGCGCGGGCTGCCGGATCCGCACTCGACATGTACGAGGTGGACGCCCGGGGCCTGGACCGCCTGGACCGCAACGTGCTCTCGGCCCTGGTGAACAAGTTCAACGGCGGCCCCGTGGGGCTGTCCACCCTGGCGATCGCCGTGGGGGAGGAGACCGAGACGGTCGAGACCGTCGCGGAACCGTTCCTGGTCCGGGAAGGCCTGCTCGGTCGCACCCCGCGTGGACGGATCGCCATGGCCGCGGCGTGGGAGCACCTGGGACTCGACGTCCCCGAGCACGCCGCGTTCAAGGACCCGGCGCTGAGAACAGCGCTCGCCACCGAACCGGACTCGGAGGATCCGTCCAGCACGTGACCAGATCCATCCCCTAAGCTGGGGAGGATCGGCCGGGACCTTCGCACCCCTGCGCAGTCGTGCCCGGTCGCGCTGTACGTGCACCTCGACAGAACGGATCCTTCGTGACCATCCTCGCTCAGACCCAGGACGCTGCCGGTGGCGGCGCCGGAACCGCATGGTTCCTGCCCGTGATGCTCGTGGTCATGGTCCTGCTGCTGTGGCTGCCCATGCGCCGACAGAAGAAGGCCCAGGCCCAGATGAAGGCCAAGCAGGCCACCATGGAACCGGGCACGCGTGTGATGACGAGCTTCGGTCTCTACGGCACCCTGCGGGACATGGACCGGGAGAACAACAAGGCCGTCCTCGAGATCTCCCCGGGCCAGCTCGTCACGGTGCACTCCCAGACCGTGACCACCGTGGTGGACGAGCTGCCCGCCGAGTCCGCGACCACCGCCGCCCCCGGCGTGGTCGAGGCGGACTCCGTGCAGGCCGGTACCCCCGAGGCGGCCGGTGCGGCGCACCGCGTGGACCCGATCGACCCCGTGGACGGTTCCACGGCCGCCGGCGAGCAGGGCACCACCCATCGCGGCACCACCCAGCCCGGTACCGCCCAGTCCGGCACCACACCGGGTGCGGCGGCCCCGGACGCCTCGCACCAGACCTGGCGCGACGCCCGCGACCGCGACGACCGCGGTAACCCCACCACCTGATTTCCCCCCACCGGGACACGGGCCGAGGACCTCGGCCCGTTTCTCATGTGTCGACCGGGCCGCGGCCCCGGTCGAGGGCTCGTTGAAGGACAGCAATGGCAGCACAGAAGAAGGCGCAGACCCCGGGATCGCGTGGCGGGTCCCGTTGGCGGCGCACCAAGGCCTCCGGCACGTCGGAGGGGACTCCCGGGAACGGGACCGCAGCGACGAACGGTACGTCCGGTCGGAACGGGACGGGCACCGCGAAGCGGCGACCCCGCTCCGGAGCGGCCGCAGCGGCGTCGTCGGCGCGCAAGGCCCTGGTGGCCCTCGCGGCGGTGATCGCGATCCTCGCCGGGTTGCTCGTCTACGGTGTGACCACCGACCGCACCGGGTGGGCGCCCAAGCTGGCGCTGGATCTCGAGGGCGGTACACAGATGGTGCTCTCGCCCACGCTGCAGGGGGAGAACTCCGGTCAGGACATCTCCCAGGAGCAGCTCGACCAGGCGGTCGAGATCATCCGCCAACGCGTGGACGGTGCAGGTGTCTCCGAGGCGGAGATCACCACGCAGTCCGGGCGCAACATCGTGGTGTCGATGCCCGGTGTGCCCTCGTCCGAGACACGTGAGCTGATCCAGGCCTCCGCGCAGATGGCGTTCCGTCCCGTGATCGTCTCGGGTCCCGGCGCGGCCACCCCGGAGAACCAGCGCACCGACCCCAAGTCGATCCCCCAACCGGAGGGTGAGCCCGAGAACTCCTCCGACCCCAAGTGGGTCACGCGGGATCTCTTCGCCAGGTACGAGGCGCTCGACTGCAGCGCGCCGCGGCCCCAGGAGGAGCGGGCCTCCCAGCCGCAGGACAAGGCGATCGTGGCGTGTGATCCGCAGAGCAACTCCAAGTTCATCCTGGGCCCGGTCGAGATCCCCGGCACGGACATCGCCACGGCGTCCTACGCCCAGGCGACCAACTCCCAGGGCCACGCGACGGGCGGGTTCGCCGTGAACCTGCAATTCAACGACGAGGGCACGCAGACCTTCAAGGAACTCTCCGAGCGGCTCTACGGGCTCGGCCAGGGCGGGCAGAACGGTGCACGCAACCGGTTCGCGATCGTGCTGGACGGTTCCGTGGTCTCCGCCCCGACCATGAACGCCGTGATCACGGACGGTCGCGCGCAGATCACCGGCAACTTCACCGAGGACGAGGCCAAGTTCCTGTCCGAGCAGTTGAAGTACGGTGCGCTGCCGGTGTCCTTCTCGATCGACTCCGAGCAGCAGATCTCCGCGACCCTGGGCAGCAACCAGTTGCGGATGGGCATCATCGCGGGGCTGATCGGTCTGGCGCTCGTGTGCATCTACTCGCTGTTCCAGTACCGCTGGCTGGGTCTCGTGACCATCGCCTCGCTCGTCGTGGCCGGTGTCGTGACCTACCTGGCCATCACCCTGCTGGGGTGGGGCGCGAACTACCGGCTGTCCCTGGCCGGCGTCGCGGGTCTCGTGGTGGCGATCGGTCAGACCGCGGACTCGTTCATCGTCTACTTCGAACGCATCCGTGACGAGATCCGCGCCGGGCGCACGATCCCGGCCGCCGTGGACCACGGCTGGCAACGTGCCCGCCAGACGGTGCTCGCGTCCAAGGCCGTGAACCTGTTGGCCGCCGTGGTGCTCTACTTCGTGGCCGTGGGCAACGTGCGCGGCTTCGCGTTCACGCTCGGTCTCACCGCGATCGCAGACCTGCTGGTCGTGTTCCTGTTCACCCACCCGGTCATGGTGTTGCTCGCGCGCACCCGCTACTTCGGCAACGGCGCGCGGCACTCCGGTCTGGACCCCGAAGCGCTCGACGCCGTCCCGCTCTACCGCGGCGCCGGCCGGCTGCGCAGCCCCGAGGACGGTGACGGTCTCACGATCGCCGAACGACGACGCCGCGCGGCACAGCAAGCGAGCCCAGCGCCGTCGTCCGCAGCGCCGCCGTCCGCCGCCGAACCCGACGGGAACGCGTCCGCCGGCGCGACCGCGGCCACCGCCCGTCCCGATTCCGAGGAGACCCAGCGATGAGCAACCGACTCGCGCGTTTCGGCAACGACCTGCACAGCGGGCGCACGTCCTACCCCTTCGTCCAGAAGCGGGGACCGTGGCTCGCCGTGAGCCTGGCCCTCGTGGTGATCTCCGTGCTGATCCCCGTGATCAAGGGCGGGTTCAACCTGGGGATCGACTTCACGGGCGGCTCCGAGTTCACGGTCTCGGACGTGTCCACCACGGACGTCTCCCTGGGCGAGCGGGCGGTCGCCGAGACCCCCGGTGCCCACGAAGCCACCGTGACGAACATCGCCCCGGGCACCGTGCGGGTGCAGACCCAGCAACTCGACGACGACCAGACCCTGACCCTGAAGAACAAGCTGCAGGACGCCTACGGCGTGGGCGAGGACCAGGTGACCTCCAACTTCGTGGGACCCACGTGGGGCCAGGGCGTGACCCGGCAGGCCCTGTGGGGGCTCGTGATCTTCGTGGTGCTCGCGCTCGCACTCATGGCGCTGTACTTCCGCACGTGGAAGATGTCCGTGTCCGCGATCGCCGCCATGCTCTTCACGATCGTCATCACCGCGGGTGTCTACTCCCTGGTGGGCTTCGAGATCACCCCCTCCGCGGTGATCGGCTTCCTCACGGTGCTGTCCTACTCGCTCTACGACTCCGTGGTGGTCTTCGACAAGGTGCGTGAGAACACCGCGGGGCTCGTGGACGGCAGCGCGCCCGAGGAACGCAGGAAACGCACGTTCGGGGAACAGGTCAACCTGGCCGTGAACCAGACCCTCGTGCGCTCGATCAACACGTCCGTGGTGGGCATCCTCCCCGTGGGGTCCATCCTGTTCATCGGTGCTTACCTGCTCGGGGCCGGAACGTTGAAGGACCTCTCGCTGTCCCTGTTCGTGGGCATCATCGTGGGCACGCTCGCCACGCTGTTCGTCGCCGCGCCCCTGTACTCGTGGTTGCGCGACCGCGAACCCGGCGTGCGGGAGCAGACCCGCCGGGTGCTCGAACACCGCACGGGCGAGGCCCCTCCGGTGAGCGCGGATCCCGTCGCGGTCTGACGCGACACCTCGCACTCGTGGCCGGTCGCGCATGGCGTGACCGGCCACGTGCGCCGTGACCGAACGGTGCGGGCGGCGACGTCGCTCGGTACCGCGTCCGCGGCAGGTGAGCAATGCGTCCGCGGCACGTCCTTACTGCGTCCGCGGCACACCGGCACCGTTGTCCGCGGCGTGTCGGCGCGGGCTTAGACTGGGACATCAGCCCGCGGGGGCTCATGTCCGGCCTCCCGCGGTCGCGGCGACGATGAGGAGGCCACGGATCATGTCCAGCCAGTCCGAGAACGGTGGTGCCCAGGCACCCGTGGGCTCCGCGGTCACGTCCTCCGGCGCGCCCTCCGCTCAGGAGGCGTCCCGTCCTAATGCCGCCCCGCCCGCTCGCCCGAGTGCGGCGCGCGGTGACTTTGGGGGCACCCACTTCGTCCTGCCCGCCTCTCGGTCCGTGTTCGGGCGGGCGGTCTTCCCGGGGCGCAGCGAACGCACCCGCTCGACCCTCTCGGTGCTCAGCGGTGAATCGGTCCCGAGCTCGCCCATCCTGGTGCCCCTGCTGCGCACGGTGCAGAACACCCATCCCGAGGAGGACCTCTCGGTCCTGGAGCGGGCCTTCACGGTCGCGGACACCCACCACGAGGGACAGAAGCGCAAGTCCGGGGACCCGTACATCACCCACCCGGTGGCCGTGACCACGATCCTCGCGGAACTCGGGATGACCGGTGCCACGCTCGTGGCCGGTCTGCTGCACGACACCGTGGAGGACACGTCCTACACGCTCGAGCAAGTGCGCGAGGAGTTCGGCGAGGAGGTCGCCGCGCTCGTGGACGGCGTGACCAAGCTGGACAAGATCCAGTACGGGGAGAACGCGCAGGCGGAAACCGTGCGCAAGATGATCGTGGCCATGGCCAAGGACATCCGTGTGCTGGTCATCAAACTCGCGGACCGTTTGCACAATGCCCGGACCTGGCGCTTCGTCTCCTCCGAGTCCTCCGGGCGCAAGGCGCGCGAGACCCTCGAGATCTTCGCTCCTTTGGCCCACCGACTGGGCATGAACACGATCAAGTGGGAGCTCGAGGACCTGTCCTTCGCGGCCCTGCACCCCAAGGTGTACGAGGAGATCGTGCGCATGGTGGGGGAGCGCACCCCCGAGCGCGAGCGGCACCTCGCGGAGATCCGCGGTCAGATCGCCGAAGCGCTGGACGCCTCCGGGATCGAGGCCACCATCACGGGCCGGCCGAAGCACTACTACTCGATCTACCAAAAGATGATCGTGCGGGGTAAGGACTTCGACGAGATCCACGACCTGCAGGCCGCGCGCGTACTCGTGAACTCCGTGCGCGAGTGCTATGCGGCGCTGGGTGTGCTGCACGCGAAGTGGCGGCCGCTGCCCGGGCGGTTCAAGGACTACATCGCCATGCCCAAGTTCAACATGTACCAGTCCTTGCACACCACGGTGATCGGGCCCGCGGGGCGTCCCGTGGAGATCCAGATCCGCACCCACGAGATGCACCGCCGCGCCGAGTACGGTGTGGCCGCGCACTGGAAGTACAAGGACAAGGTCAACCAGGCGAACTCCGCGACCCCCAAGGCCAAGGAGGGCGAGCTGAACTGGCTCAGCTCCCTGGTGTCGTGGCAGGAGGAGGCCAAGGACTCCTCGGACTTCCTGGACTCACTGCGCTATCAGATCAACACCGCCGAGGTGTACGTGTTCACGCCCAAGGGCGAGGTCATGGCCCTGCCCACGGGGTCCACGCCGGTGGACTTCGCGTACGCGGTGCACACCGAGGTGGGCAACCGCACGATCGGTGCGCGCGTCAACGGCAAGCTCGCCCCGCTGTCGTCCCGGTTGCAGCACGGGGACCGCGTGGAGATCCTCACGTCCAAGTCGGAACAGGCGGCGCCGTCCCAGGACTGGCTCAAGTTCGTGGGCTCCCCGCGGGCGCGCACCAAGATCCGGCAGTGGTTCTCCAAGGAACGCCGCGAGGAAGCGATCGAGCGGGGCAAGGACCAGCTCACCCGGGCGCTGCGCAAGCACCACCTCCCGCTGCAGCGCACGGTCACGAGCGAAGCGCTGCTCGCGGTGGCCCAGGACTTCAACCGCGGGGACGTGGCCGCGCTCTACGAGGCCATCGGTTCGGACGCCGTGGGCGCCCACCAGGTCGTCGACAAGTTGTTGCAGCACTTGGGCGGGGCCGAGGGTACGGAGGAGGACCTCGCCGAGACCACGCGGGTGACCCACCCCGTGCGCCCCGGCGTCTCGGACGCGGGTGTGCTCGTGCAGGGGGCCTCGGACGTCTATGTCAAGATCGCCCGGTGCTGCACCCCGGTGCCCCCGGACGAGATCGTGGGTTTCGTCACGCGCGGGTCCGGGATCTCGGTGCACCGCAAGGACTGCGCCAACATGCGGGTCATCCCCGAGGACGACGACCGGATCAAGGACGTCTCGTGGGCGCCCACCCAGTCCTCGCTGTTCCTCGTGGAGATCCAGGTGGAGGCCCTGGATCGCAAGTCCCTGCTCTACGACGTGACCAAGGCACTGTCGGAGAACCACGTGAACATCCTCTCGGCGCAGGTGCACACGTCTCGCTCCCGGTTGGCGATCTCCCGGTTCTCGTTCGAGATGGGGGACACCCGCTACCTGGACCATGTGCTCAACCAGGTGCGTCGGATCGACGGCGTCTACGACGTCTACCGCACCTCGGGACACCGCCCGGTCAACTCCTGACGGGTCCGCCCGCGTGTCCGGCCTCGAGCGCCCGTGCGAGCTTGCGGACCCGGGCGATCGCGACCCGGCGACCCGGCAGTTTGGCCAGGGCCTCGAGTTCGGCGAGCAGCTGCTGCGGTGAGCAGTGCAGGCGCGGTGCGCTCAGTAGGGCGAGCAGAGCGGCGTCGCCGGCCGGGCCCGTGACGTGCACCGCGAGGTCCACGGCGGTGCGCAGGGGAGTGGTCAGTGTGATGCCGTGGTGGACCACGAGGTCCCGCGGCGCGAACCCCGTCTGGTGGATCACGAGGCCCGGCGGCACCGTGGTGGTTGTGCGCGCGGACTTGTCCACGAGGATCGTCACGGGCGAGGGCTCGGGTGCGCAGCGGTAGAACCACGCGGCTCCGAGCCGCCCCAGCACACCCCGCCGTTGCAGGTGCCCGGGCACGACCCTGCTCACCACCGTGGCTCTTAACTGGAGCGTGGGGGCGGCGGTCGCGGGTACGTAGGCGTCGAGCAGTTCGCGGCGCAGCAAACCGTCCTCGGCCATCGCGCTCAGTTCGGCGCGGCTGAACGGGTGGCCCGGGAGCAGGACGAGAGGTGCGGTGGTGCCGCGAGCGGTGAGCACGGAGGTCATGGACCCATCCCACCCCACGGCGTACTGGAAGGGCAGGGCAGCGCACCGATTGTGGAGAACGCCCGTGCAACGAGCCGCGCGGCGGGCTCCCGCGATGGCCCGCGAGCCAGTGCCGTTCGCGTCTCCCGCCGCGGTGAGGAGACAGCCGGGACGCCCACCTGAAGGAACCAGTGGGACGCCCACCCGAAGGAACCACGAGGAACGCCCCCGCCCCGGCACACCGGGGACGGGGGCGTTCCTGCAGTCAGCGGCAGAAAATCAGCGCAGTTCGGACGCCGAGGCCTGCAGCGTGGCGAGCCACTGCTCGCTCGTGGCCAGGTCCTTCTCGAGTGACGCGGCCTTCTTGGTGTTGCCACCCGCACGGGCGGCCTCGAGGGCAGCGCGCTGATCGGCGATCTTGTTCTCCAGCTGGGACAGCATGGAGTTGGAGCGCGCCTTGGTCTCGGGGTCGGTGCGCCGCCAGCGGTCGTCCTCGGCCTTCTTCACGGCGTCCTCCACGGCGCGCAGTTCGTTCTCCACGCGGCGCATGTGGGCGCGCGGGACCTTACCGGCCTCCTCCCAGCGCTGCTGGACGGACGCGAGCTGCTTCTTGGCGGCGTCGAGGTCCTTGACGGGCAGGATCTGCTTGGCCTCGGCGAGCAGCTGCTCCTTGACCGTGAGGTTGCCCGCGTACTCCTGGTCGATCCGCTCGTTCGCGGCGGTGCGCGCGGAGAAGAACACGTCCTGGGCGGCGCGGAACCGGGCCCACAGGGCGTCGTCCTCCTTGCGGGACGCGCGCGGGGCATCCTTCCACCGGTCCATGAGCTCGCGGTACTTCCCGGCGGTCTCACCCCACTCGGTGGACGAGGACAGCGCCTCGGCCTCCTTGATCAGGCCCTCCTTGACGCGCTTGGCCTTGGCGTTGGTCTCGTCCAGGGATGAGAAGAAGGCCTTGCGGTGCCGGTCGAACGTGGTGCGGGCCTTACGGAAGCGCTTCCACAGGGCGTCCTCGTCCGACTTGGGCAGGCGTCCGCCCGAGCGCTGGTGGTCCTGCCACTGCGAGAACAGCTCCGCCATGCGCGCGGACGAGTGCTTCCACTGCGTCTTGGCGGGGTCCTGCGCGGCGACCTCCTCCGCGGCCTCCACGATCGCGGTGCGGTGCGCGAGCTGCTGCGCCTTGGCGGCCTTGGCCTCCTCGCGTTCGCGGTTGACGGCCACCTTGATCGCGTCCTCGAGGGTGTCCAGGCGCGTGGAGAGATCCGTGAGATCGCCCACCATGGTGTGCGCGTCCACCTGCTCGCGCACGTGGTCCACGGTCTTGCGCATGTCACCCGCGGGTGCCTTGGCGGCGATGCGCTGTTCGAGCAGCGCGACCTGCGCCTCGGCGTCGTCGAACTTGCGCGCGAAGTAGGCGAGCGCCTCGTCCGGCGTGGCGTCCGGGAACTGCCCGCACTCGTACTCGGTGCCCTGCACGCTCACGTACACGGTGCCGTTCTCGTCCGCGCGGCCGAAGGCCCGAGCGCGTTCCACGGAATCGGCCGGGGCGAGCGCGGCGTGGGTGCCCTCCGCGGGACGTGGCTGAGCCGCCGCCGGTGCGGGCGCGGGTGCCGCGTTCGGGGTGGGTTTGGGGGTCGACGGCGCCGCGGGCCTGGGCGCGGACGCCGCGGGGGTGGCCGGTCCCGGGACGGGACGGCGGTCGTCGGATTCAGGACGTTCTGTCACCGCTACAACTCTTTCTGCACGACCCCGCCGGCGCTGCCCGCAGCTGCGGGCGTCGCGGTGGGGTTTCCCATGGTGGACACCGGCCATCCTATCGAGCCGCGCGGCTTAGACTGGCAGCTGACACCGTCCGCGCTCGCGCATGCCCCGGTTCCGGGGGTTGCTCGTACGACGACGCCTCGCCGCCCGGGGCTTCCACGGCGCACAGGCCGAGCCCCGGACCGCCCGAGACCCACTACCGAGGAGTTCCCACCCATGGCCCGCACCACGTCTCTGTCCGGTTTCCCCGAATGGCTCCCGGAGGAACGGATCGTGGAGCAACACGTGCTGGACTCCCTGCGCAGGACCTTCGAACTCCACGGCTTCTCCTCGATCGAGACGCGCGCGGTGGAGACCGTGGAGCAGTTGCTGCGCAAGGGTGAGATCGACAAGGAGGTCTACGGGGTCTCCCGGCTGCAACAGGACGAGGACTCCTCCCGCGAGGACGCGCTGGCGCTGCACTTCGACCTGACCGTGCCGTTCGCCCGCTACGTCGTGGAGAACAGTGGCTACCTCACGTTCCCATTCCGCCGCTACCAGATCCAGAAGGTGTGGCGCGGCGAGCGCCCCCAGGAGGGCCGGGCGCGCGAGTTCACCCAGGCGGACATCGACGTGGTGGGGGACGGCACGCTCGCGTTCCGCTACGACGTGGAGCTCGCGCTCGTGATGATCGAGGCGCTGTCCGAGCTGCCCATCCCGCCGTTCGTACTGCGGGTCAACAACCGCAAGCTCGCCGAGGGTTTCTACCGCGGTGTGGGTCTCACTGACGCCCCCGCGGTGCTGCGTGAGATCGACAAACTCGAAAAGATCGGCGCCGAGCAGGTCTCCCGGAATCTCCAGGACACGGTGGGTGCCACGCCCGAGCAGGCGGAGGCCGCGCTGTCCCTCGCGGCGATCCGCACCGAGGACACGTCCTTCGTGGAGCGCGTGCGGGAACTCGGTGTGAGCAACAACCTGCTGGACGAAGGCCTGAACGAACTCGCCGAGGTCGTGGGGGAGGCCTCCCGCCGCGCCCCCGGCAAGGTCGTGGCAGACCTGTCCATCGCCCGCGGTCTGGACTACTACACAGGCACCGTGTACGAAACGGTCCTCGTGGGTCACGAACAGCTCGGTTCCGTGTGCTCGGGTGGTCGCTACGAGTCCCTCGCGTCCTCCGGGAAGAAGACTTACCCCGGTGTGGGCCTGTCAATCGGTGTGACCCGGTTGGTCACCCGGATCCTGTCCCGCTCCATGGCCCAGGCCTCCCGTTCGGTGCCCTCCGCGGTCCTCGTGGCCCTGAACGACGACGCATCGTGGTCCGCCGCGCAGGACGTCGCCGGGCAGTTGCGCGCTCGCGGGATCGCGACCGAGGTGGCCGCCACGGCTCAGAAGTTCGGCAAGCAGATCCGCTACGCCGAGCGCCGCGGCATCCCGTTCGTGTGGTTCTCCTCGGTGGCCGAGGACGGGAGCCCGACCCACGAGGTCAAGGACATCCGCTCGGGCGAGCAGGTGGCCGCGGACCCCGCATCGTGGCAGCCGCCCGCCGAGGACCTGCACGCCACGGTGCTGCGCGCGGCCACCACGAACGACTGACGCCGGCTCTGTCCTCCGAGAGGCGTGCCCGCGCGCGACGGCCGTGCCCGCGCGCGACGGCTTGTAGACTCGCGGGGACGGGAGCACGCCCTGCTCCGGGGCGCCCGATCCGGTGCGGCTCCGCGGGCACTCGGTGCGACGCGCTCCGCCGGCCCGCGATCCCGACCATCCCATTGATTGAAAAGGTGAATGCACTTGTTGCGAACGCATGAACTCGGCACGTTGACCGCCGAGAACATTGGACAGACCGTCACGCTGGCGGGCTGGGTCGGCCGGCGCCGCGACCACGGCGGCGTGGCGTTCGTGGACCTGCGGGACGCCTCCGGTGTGGCGCAGATCGTGGTGCGGGACGAGGACCAGTTCCACCAGTTGCGCAACGAGTACGTCCTGCAGGTGACGGGCACCGTGGAGCGGCGTCCGGAGGGCAACGAGAACCCCAACCTGACCTCGGGTGAGGTCGAGGTCATGGTGGACGAGCTCACCGTGCTCAACACGGCCGCGCCGTTGCCGTTCCAGATCGACGAGCACGTGGAGGTGGGCGAGGAAGCCCGCCTGAAGTACCGCTACCTGGACCTGCGCCGCCCGGAGCCCGCCCGCATCATGCGGCTGCGTTCCGAGGTCAACCGGGTGGCCCGGACCCTGCTGCACGAGCAGGGCTTCACCGAGGTGGAGACCCCCACCCTGACCCGTTCCACGCCCGAGGGTGCGCGCGACTTCCTGGTCCCGGCGCGCCTGGCCCCGGGTTCGTGGTACGCACTGCCCCAGTCCCCGCAGCTGTTCAAGCAGTTGCTGCAGGTGGGCGGGATCGAGAAGTACTTCCAGATCGCCCGGTGCTACCGGGACGAGGACTTCCGCGCGGACCGTCAGCCCGAGTTCACCCAGTTGGACATCGAGGCGTCCTTCGTGGAGGAGGACGACGTCATCGCCCTGGGCGAGCAGATCGTGAAGTCCCTGTGGGCGCTGATCGGCGTGGACGTTACGACCCCCATCCCCCGCATGACCTACGCGCAGGCCATGGCGGACTACGGTTCCGACAAGCCGGACCTGCGCTTCGACCTCAAACTCACCGACCTCACCGAGTACTTCAAGGACACGCCCTTCCGCGTCTTCCAGGCCCCGTACGTGGGTGCCGTGGTCATGCCGGGCGGCGCGTCCCAGCCCCGCCGCCAGCTCGATGCGTGGCAGGAATGGGCCAAGCAGCGCGGGGCCAAGGGTCTCGCCTACGTGCTGTTCAAGGAGGACGGCGAGATCGCCGGGCCGGTGGCCAAGAACATCTCGGAGGAGGAGAAGGCCGGACTCGCGGAGGCCGTGGGCGCGAAGCCCGGCGACTGCGTGTTCTTCGCCGCGGGCGGGGCCAAGACCTCCCGCGCGCTGCTCGGTGCCGCGCGCGTGGAGATCGGCCACCGCGTGGGCCTGATCGACGAGAATGACTGGGCCTTCGTGTGGATCGTGGACGCGCCGCTGTTCGAGCCCGCGTCCGAGGCGGTCGAGTCCGGCGACGTTGCCGTGGGCTCCGGTGCGTGGACGGCCGTGCACCACGCGTTCACGTCCCCCAAGCCCGAGTTCATGGACACCTTCGACACGGACCCCGGCTCCGCGCTGGCCTACGCGTACGACATCGTGTGCAACGGCAACGAGATCGGCGGCGGTTCCATCCGCATCCACCGCCGGGACGTGCAGGACCGCGTGTTCCGCGTGATGGGGCTCAGCGAGGAAGACGCCCGGGAGAAGTTCGGCTTCCTGCTGGACGCCTTCCAGTTCGGCGCGCCCCCGCACGGCGGCATCGCCTTCGGCTGGGACCGCGTGGTCGCGCTGCTCGCGGGCACCGAGTCCATCCGGGACGTCATCGCGTTCCCCAAGACCGGCAACGGCTACGACCCCCTGACCGCCGCGCCTGCGCCCATCACGGCGCAGCAGCGCAAGGAAGCCGGCGTGGACGCCAAGCCCGAGCCCAAGAAGGCCGAGGCGCCGCGCGAGGCAGCCTCCGCCGACAAGGGCGGCGACGCGAAGTAACGCCATCGACACGTGACACCGTCGCTACGCGCTGCGGGGCCGCCGACCCGGGATGTCACCCCGAAATCGGTGGCCCCGCAGCCTTCGTGCGCGGTCCGGTTGCGTGACCCGGCGCGCTCGCGGGACGACCGGTTCCACTCCCGGGGCAACCCGTTTCCCCATGGGACGGGCCGTGTCATCCGTGGGACGGTGCCGGGGTGCGAGTGTGATGGACTGGCGTCATGAGAATCGTGCTACAGGTGGCGTCGCGGGCCAGTGTCACCGTGGGTGAACGGGTCACGGGCGAGATCACCGGCCCCGGGCTCGTCGCGCTCGTGGGGGTCACCCACTCGGACACCCCGGAGATCGCCGCGCAGCTCGCGGTCAAGATCGCGGGACTGCGCATCCTGCCGGGAGAGACCTCGTGCGAGGACCGCTCGGCCCCGGTGCTCGTGGTCAGCCAGTTCACGCTGTACGGGGACGTCCGGAAGGGGCGCCGACCGTCGTGGTCCCGCGCCGCCCCCGGGGACGTGAGCGAACCCCTCTTCGAGGCATTCGTGGCGGCGCTGCGTGAGCGCGGTCTGCCGGTGGAGACCGGGGAGTTCGGTGCGCACATGGAGGTCTCGCTCATCAACGACGGGCCCGTGACCCTCGTGGTGGACAGCGACGAGCTGCAGCGCCCGCGTCGCGGCTGAACCCGCGGCGGCCCGTGCGTGTCCGGGGCGGGCAGTAGGGTCGAGGCGTGAGCGATGCATTGTTCGACGTCCCGGATCCCCTGAGCGAGGACGGGTCCGGCCCATCCGCCCACGCGCGGGACCGGGCCCCGTCCCGCGCGCGCTCCCGCGCACCGCTCGCCGTGCGCATGCGCCCCCGCACCGTGGACGAGGTCGTGGGGCAGAAACACCTGTTGCGCACCGGCTCGCCCCTGCGCGGACTGGCCGCGGGGCGCTCGGGGCTCACAGCGGCGTCGTCGGTCATCCTGTGGGGCCCGCCGGGCACGGGCAAGACGACGATCGCGCACGTGATCGCGCGCGGCCACGACACCACCTTCGTGGAGCTGTCCGCCGTCACGGCCGGCGTCAAGGACGTGCGGCGCGTCATGGACGAGGCACTGACCGCGCGCGACCTGCACGGGCGCACCACGGTGCTGTTCCTCGACGAGATCCACCGGTTCACCAAGGCACAGCAGGACGCATTGTTGCCCGGGGTCGAGAACGGGTGGGTGGTCCTCGTGGCCGCTACAACCGAGAACCCCTCGTTCTCCGTGATCGCGCCGCTGCTCTCTCGCTCGCTGCTGCTGACCCTGCAACCGCTCGAGCGCGCGGACATCGGGGAGTTGCTCGACCGCGCGGTGACCGACCCGCGTGGGCTGGACGGCGCCGTCGTCCTGAGTCCCGAGGCGCGCGAGCACCTGCTGGACGTCTCCGGGGGAGACGCGCGCAAGGCGCTCACGTCCCTCGAGGCGGCGGCGGCGGTCGCGCTCTCCCACGCGGCGGCGTCGGACGACGACGCCCATGGCGCCGCGCGTTCCGGGGCCGAGGGCTCGGGTACGGAGGGGTCGGGAGCCGACGCGTCGGACGACGGCGCGGCCGAGCCCGGGGCAGCGGGCGAAACCCCCGACGCATCGGTCGTGACCGTGACGCTGGAGCACGCGCAGGAAGCCGTCAACCGCGCGGCGGTGCGCTACGACAAGCAGGGGGACCAGCACTACGACGTCGTGAGCGCGTTCATCAAGTCGATCCGCGGCTCGGACGTGGACGCCGCGATGCATTACCTGGCCCGGATGATCGAGGCCGGGGAGGACCCCCGGTTCATCGCGCGCCGGCTGATCATCAGCGCGTCGGAGGACATCGGTCTCGCGGACCCCACGGCGCTGCAGACGGCGGTCGCGGCCGCCCAGGCAGTGCAGTTGATCGGGATGCCCGAGGGGCGGATCCCGCTCGCCGAGGCCGTCGCACATCTGGCCACCGCGCCCAAGTCGAACGCCGCGTACCTGGCCATCGACGAGGCCATCGCGGACGTCCGCGCCGGACGTGCGGGGCCCGTGCCCCCGCACCTGCGGGACTCGCACTACCCGGGCGCGAACGAGCTCGGCCACGGCGCGGGCTATGTCTACGCCCACGACACGCCCAACGCGGTGGCCACCCAGCAGTACCCGCCGGACGAGCTCGTGGGGAAGGACTACTACCGGCCCACGGGGTACGGCCACGAACGAGACCTGGCGCAGCGCGTGATCCGGTTGCGCGACATCGTGCGCGGCGACACCCGGCCGTAGGGCGCGGCTACGACGGTGCGTGGTCAGGGCCGTGCTCCCGCGCCGTCCACGTGGTCCAGCACATCCTTGGCGGTCAGGTCGTCGATCACCAGGTCCGTCACCGCGCCCGACCGCAGCGCACCCACGATGCCGCGCACCTTGTGCCGCCCGGACACCACGCACACACGGCGGGGGATCCTGGAGAGATCGGCGGGGGTGGGTCCGGAGGCCCGCCGGTTCAGCTCGATGTCCGAGTAACTGCCGTCCTCGCGGATGAAGACGGTGCAGATATCCCCGACGACGCGGTGCCCGCTCAGACTGCGCAGCTCGGACGAGCTGAGGTGGCCCTCCGTGTAGACCTGGGACAGCACCGGGCCGTGGAAGGCCCCCACGCTGAACACCGCCAGGTCAACACTCGCCCGGGCCGCGAGGATGCGGCGGACCGAGGATTCCTGCCAGAGCAGCGTCCGGGTCTGTTCCCAGTCGAAGAAAGCGGGGGTCGGGAACGGGTACAGCTCGGCGTTGAAGGCCTGCGCCAACGTCGAGAGCAGTGGGGCGGACGCATCCGTGCCGGCCGTCCGCGGCCCGGCGGCCCCGTTGAGCTGCACCACCGAGACGTCCTGGGTGTTGGTGTGGCGCACGTGAGAGGCGATCGCGGAGGTCGTGGTGCCCCACGCGACCCCCAGGGACGTCCCGTCCTGGACCCACGACGCGAGTAGTTGTGCGGTGTAGCGCGAGACCGCGTCGAGTCGTTGGCCGCTATGCGACGCCCGCTGGGTCCCCGCGATGTGCGCCGTGACCCGGAACGTGTCGTGGATGCGACGGGACAGCCGGTCCGTGGGTGTGTCGGGTGGGCGCAGGGTGATCGTCACGATGCCCCTGGCTTTCGCATCCGCCAGCATGCGCGAGACCGTGGACCGTGAGACCCCCAGCCGCTCGGCCACGGCACCCATGGTCATGTCCTGCACGAAGTACAGTTCCGCGGCTTGGTAGAGCAGTGAATCGTCGTGCATCGCCCCTCACCTCCCGTGCACACTTGTGCAAATAGGTTGAGCATACGTGCATCGGCGCGACATGGTAGTGCGCACGGCTACGAAATGGGATGTACGTCACATCCCGGTGCGTAGCGTGGTCCGCAAGAACTGCGGGCCACACCGCATCCACACCGACATTGAGTGAGGAAGATACTGTGACTGCCACCCAATTGAATTCCGAGACCCGTCAGGCCGCGCTCCGTGAAATGAGCGAAGGGGCCGAGTTGGACGTCCTGGTGATCGGCGGTGGCATCACGGGGGCCGGCATCGCGCTGGACGCGGCCACGCGAGGGCTGCGCACCGGCATCGTGGAGGCCCAGGACTGGGCGGGAGGGACGTCCCGCTGGTCGTCCAAGCTGGTCCACGGTGGCCTGCGCTACCTGCAACAGTTCGACTTCAAGCTCGTCACGGAGGCGCTGCACGAACGGGAGCGCCTGCTGTACACGCTGGCTCCCCACCTGGTGAAGCCCGTCCCCTTCCTCTACCCGATCCTGCACCGGTTCTGGGAGCGCCCCTACGTGACGGCGGGCGTCGGTCTCTACGACACCCTGGCCCACGTGGGTTCCAAGGTCGCGTCCATGCCCTTCCACCGTCAGCTCTCGCAGCGCGGCGTGAAGGAGGCGTTCCCCAGCATCAAGCCGGGCGTCATGGTGGGCGCCGTCAAGTACTGGGACGGTCGCGTGGACGATGCCCGTCTGGTGCTGACGCTCATCCGCACGGCCGTGGGCTACGGCGCCCTGGCCGCGACCCGCACGCGAGTCACGGAGCTCCTCAAGAACGACGACGGCGCCGTCGTGGGCGCGCGCGTCACGGACCTGGAGACCGGTACGCAGCACGAGATCCGCGCCCGCAAGGTCATCGCGGCCACCGGCGTGTGGACCGAGGAGACCCAGGACATGGCCCACACGGACGGGGGCCTCAAGGTCCTCGCGTCCAAGGGCATCCACATCGTGGTGCCCCGGGACAGGATCCGCGGCGAGGTGGGTCTGATCCTGCAGACCGAGAAGTCGGTACTGTTCGTGATCCCGTGGGAGCACTACTGGATCATCGGCACCACCGACACCCCCTACGAGCAGGACATCTCGGCCCCCGTGGCCACGGCCGCGGACATCGACTACGTACTCGAACACGCGAACGTGGTCCTGGACGAGCCCCTGACCCGGGACGACGTCATGGGCACCTACGCGGGTCTGCGGCCGTTGCTGCAGCCGGGCGTCAAGGAGGGCACGGAAACCGCGTCCACCAAGATCTCCCGCGAGCACACGGTCGCGGAGGCGACCCCGGGTCTGATCTCGATCGCCGGCGGCAAGTTGACCACCTACCGGATCATGGCCCAGGACGCCGTGGACTTCGCCCTCGGCAAGGAGCGCGCCAAGAGCCTGCCCTCGGTCACCGACCGGACGCTGCTCCACGGTGCCAACGGGTACGTTCCCATGACCCGCCAGGCGGACCGGATCGGCGCACGCCACGGCTGGAGCGACGACATGGTCGAGCACCTGTTGAACCGCTACGGATCGGCCATCACGGAGATCGAGGACCTCGTGGCGGAGCAGGAGGATCTGGCCCGGCCGCTCGCGGCGGTGCCCGCCTACCTGCGGGCCGAGGTGGTCCAGGCGGCGCGGCACGAGGGTGTCCTGCACGTCGCGGACGTCTTCGAGACCCGGACCCGGATGTCCTACGACCAGCCCGATCACGGTCTGGCCGCGGTCGAGGAGGTCGCCGATCTGCTCGCCGCCGAACTGGGCTGGGACGACGCCCGCAAGGAGCAGGAGATCGAGGCCTACCGCGCCGTGTGCGCCGCCGAGGACGCCGCCGCGCAGACCACGGACGACGCCTCCGCGGCGGCCGCGCGCAGCGCAGCCCCCTCGCTCAACACCCTGTGACGTAGGCGGGCGTCCCGTTCCCGCCGACACCGCTTCCCGGTGGCTCACGCCATCGGGAGGCGGTGTGTCCGAATCACCCAACAACGACACGAACTGCAAGGAGTCAATCCATGACCACTTTGAGCGCGATGCTGCCCATGGAGGCGGCGGAAGTGGTGCCCCTGGGCACGGTGTTCTGGTCCGAAGTCCTGGGCACCGCACTGCTGACCCTTCTGGGTGTCGGTGTCGTGGCCAACCACCTGCTGGGCAAGACGAAGGGCAATGCCGGCGGCTGGTTGCTCATCAACTTCGGGTGGGGTATCGCCGTGTTCGCCGGCGTGTACGTCGCCTGGCAATCGGGCGCCCACCTGAACCCCGCCGTGACGGTCGGCATCTGGGCCTCCGGTGCCGATGTCTACGCGCCGGGGGTGGCCATCACCGCCGCGTCGACCTTGGTCTACCTGGCCGCCGAGTTCCTGGGCGCCTTCCTGGGTGCCGTGGTCTGCTGGATCGCGTACAAGCAGCACTACGACGAGCCGCTGGACCCGGCCGCCAAGCTGGGCACGTTCTCCACCGGACCGGAGATCCGCTCCGCGGGGTGGAACGTGCTGACCGAGGTGATCGCCACGTTCGTCCTGGTGTTCGTCATCCTCATGTTCGGCGGGACCCCCTCCGGCCTGGGCCCCCTGGCCGTGGCGCTGCTCGTGGTCGGGATCGGTGCGAGCCTCGGCGGCCCCACCGGCTACGCGATCAACCCCGCGCGTGACCTGGGCCCCCGCGTGGCCCACGCCGTCCTCCCGATCCGGGGCAAGGGTGGCAGCGACTGGGGCTACGCCTGGGTCCCGATCGTGGGTCCCATCCTGGGCGCGCTGCTCGCCGGCGGTGTCTTCCAGTTGTTCCCGGGTGCGGCTTTCTGATCCCCTGAACGCACCACCATCGATTCCTGCCCCTCGACCCAAGGAGTGAGCACCATGAGCAAGCGAAACACCACCAAGACCGCCGAAGGCACCAAGACCACGGGTTCCGGTGATCCCCAGTACGTGATGGCCATCGATCAGGGCACCACGAGTACCCGCGCCATCATCTTCGACCACTCCGGCACCATCGTGGGTGTGGGCCAGTACGAGCACGAGCAGATCTTCCCGCGCGCCGGGTGGGTCGAACACGATGCGCAGGAGATCTGGCGCAACACCCGCCGATGTGTCGCGGACGCCCTCGCGGAGACGGAGCTGACCAAGGACGATCTCGCCGCGGTGGGCATCACCAACCAGCGCGAGACCACCGTGGTGTGGGACAAGAACACGGGCGAGCCCGTGTACAACGCCATCGTGTGGCAGGACACCCGCACGCAGGAGATCGTGGACGAACTCGCCAAGGACGGCGGGGAGGAACGCTTCCGCGAGCTCACGGGTCTGCCCCTGGCCAGCTACTTCGCCGGCCCCAAGGTCAAGTGGATCCTGGACAACGTGGAGGGCGCCCGTGACCGCGCCGAGGCCGGGGACCTGCTCTTCGGTACCACCGACAGCTGGCTCGTGTGGAACATGACCGGCGGCTCCAAGGACGGGGTGCACGTCACGGACGTGACGAACGCGTCCCGGACCCTGCTCATGAACATCGACACCCTCGACTGGAACGAGGAGCTGTGCGAGACCGTGGGCGTGCCCATGTCCATGCTCCCGGAGATCCGCTGCAGCAGCGAGGTCTACGGCAAGGGCCGCGCCCGCGGGTTCCTCAAGCAGGTCCCGATCGCCGGCATCCTGGGTGACCAGCAGGCGGCCATGTTCGGCCAGACGTGTTTCGAACCCGGCATGGGCAAGAACACCTACGGCACCGGCAGCTTCCTGCTCATGAACGTGGGGGAGACCCCGGTGCGTTCCGAGCACGGACTGATCACCACGGTGTGCTACCAGATCGAGGGCGAGAAGCCGGTCTACGCGCTGGAGGGTTCCATCGCGGTCACGGGTTCGCTCGTGCAGTGGGTGCGGGACAATCTGGGATTGATCCAGGACGCCAAGGAGATCGAGCCGCTCGCGCGCGCGGTCGAGGACAACGGTGGGGCGTACTTCGTCCCCGCGTTCTCGGGCCTGTTCGCACCGCACTGGCGTCCGGACGCCCGCGGCGCCCTGGTGGGGCTCACGCGGTACGTGCGCAAGGAGCACATCGCCCGTGCCGTGCTCGAGGCCACCGCGTACCAGTCCCGTGAGGTGGCCGAGGCCATGAACAAGGACTCCAAGCAGGACCTCACCGAGTTGCGCGTGGACGGCGGCATGACGGCCAATGAGCTGCTCATGCAGTTCCAGGCGGATCAGCTGGGTGTGCCCGTGATCCGGCCGAAGATCACCGAGACCACGGCCCTGGGCGCCGCGTACGCGGCCGGTCTCGCCGTGGGCTTCTGGGCGGACCTCGAGGAGATCTCCCGCAACTGGGCCGAGGACAAGCGCTGGGACCCCCAGGGGGACCGTGAGCAGCAGGACAAGCTGTTCCGCAACTGGGGCAAGGCCGTGACCAAGTCGCTCGACTGGGTGAACGAGGACGTGGACTGAATCGGCTATAGTGGACGGTTGGCTGGCACGTCGCGCCGGCGCATTCCCGGGACCCGTGGCACCCTCACGATCCCGCGCGTGCCCGGCGGACGCTAGGTCCGTCGGATTGCGGCTGATCCGCACCTCTCCCGTGGGAACCGATTCCCGCGCCGGAGGCCAGTACCACCCAGAACGGAACGCGGGTCCATCCCGTACGCCGTCGAACCGCATGAAAGGCAAGTTGTGTCCAACAGCTCCAACAGTGTTCGTGTGCGCCGTCAGGTGCGCAAGTCCCGTGCCCTCGGCATCCCGCTGACGCCGAAGGCCGAGAAGTACTTCGAGCGCCGCCCGTACGCTCCCGGTGAGCACGGCCGTGCCCGCCGCAAGCAGGACTCCGACTACAAGGTCCGGCTGATGGAGAAGCAGCGGCTGCGCGCGCAGTACAACATCCGCGAGAAGCAGATGCACCGCGCGTACGTCGAGGCCAAGCGTGTCGAGGGCCAGACCGGTGAGAACCTCATCGCCCTGCTCGAGACCCGTCTCGACGCCCTTGTCCTGCGTGCCGGCTTCGTCCGCACGATGGCCGCTGCCCGCCAGGCCGTGGTGCACCGCCACATCATGGTGGACGGTCAGCGCGTGGACCGCCCCTCGTACCGCGTGCGCCCGGGCCAGACGGTCCACGTGCACCCGCGCTCCGAGAAGATGGTCCCGTTCCAGATCGCCGCGACCGGCGCCAACCAGGATGTCCTCCCGGACACCCCGGCCTACCTGGACGTCACGATCGACCGTCTGCAGGCCAAGCTCACGCGCAAGCCGCAGCGTTCCGAGGTCCCCGTGACCTGCGAGGAACAGCTCGTGGTGGAGTACTACGCACGGATGGTCTGATCCTCCGTGCCCTCCGTCGCCCGTGTCACGGGTGACGGGCGAACAGCCCGCGGCCCTCGGCTGCGGGCTGTTCGCGTCCCGGGGACGACGGCGCACGGGCACACCGGGCCCGGTGGCGCCGGATTCCCCGTTGCACCCGGGTTCTTGGGTAGAGTTGCGCTTCGGTCGGTCTTGCGCGCGGGTCCGACCCTGATCTCGAAGTAGGAACGGAGTTGTGGTCGCCCATGGACGGTGGGGATATCGCCGGATTGCTCGCGGCATTGGTCTTCGCGGTGCTCGTGGGGTTGCTCGCGGTGCCCATCATCAAGCTAGGTCGTGTCTTCGATGAGTTGCGCCTGAGCATCCGCTCCATCAACGACGGCACCGCCCCGCTGATCGACGAGGTCACGCGTACCGTGGCCACCACCAACACCCAGCTCGAGAAGGTGGACGGGATCACGTCCAACGTCTCGGACGCCTCCGCCAATGTCTCCGCACTGTCCTCCCTCGTGGCCTCCACGGTGGGGCAGCCGCTGATCAAGGTCGCGTCCTTCTCCCACGGGCTGCGCCGCGCGTTCAGCCCCCAGGCCGGTGCCCAGACCCGGCCCGGCCCCCATACCGAGCCCGGTGCCGCGCCCGGTGGCGCGGCGACCGGCACGACCACCGGGTCCACGGACGCGCACGCCGCAGGCCGTGCGACCGGGCCCACGGACACCAGGAGCTGAGCATGGGTTTGTGGTCCAAACTCGCACTGCTCGCCGCGGGCGCCGTGGTGGGCGGAGCGGCCACGCGCGTGGCCTCCGACCCCGCCGCACGCGAGGCGATCGGGCGGCAGGTGCAGAGCGGCACCCAGGGTGCGGTGGCCCGCCACGGCTCCGAGGGCGCCGTCGAACGCCGCGCGAGCGGGAGCGCCGTGGAGCTCTTCCGCACCGCCGCGCGGCGGTTCCAGGACTTCGCCGCCCGGGTGCGCGCGGGGATGAACGAACGCGAGGCCGAGCTGCACGAGAAGTTCGGCGTGCGCACGCCCGTGGACCACACCGCGAACCACCCGGACGCCCCGCACCACGCCGCACCACCGCCGGATGCCCCGTGGCGGGCGGACACCGCCCACGAACCGGGCCCCGCACCGGGCGACCCCCGGGGTCGGATCATCACACACGTCCCATCGGAAGGGAATGACCGGTAATGCTCTCCCATGAGATCACACAGCGCTGGCTAAGCTACTTCGAGGGCAAGGGCCACCAGGTGGTGCCCTCGGCCTCGCTGGTGTCGCAGCAGCCCGGAGCCATGTTCACCATTGCCGGTATGGTCCCGTTCATCCCGTACTTCCTGGGCCAAGAGACGCCCCCGTACTCGCGGGCCACCTCGGTGCAGAAGTGTATCCGCACCCTCGACATCGACGAGGTCGGCAAGACCGCCCGGCACGGCACGTTCTTCCAGATGGCCGGGAACTTCTCCTTCGGTGACTACTTCAAGTCCGGCGCGATCCCCATGGCGTGGGAGCTGCTGACCTCCTCGCTCGAGGACGGCGGCTTCGGGCTGGACCCGGAGCGGTTGTGGGTCACCGTGTACGAGGGGGACCAGGAGTCTTACGACCTGTGGCACGACACCGTGGGGTTGCCCGCCGAGCGGATCCAGCGCATGGGCCGGGACGAGAACTACTGGGACACCGGCCAGCCGGGCCCCGCGGGTCCCGACTCCGAGATCTTCTACGACCGCGGCCCGCGCTACGGCCAGGACGGCGGTCCGGCCGTGGACGACGAGCGGTTCATCGAGATCTGGAACCTCGTGTTCATGCAGTACCAGCGTGGCGAGGGCAACGGCAAGGACTACGAGATCCTGGGGGACCTGCCCCAGAAGAACATCGATACCGGTCTCGGCGTGGAGCGCCTGGCCATGCTGCTGCAGGGCGTGGAGAACTTCTACGAGACGGACCAGGTCCGCCCCGTGCTCGACGCCGCCGCCGAACTGTCCGGTCGCGCCTATCGCGGCGCGGAGAAGCCGGGGGAGCAGGGCTACGAGGACGACGTCCGCATGCGCGTCGTCGCCGACCACGTGCGCTCCTCGCTCATGCTGATCGCGGACGGTGTCACGCCGGGCAACGAGGCCCGCGGGTACATCCTGCGCCGCTTGTTGCGCCGCGCGGTGCGCGCGATGCGCCTGCTCGGGGTGACGGACCCTTGCCTGCCCGTGCTGCTGCCACGCTCTCGCGACGCGATGAAGGGCGTCTACCCCGTGGTCGAGGATGACTTCGAACGGATCTCCAAGATCGCGTACGCCGAGGAACGCGCGTTCCTCAAGACCATCGAGTCGGGCACCACCCGCCTCGAGCACGCCGTGGAGCTCGCCAAGGGCGAGAAGCGCGCCCTGAGCGGCGCGGACGCGTTCGCGCTGCACGACACGTTCGGTTTCCCCATCGACCTGACCCTGGAGATGGCCGGCGAGGCGGGCGTGGCCGTGGACGAGCGGGCCTTCCGTGAGCTCATGGCCGAGCAGCGTGAGCGGGCCCAGCAGGACGCGCGCGCCAAGAAGGGCGCCATGGCGGACCTGTCTGAACTGCGCCGCCTGTTGGACGACCACGGCAGCCGGTTCACGGGCTACACCGAGCTCGTGACCCCCACGACCGTGCGCGCGATCCTCGCCGACGGCGTCCCGGTGCCCGCGGCGAGCGAGGGCGCGCGCGTGGAGGTCGTACTCGAGGCCACGCCGTTCTACGCCGAGTCCGGTGGCCAGGCCGCCGACACCGGCGTGATCGACTCCGCGGACGGGCTGCGCCTGATCGTGGAGGACGTCCAGCAACCCGTCAAGGGACTGTCCGTGCACCGGGTCACCGTGGCCGCGGGCCAGGTCGTCACGGGTGACGAGGTCACCGCGCGCGTGGACTCGCGGCGCCGTCACGACGGCGAGGCCGCCCACTCGGGCACGCACGTGATCCACGCGGCGCTGCACGACGTGTTGGGTCCCGACGCCGTCCAGCGCGGGTCGTTCAACAAGGAGGGTTACCTGCGCTTCGACTTCTCCCACGGGGAGGCCCTCACGCCGACCCAGGTGCAGGAGATCGAACAGATCGCCAACACCGCGATCCGGGACGACTTCGAGGTCGTGACCCGCGAGATGCCGCTCGCCGAGGCCAAAAAGCTCGGGGCGATGTCCCTGTTCGGTGAGAAGTACGGGGACGAGGTGCGCGTGGTCGAGATGAACGGCCCGTGGTCACGTGAACTGTGCGGTGGCACGCACGTGGGCTCCACGTCCCAGCTCGGCTCGCTGTCCCTGGTCTCGGAGCAGTCCGTGGGCTCGGGCAACCGCCGTGTGGAGGCGCTCGTGGGGTTGAATTCGTTCAACCACCTGGCCGCCGAGCGCACCCTGGTCAACCAGCTCACGGGCATGCTCAAGGTCCAGTCCAGCGCCGAACTGCCCGAGCGCCTCGCCGCGACGCTCGAGAAGCTCAAGGAGACCGAGCGCCAGCTCGCGGGGCTGCGCCAGCAGCAGCTGCAGGCGCAGGCCGGCCAGCTCGCGCACGACGCGCAGACCGTGGGCTCCGTGCGCGCCGTCCTGCACGACGCCGGTGAGATCGCCTCGGCGGACGCCCTGCGCACCCTCGCGCTCGACCTGCGCGCCCGTCTGGGATCCGACGCCGCCGTGGCCGCGGTGACCGGTGTCGCCAACGGGCGCCCGCTCGTCGTCGTCGCCGTCAACGACGCCGCTCGCGACGCCGGCCTGGCCGCGGGCCAGCTCGTGCGCACCGCAGCGACCGCGCTCGGTGGTGGCGGGGGCGGAAAGCCGGACGTGGCCCAGGGCGGCGGTTCCGACCCGGCCCGCATCCCCGATGCGCTGGCCGGGATCCGCGAGCAGATCCTGGCCACGGCGGGCTGATGCCGCAACCCTTCGCACGCGGTGTGCGCATGGGCGTGGACGTGGGGACGGTCAGGGTCGGTATCGCCCTGACCGACCCCGACGCCGTGCTCGCGACCCCGCACGACACCCTCGGGCGGGACAGCAACCCCCGTAAGGCCTTCGATGTGAAGATCATCACCCGGTTGTGCGAGGAACGGGACGTGGTGACCGTCTACGTGGGGTTGCCGCGCAGCCTCGACGGCGGTGAGAATGCCTCGACGCGGATGGCTCGTGATTACGCGGCCTCACTGGTTCGTCGGTTAGGCTCACGGGGGTGCACCACAGCGGTGCGCCTGGTGGACGAGCGGTTGTCCACGGTGAGCGCGCACCGGTCGCTGTCGGACTCGGGTGTGTCACGACGTCATCACATGGACAGGGTCGATCAGGCCGCCGCGGTGACGTTCCTGCAGACGGCGGTGGACGAGGGGCGGCGGACCGGTACGGAACCGGGCGAACCCGTCCCCGACCGGGCTGCTGATTAGAGTTGACCGTGCGGGCGGTGATCCTGGCCCGCAGCACCCCACATGTGCACCATGAACGGCGGACGGAGAGAATTCGTGAGCGGAGAGAATTCGTGAGCAGAGAGCCGCGGGAGACCGGCACCGGTGACGGACAGGGCCACCGGTCCGACGGTGACGTGCTGACCTCTTCGAACGACGCGGGGGAATCCCGCCTGGCGGGGGCCTTCGAACACCACGACGTGACCCCGGAACAGCGGCAGCGCCGCAAGGTCCGTTCGCGCGCGTCCCTGGCCACGGCGATCGCGCTGTTCATCGCGGCTCTGGTCGTGGTTGTGGCCGTCCTGGGGTCCGCGTTCGGTCTGTTCGAACGCAAGGACTACCGCGGTTCCGGGGACCAGGACGTCACGTTCTCCGTGGCGGACGGCAGTTCCACGGGACAGATCGCCCAGGACCTGCAGGCGCAGGACATCGTGGCCAACGCCTCCCACTTCGTCTCCACGTTCCAGCAGCGCTACCCAGAGCAGTTCATCCAGCCCGGGGAGTACCAGCTCAAGACCCGCATGAGCTCCGACGCCGCCATCGACGCCCTCATGGAACGGGGGGAGGCCACCCACTATGCGGCCATCCCCAAGACCCAGCGCAAGGGGGACACGTTCGCGGCCCTGAGCCAGGCCACCGGGATCGACAAGTCCGAGTTCGAGAAGCTCGCCACGGACAAGGCCAAGTTCGGCATCCCGGACCGCTTCCCCGACCTGGAGGGCTGGCTGCACCCGGGGGAGTACCACTTCCCGCTCGACGCCACCGCGGAGCAGATCCTGCAGGAAATGGTGGACCGCACCAAGGACACGCTGTCCAAGAACAACGTCCCCGAGGACCGCTGGTTCGAGGTGCTCACGATCGGCTCCATCGTGGAGTTCGAGGGCACGCCCCAGGTCTACCGTTCCGTGGCCGGGGCGATCGAGAACCGGATCAACAACCCGAACGGCGAGACCAGCGGCTTCATCCAGTCGGATGCCTCCGTGACCTACGGGCTCGGCAAGACCACCGTGCACCTTACTGACGAGGAGAAGCGGGACAAGTCCAATCCGTACAACACGTACGCGAACCCGGGCCTGCCCGTGGGTCCCATCGGGTCCCCGAGCGACGACGCGATCGCCGCAGCGGCGAACCCCGAGAAGAACGACTACTACTACTGGGTAACGGTGAACCTCGACACCGGTGAGACCAAGTTCTCCAAGACGTACGAGGAGCACCAGCGCTACGTGCAGGAGTACCAGCAGTGGTGCTCGGACAACCCCGGTAAGTGCTCCTGAGGGGCGCGCGATGACGCGATCCTCTGTGCGGGCCGCGGTGCTGGGGCACCCCGTGGGCCACTCTCTGTCCCCGGTGCTGCACGCGGCCGCCTACGAGGCCCTGGGGCTCACGGCGCACTACACGCGCCGGGACGTGCCCGTGGGCGAATGGGACACCTTCTGGGCGGACGCCCGGGCTGCGGGGGACTGGGGCGGGTTCTCGGTCACCATGCCCCTGAAACCCCTCGCCGCCCGAGACGCCGACCGGGTCATCCCGCTCGTGCGGGCGCTCGGCGTGGCCAACACACTCACGTTCGAGGACGACGGACGCGTGGTCGCGGACAACACAGATGTCATGGGCATCATGTCCGCCGTGAGCGCGGCCGGCGCGATCCCGGAGACCCCGCGCGCCGTCGTGCTCGGCGGAGGGGCCACCGCCAGCGCGGCCGTCGCGGCCCTGCACGGGCTCGGGGCCGAGACGGTGGACGTCGTCGTGCGGACACCCTCGCGCGCACGGACCCTCGATGCCGTGGCGCGGGCGGTGGGCACCGAGGTGCGCACCGTGGCGTGGGAGTACGCCGCCGAGGCACTGCACACCGCGGACGTGGTCGTGGCGACCTTGCCCCCGCGCGGTGCGGACGAGCTCGCGTTGCAGTGGCGCGCCCAGGCGCCGTCGGTGTCCGGCGTGCTGCTCGACGCCGCGTACGACCCGTGGCCCTCACGGCTGGCGTCTGCATGGCAGGACGCGGGGGGCGCGATCGCCCCCGGTGTCGATATGCTGATCTTCCAGGCCGTGGATCAGGTCCGCTGGTTCACGCAGGGCGATCCCCTCGCGGCGATACCGCACGAGGACAGGGTGACCGCGGCCATGTGTCGCGCGGTGGGACGGCCCGAACGTGGCATCCCGCAGCGCGTGCGCATCGCGCAGGCCACACGACTCGCGCCGTGACCCGGCGCGCGTGCCGCCCGGGCCGGGGCGCACGACCGAGCGAAACGAATTGACCGCGGGGCGTGGACCCCGGGCGAGAACTGGAGTGTTTTGATGTTGCGTTGGCTCACGGCCGGGGAATCACACGGTGAGGCGCTCGTGGGGATCATCGAAGGTGTCCCCGCCGGTGTGGAACTGACCACCGGGATGATCCAGGACGCGCTGGCCCGGCGCCGGCTCGGGTACGGCCGCGGCGCCCGCATGAAATTCGAACAGGACCGCGTGCGCATCCTGGGCGGGGTCCGCCACGGGCTCACGCAGGGCGGGCCGGTCGCGATCGAGATCGCCAACACGGAGTGGCCCAAGTGGCAGGACGTCATGAGCTCCGACCCGGTGGATCCCGCGGTGCTCGAGGGCCGGGCCCGCAACGCGCCCCTGACCCGCCCGCGCCCCGGTCACGCGGACCTCACCGGCATGCAGAAGTACGACTTCGCCGAGGCCCGCCCCGTGCTCGAACGGGCGTCGGCCCGAGAGACGGCCACGCGCGTGGCGCTCGGTGTCGTGGCCTCCCAGGTCCTCGCGGCCCTCGGGGTGCGGCTCGTGTCCCACACGACCGCGATCGCGGAAGTGTCGGTGCCCGAGGGCGCCGCGCTGCCCGGCCCGGACGACGTCGCCGCGCTGGATGCCGACCCGCTGCGCTGCTTCGACGCCGGGACCTCCGAGGCCATGGTGGCCGCGGTGGACGAGGCGCACAAGGCGGGGGAAACCCTGGGCGGCGTCGTCGAGGTGCTCGCCGAGGGCCTGCCCCCGGGACTCGGCTCGTACGTGCACTGGGACCGACGCCTGGACGCGCGCCTGGCTGGGGCCCTGATGGGCATCCAGGCCATCAAGGGCGTGGAGGTCGGGGACGGGTTCCGTACCGCCGCGCGCCCGGGCTCCGCGGCCCACGACGAGACGCTGGCTGCCGACGGGACCGTGCACCGGGTCTCCAATCGCGCCGGCGGCATCGAGGGCGGCATGTCGATCGGTGACCTGTTGCGCGTGCGTGCCGCGATGAAGCCCATTGCCACGGTCCCGCGCTCGCTGCACACCGTGGACGTGGCCACGGGTGAACCCGCCCGCGCCCACCACCAACGCTCGGACGTGTGTGCGGTACCCGCGGCCGGCGTGGTGGCCGAGGCCATGGTCGCGCTCGTGCTCGCCCAGGCCGCCCTCGAGAAGTTCGGCGGCGACTCGATCACCGAGACGGTACGCAACAAGGACGCCTACCTCGCGGGGATCCCCGCCAACCTGCGCACGTCCCCCGAGCTCGCGGACCCCGCCGCGCTGGCCGCCCTGGACGAGGTGCGCGGGGACCTGGCGTGACGCGCCCCGCCCTGCCCGTGGTGCTGATCGGGCCGATGGCGGCGGGCAAGTCCCACGTGGCACAGCATCTCGCGGAGCACTACGGGTTGCCCCACGTGGACACCGATCGCGTGATCGAGTCCCGCTACGGACCCATCCCGCGGTTGTTCCGCGCCCGCGGGGAGGCCGAGTTCCGCCGGATCGAGGCGCAGGTCGTCGCCGAGTTGCTCGACGACCCCGACACTGCCGGGTCCGTGATCTCCCTGGGCGGGGGCGCACCCATGTCCCCGCTCGTGCAGCCGCTGCTGGCCGGGCACACGGTCGCATACCTGGAGGTGGACCTGGACACCGTCCGTCCGCGGATCAAGGGCAACACGACCCGCCCCATGCTCCAACCGGATCCCGAGGCCCGCTGGAGCCAGATCATGGCCGAGCGCCGCGAGACCTTCGAACGCCTCGCGACCATCCGGCTCGACGGCGCCGCGCCGCGCACCGTGGCGCAGATCGCCCGTGAGCTCTACCTCGCGCTGGGCGAACCGATCGCGCAGCCGCGCGGAAAGGAACACACCGCATGAGTGATCCCGTCAGCATCCCCGTCCACGGCGGTCCCGACAACCGCTACGACGTCCTCGTGGGCAACGGCCTGTTGAACCGCGTGCCCGAACTGCTGGGCGAGCGCGTCAAGAAGGTGCTCATCATCCACCCCCGCGCGCTGCGCGCCACGGGTGACGTGGTGCAGCAGAACCTCTCCGCCGTCGGGATCCAGAGCTTCGTGGCCGAGATCCCGGACGCTGAGGAGGGCAAGCGCGTGGAGGTCGCGGCGTTCTGCTGGCAGATCATGGGCCAGTCGGACTTCACGCGCACGGACGCCGTGGTCTCCGTGGGCGGCGGCGCCGTGACGGACCTCGCCGGTTTCGTGGCCGCCACGTGGTTGCGCGGGGTGCGCGTGATCCACCTGCCCACCACGCTGCTGGGCATGGTGGACGCCGCCGTGGGCGGGAAGACCGGGATCAACACCGCGGAGGGCAAGAACCTCGTGGGAGCATTCCACCCACCGGCCGCGGTCGTGTGCGATCTGGACTCACTGCAGACCCTGCCGCAGAACGAGCTGCTCACGGGCATGGCCGAGGTGGTCAAGTGCGGGTTCATCGCGGACCCGCGCATCCTCGAGCTGATCCGGGAGAACCCGCAGGAGGTGCGGGACGCGGCGTCGCCCGTGGCGCGCGAGCTGATGGAGCGCGGGATCCGGGTCAAGGCCGAGGTCGTCTCCTCGGACCTGAAGGAATCCGGGCGGCGCGAATACCTCAACTACGGCCACACACTGGGGCACGCGATCGAGCACAATGAGCGTTACCAGTGGCGCCACGGCGCGGCGGTGTCGGTGGGCATGGTCTTCGCGGCGGAACTCGGGCGCGCGGCCGGGTCGTTGTCCGACGACGTCGTGCACGAGCACCGCGAGATCCTCACGTCCCTGGGGCTGCCCGTGACGTATCGCGCGGACCAGTGGCCCCGGTTGCTCGAGGTCATGAAGCGGGACAAGAAGACCCGCGGCAACCTGTTGCGCTTCGTGGTGCTGGACCGGATCGCCGCACCGCGGATCATGGAGGTCCCGGACCCCGCGATCCTCTTCGCGTGCTACCAGGAGATCGCGGAGTGAGCCCGCGCGGACGGCACGGCGAGCGCCGTCGTCCGCGCCCCTGAGCACTGCTCGGCTGGCACGGCGGGCGGGCGCACGCGGTAGACTGGTCCGGCTCCACGCGCCCCGCCGCCGTGCGGCGACGTTCCCGACGAGAAAGTGACACCGTGGCAACCAGCAACGACATCAAGAACGGCACCATCCTCAAGCTCGACGGCAACCTCTGGCAGACCATCGAGTTCCAGCACGTCAAGCCCGGGAAGGGTGGCGCGTTCGTGCGCACCAAGCTGCGCAACGTGACCAGCGGCAAGGTGGTGGACAAGACGTTCAATGCCGGTGCCAAGATCGAGACCGCCACGGTGGATCGCAGCGAGTACCAGTACCTGTACCAGGACGGCGAGGACTACGTCTTCATGGACAACTCCACGTACGACCAGATCACGGTGCCGGCCGCCGTCGTGGGGGACGCCGCGAACTTCATGCTCGAGAACCAGAACGTGACCGTGGCCATGCACGAGGACGCGCCCCTGTACATCGAGATGCCGCCGTCGGTCGTGCTCGAGATCACCTACACCGAGCCGGGTCTGCAGGGTGACCGCTCCACGGGCGGCACCAAGCCCGCCACGGTCGAGACCGGCTACCAGATCCAGGTCCCGCTGTTCCTCGAGCAGGGCACCAAGGTCAAGGTCGACACCCGCACCGGTGACTACCTGGGACGCGTCAACGAGTGAGCGGCGCCCGGAGCAAGGCCCGGATCCGCGCCGTCGAGATCCTGTTCGAGGCCGAACAACGTAACGAATCCGTCCGGGACGCCTTGGTGCGGCGGCGGGAGAACTCCTCCTCGCCCATCAACCCGTACACGGTGGACATCCTCGAGGGCGTCCACGACCGGCGCGAGGACATCGACGAGTTCCTGGAGACCTACTCCCAGGGCTGGGAGCTGGACCGGATGCCGGCGGTGGACCGCAACGTGCTGCGGGTGGGGGCATGGGAGCTGCTGTACAACTCGGAGATCCCGGACGGCGTGGCCGTCGCGGAGGCGGTGGCCGTGGCCCGGCAGTTGTCCACGGACGATTCGCCTCGCTTCGTCAACGGGCTGCTGGGGCGGCTGCAGAAGGTCAAGCCCTCCCTGCTCGACGACTGAACCCACCCCGGTCCGTGCTCGCCACGGGCCGGGGTTTTTCGTGTGGTAGCTTCGACTACGGATCGCACCCTTTAAGTCCGTCCGGTGAGGCGGGGAAGGAGGCGGCACGTGAGCGTGCCCGAACACGCCGAGCAGTCACCGCGGAGCATGACGTCCCGCGTAATTCTCTCGACACCCGACATCGACCGGGCCCTGTCCCGGATCGCCCACGAGATCCTCGAGTCCAATAAGGGCTCCCGGGGCCTCGTGCTGCTGGGGATCGCCCGTCGCGGCTACCCCTTGGCCCAGCGGTTGGCCGCCAAGCTCGAGCAGATCGACCCCGACTTCCACGCGCAACAGAGCACGGGTCAGCTCGACATCACGATGTACCGCGACGACCTGCGGCGTCATCCCGCGCGCACCCCGCAACCCACGGTGATCCCGGACTCCGGGATCGACGGGCGCACCCTGGTGCTCGTGGACGACGTCCTGTTCTCGGGGCGCACGATCCGCGCGGCCCTGGACGCCCTCGTGGACGTGGGACGCCCCAACGCGGTGCGCCTGGCCGTGCTCGTGGACCGTGGCCACCGCGAGCTGCCCATCCGCGCGGATCACGTGGGCAAGAACCTGCCCACGTCCTCCCACGAGAAGGTCCGCGTGCTGCTGCGCGAGTCCGATCCCCAGCCGCGCGTGAGGGGTCACGAGGACTGCGTGATCATCGACTCGCCGGTGGTCTCCGACGATGACGTCGCCCGCGCCCCCGGTACCGCCGGGAAGGGGCCGCGCGTATGAAGCACCTGCTGACGACCAACGAGCTGAGCTACCCCGAGGCAGTGCGGATCCTGGACACCGCGGACCAGATGGCCGCCGTGTCCTCGCGCTCGGTCAAGAAACTGCCCGCCCTGCGTGGGCGCACCGTGGTCAACCTGTTCTTCGAGGACTCCACGCGCACGCGGATCTCGTTCGAGACCGCGGCCAAACGGCTCAGCGCGGACGTGATCAACTTCTCCGCCAAGGGCTCCTCGGTGTCCAAGGGCGAGTCGCTCAAGGACACCGCACAGACGCTCATGGCCATGAGCGCGGACGCCGTGGTGATCCGCCACGCGTCCTCCGGCGCCCCGCAGCAGCTCGCGGACTCCGGGTGGATCGACGCCGCGGTGATCAACGCCGGGGACGGCAAGCACGCGCACCCCACCCAGGCCCTGCTCGACGCCATGACCCTGCGCCGCGTGCGCTCGCGGGCCACGGGCATGGCGAGCACCGGGATGGACCTCGAAGGAATGCACGTGGTGATCGTGGGGGACGTGCTGCACTCCCGCGTGGCCCGCTCCAACGTGTGGTTGCTCACGACCCTGGGCGCACGCGTCACGCTCGTGGCCCCGCCCACCCTGGTTCCCGTGGCCATGGACGACTGGCCGTGCGAGGTCGGCTACGACCTGGACGCCGTGCTGGCCGAGGCCCCGGACGCCGTGATGATGCTGCGGTTGCAGCGTGAGCGCATGAACGCCGCGTTCTTCCCGAGCGAGGCCGAGTACACGCGAGGCTGGGGGCTCACATCCCAGCGCGTGCAGCGCCTCGAGCACATGGGTGCGCCCACGGTGTTCATGCACCCCGGGCCCATGAACCGCGGCCTGGAAATTTCCTCAGAGGCCGCCGACTCCCCGCGCTCCACCGTGTTGGAGCAGGTGGCCAACGGTGTGGCCGTGCGGATGGCCGTGTTGTTCCTATTGCTCTCCGGCGACGAGAGCTCCCCGTACCCGAGCGAGAACTGAGGTGGCCCGCATGAGCTCCTACCTGATCAGCAACGCCCGCCCCGAGGGCGGTGAGCCCGCGGACCTGTTGCTCACGGACGGGGTGATCGCCGCCGTGGGGCCCGTGGGCACCCTGGACGTGCCCGAGGGCACGGACGTGATCGACGCCGCCGGCGCCGTGGCCCTTCCGGGTCTCGTGGACATGCACACCCACCTGCGCGAACCGGGTCACGAGGACGCGGAGACCGTGGAGACCGGAACGCGTGCGGCGGCCCGCGGCGGGTTCACCGCGGTGTTCGCGATGGCCAACTCCCACCCCGTGGCGGACACCGCCGGCGTGGTTGAGCAGGTGTGGCAGCTGGGCCGCGACGCTGGGTGGTGCGACGTCCACCCCGTGGGCGCGGTCACGGTGGGGCTCGGGGGCACGCAGCTGTCCGAGATCCGCGCGATGGCGGAGTCCCGCGCGGGTGTACGGATGTTCTCCGACGACGGCAAGTGCGTCCACGACCCCGTTCTGATGCGCCGGGCCCTCGAGTACGTCAAGTCCTTCGGGGGGATCATCGCCCAGCACGCCCAGGAACCGCGCCTGACCGAGGGCGCCCAGATGAACGAGGGCGCGGTCTCCGCTGACCTCGGTCTCACGGGCTGGCCCGCGGTGGCCGAGGAGGCGATCATCGCCCGGGACGTGCTGCTGACCCAGCACGTGGACTCCCGCCTGCACATCTGCCACCTCTCCACCAAGGGGTCCGTGGACATCGTGCGCTGGGCCAAGGAGCGCGGCGTGGCCGTGACCGCGGAGGTCACCCCGCACCACCTGTTGCTCACCGACGAACTCGTGCGCACCTTCGACCCCGTCTACAAGGTCAACCCGCCGCTGCGCACGGACGACGACGTCCAGGCCCTGCGCCGTGCCGTGGCCGAGGGCACGATCGACGTGATCGGCACGGACCACGCCCCGCACACCGCGGAGGACAAGGAATGCGAGTGGAGCTGCGCGGCCCACGGTATGACGGGTCTGGAGACCGCCCTCGCGGTGGTCCAGTCGACCCTCGTGGACACCGGGTTGATCGGGTGGGAGCGCGTGGCGCAGATCATGTCCCGCACCCCCGCCCGGATCCTGGGCCTGACCGACCAGGGCCAGGAACTGGCCCCCGGGGCCACCGCGAACATCGTGCTGTGGGACCCCAGCGGGCAGACCCCCGTGGATCCCACGATCCACGCGTCCAAGGGCCGCAATAGTCCGTACCGGGGGATGACCCTGCCCGGCGGTGTGCGCGCCACGTTCTACCGCGGTCACCCCGTGGTGCGTAACGGCGAACCCGCCACGCCGCTGACCCGCTGACCACCCCCACGAAAGGCCGCCCATGTCGGACAAGCTCGTACCCACCCTGTTGACCATACTGATCGTCGTGGTGCTCTTCGCCCTGATTCGGTGGGGTTGGCGGGGTCGGGTGCGACGCCAGGCGGGCTTGGCCGCGCCGGCCCAGGCGCCCCGGGACCTGCTGCAGCGGGCCACCGCGCGCGTGGACGGGATGTACGTGGTCACCACCTACACCGCCCAACCGCTCGAACGTATCGCGGGGCATGACCTGGGGGTGCGCACGAACGCGGAGGCGATCGTGGCCCCGGACGGCGTGTTCCTCAACCGGCAGGGCGCCCCGGACGTGTTCATTCCACGGGCGGATCTGCGCGCGGTGTCCACCGCGTCCGGGATGGTCGGCAAGTTCGTGGAACGCGACGGACTCGTGGTGCTGACCTGGGACCTCGGGGACACCCGCGTGGACACCGGCTTCCGCGCGCGCACCGGTGAGGGATCCCGGCAACTGGAGGACGCGGCGTCGGCCCTGCTGGACGCCTGAGAACCGAATTCCCGGGAGCCCTCACGCTCCCGGCACGCTCAACGAAAGGAGTTCGCCATGAACTCACCACGCATCGAACCGGCCGTCATGGTCCTCGAGGACGGCACGGTGTTCGAGGGCCGCGCCTGGGGTGCCCCCGGGACGGCCTTCGGCGAAGCGGTCTTCGCGACCGGGATGACCGGCTACCAGGAGACCCTGACCGACCCCTCGTACGCGGGGCAGATCGTGATCCAGACCGCCCCGCACATCGGCAACACGGGCGTGAACCTGGACGACATGGAATCCCGCAAGATCTGGGTCAACGGCTTCGTGGTGCGTGACCCCGCCCGCCGGCCCTCCAACTGGCGCAGCGAGCGCAGCCTGGACGACGAGCTCGCCGAGCAGGGCATCACCGGGATCCAGGGCGTGGACACCCGCGCGCTGACCCGCCACCTGCGCGACAAGGGTGCGATGCGCGCCGGGATCTTCTCCGGCGATCAGGCCGGCGAGCCCGTGGCCCAGCTCGTGCAGCGGGTCACCGAGCAGCCGGGGATGGCGGGCCGTGCGCTCGCCGAGCACGTGAGCACGGACGAGACCTACGTGGTGGAGCCGCGCGAGCACGGCTGGGACGCCCCGGTGCGCCACGAGGTGGTCGCGGTGGACCTGGGGATCAAGTCCATGACCCCGCAGCGCCTGGCCGAACGCGGGGTACGTGTGCACGTGGTGCCCGCGGACGTGAGCTTTGAGCAGGTGCAGGCGCTGCACCCGGACGGCGTGTTCTTCTCGAACGGCCCGGGGGACCCGGCCACCGCGGACGAGCAGGTGGCCCTGCTGCGCCGCGTGCTGGACGAGGGCATCCCGTTCTTCGGGATCTGCTTCGGTAACCAGCTGCTCGGCCGCGCGCTGGGCTTCGGGACGTACAAGCTCACGTTCGGCCACCGCGGGATCAACCAGCCGGTCATGGACCTCGCCACGGGCACGGTGGAGATCACCTCCCAGAACCACGGCTTCGCGGTGGACGCGCCCGTGGGGGAGCCCGTGACTGCGCCCGAGTCCCGCTACGGGCGGGTCAGCGTGTCCCACGTGGGGCTCAACGACGACGTCGTGGAAGGACTGCGCTGCGAGGACATCCCCGCGTTCTCGGTGCAGTACCACCCCGAGGCCGCCGCGGGTCCGCACGACTCCGCCTATCTCTTCGACCGCTTTATCGACATGATGGACCGGGCCGGTCAGAGCCCCGATCCGGAAGCAGGAGACAACTGATGCCCCGCAGGCAAGACCTCAACAGCGTCCTGGTGATCGGCTCCGGGCCCATCGTGATCGGGCAGGCCGCGGAGTTCGACTACTCCGGGACCCAGGCCCTGCGCGTCCTGAAGGACGAGGGGCTGCGCGTGATCCTGGTCAACTCCAACCCGGCCACGATCATGACCGATCCCGAGTTCGCGGACGCCACCTACGTGGAGCCCATCACCCCGGAGACGGTCGAGAAGATCATCGCGAAGGAACGTCCCGACGCTGTGCTGCCCACCCTGGGCGGGCAGACAGCGCTGAACACGGCCTTGGCCCTGGACGCCAACGGCGTGCTCGAGAAGTACGACGTCGAGCTGATCGGCGCGGACGTGGACGCGATCAACCTGGGCGAGGACCGCGAGGCCTTCAAGGGCGTCGTCGAACGCTGCGGCGCGGAATCCGCGCGCTCGATCATCGTGCATTCCATGGACGAGGCGCTCGTCGCCGCCGAGAAGCTCGGTTACCCCATGGTCGTGCGCCCGTCCTTCACGATGGGCGGACTGGGCTCGGGTCTCGCGTACGACGAGACCGATCTGCACCGCATCGCCGGCGCCGGGATCCAGTACTCACCCACCTCGGAGGTGCTCCTCGAGGAGTCCATCCTGGGGTGGAAGGAGTACGAGCTCGAGATGATGCGCGACGCCAACGACAACGTGGTGGTCGTGTGCTCGATCGAGAACGTGGACCCGGTGGGCGTGCACACGGGCGATTCGATCACCGTGGCCCCGGCCATGACCCTGACCGACCGCGAGTACCAGCGCATGCGTGACATCGCGATCGCCGTGATCCGTGAAGTGGGCGTGGACACCGGCGGGTGCAACATCCAGTTCGCGGTGGAACCCGCGACCGGGCGGATCGTGGTCATCGAGATGAACCCGCGCGTCTCCCGTTCCTCGGCGCTCGCGTCCAAGGCCACGGGCTTCCCGATCGCCAAGATCGCGACCAAGCTGTCCCTGGGGTACACGCTCGACGAGATCCCCAACGACATCACGCAGAAGACCCCCGCGAGCTTCGAGCCCACCCTGGACTACGTGGTCGTGAAGGTCCCGCGCTTCGCGTTCGAGAAGTTCCCGGCCGCGGACCCCACGCTGACTACAACCATGAAGTCGGTGGGCGAGGCCATGGCGATCGGGCGCAACTTCACCGAGGCGCTGCAGAAGGCCATGCGCTCGCTCGAGCAGAAGGGTTCGTCCTTCAGCTTCGCCCGCCCGGCCGTGGAGCCCGGGCCCAACACGGTGGCCCGGCTCGTGGAGACGTGCCGCGAGACCACCACCCACCGGTTGCGCAACGTGCAGCAGGCCCTTCTCGCGGGTGCGAGCGTGGAACAAGTCTTCGAGGCCACGGCGATCGACCCGTGGTTCCTCGACCAGATCCAGTTGCTCAACGAGACCGCGGACCTGGTGCGCGCGGACCCGGACCTGCGCCCGGTCACGCTGCGGGAGGCCAAGCGCCACGGCTTCTCCGATGCCCAGATCGGTGAGCTGGTCCACCTCGAGGAATCGGTGGTGCGCGGGGTGCGCCACGCGCTGGACATCCGCCCCGTCTACAAGACCGTGGACACGTGCGCCGCCGAGTTCGAGGCGTTCACCCCGTACCACTACTCGAGCTACGACCGCGAAACGGAGGTGGCCCCGCACGAGAAGCCTTCGGTCATGATCCTGGGTTCCGGGCCCAACCGGATCGGGCAGGGGATCGAATTCGACTACTCGTGCGTGCACGCGTCCATGGTGTTGCGCGAGGCCGGGTACGAGACCGTGATGCTCAACTGCAACCCGGAGACCGTTTCGACCGACTACGACATCTCCACGAGGCTGTACTTCGAACCGCTCACGTTCGAGGACGTCATGGAGGTCGTGGAGGCCGAGCGCCGCTCGGGTGGGCTGCTCGGTGTCTTCGTGCAGCTCGGCGGGCAGACCCCGCTCAAGCTCGCGGCGGACCTCAAGGCCGCGGGCGTGCCGATCCTCGGGACGACCCCCGAGGCGATCGACCTGGCGGAGGACCGCGGGGAGTTCGCGCGCGTGCTCACTGAGGCGGGGTTGCGCCAGCCCAAGAACGGCACGGCCCACACCTTCGAGCAGGCCAGCCGGATCGCCCACGAGATCGGCTACCCCGTGCTGGTGCGCCCGTCCTACGTGCTCGGTGGGCGCGGGATGGAGATTGTCTACGACGAGGCGTCCCTGAAGTCCTACCTCGAGAACGCGACCGAGGTCAGCCCGAGCCGCCCGGCCCTGATCGATAAGTTCCTCGAGGACGCGATCGAGATCGACGTGGACGCGCTCTACGACGGCAAGGACTGCTACGTGGGCGGGATCATGGAGCACATCGAGGAGGCCGGGATCCACTCCGGTGACTCCGCGTGCGTGCTGCCCCCCATCACCCTGGGCCCGGACGTGATCTCCCGCGTGCGCGAGGCCACCGAAGCCATTGCGCGCGGCGTGGGCGTGAGGGGTCTGATCAACCTGCAGTTCGCTCTCGCCTCGGATGTGCTCTACGTGATCGAGGCCAACCCGCGGGCCTCGCGCACGGTGCCGTTCGTGTCCAAGGCCACGGGCGTGCAGATGGCCAAGGCCGCCGCGCTGATCGGCACCGGGCGCACCGTGGCCGAGCTGCGCGAGCAGGGGATGCTCCCCGCGGACTACGACGGCACGACCCTGCCCGAGCAGACCCCCACCGCGGTCAAGGAGGTCGTGCTGCCGTTCGCGCGCTTCCGCACCCCGGAGGGCACCGTGGTGGACTCCCTGCTGGGCCCCGAGATGCGCTCCACGGGTGAGGTCATGGGCATCGACCGCTACTTCGACACCGCGTTCGCCAAGGCGCAGGCCGCCGCGGGCGGGCCGCTGCCCACGTCCGGACGGTTGTTCGTCTCGGTCGCTAACAAGGACAAGCGCTCCGCGGTGATCCCCGTGAAGATGTTCGCGGACCTGGGCTTCGAGATCGTCTCCACGGGCGGCACGGCCCAGGTGCTGCGGCGCAACGGCATCGAGTCCACGGTCGTGGCCAAGATCGCCGACGCCGACGACGGGTCCCCCTCGGTCGCGGACCTGATCACGGACGGGAAGATCGACCTGATCTTCAACACGCCCTCCGGCGGTCAGCAGGCCCGCGGCGACGGGTACCAGATCCGTGCGGCGGCCACGTCCGTGGGTGTGCCCACCATGACCACGGTCTCGGAGCTCGGTGCAGCGCTGCAGGCGATCACCGCGCAGCGGCAGTACTCGTGGTCCGTGACGTCCCTGCAGGAGCACGAGCAGAAGCTGCGGGAGCAGGTCGCCGCGGGGGACACCCGTGGCTGAGTCCGAGCGTGTTCCCTTCGGGGCCCGCCTCGAACGGGCGATGACCGTTGCGGGTCCGCTGTGCGTGGGGATCGACCCCCACCCCTCCTTGCTGGACGCGTGGGCTCTGCCCGCCACGGCGCAGGGCCTCGAGCGCTTCGCGCTGCGCGTCCTCGAAGCCGCAGCGGAGCGGTGCGCGGCCGTGAAACCGCAGGTTGCCCTGTTCGAGGCGTACGGTTCCGCGGGCTTCGCGGTGCTTGAGCGCGTCCTGCGGGAGTCCCGCGAGGCCGGGCTGCTGAGCATCGCGGACGCCAAGCGCGGGGACATCGGTTCCACCATGGCGGCCTACGCGAGCGCGTGGCTCTCCGACGACTCGCCCCTCGCGGCCGACGCCGTGACGCTGAGTCCCTACCTCGGCTTCGAGTCCCTGCGTCCGGCACTGGACCTCGCGCGTGGGACCGGGCGCGGGACGTTCGTGCTCGCGCTGACCTCCAACCCGGAGGGCGCGTCCGTCCAGCACGTGGGCGGCACCGGGTCCGTGGCCGGGTCCGTCCTGGCCGCGATCGCCCGGGAGAACGCGACGGCGCAGCCCCGGCCGGGCACGGCGTCGTCGTCCCCGGAAGGTTCGACGGCGCCGTCGGACGGTGCTGCCGCGGCGGCCGATCGCGGTGTCACCGGCGCGAATACGGGGGCCGGGAACAATCGTAATGAAATCGTGACGTCACCGTCGGTGGCCACCCTGGGCTCGTGCGGAGCGGTGATCGGGGCGACCGTGGGAGAGGCCCTAGCGTCCCTGGACATCGATCTGAGCACCCTGAACGGGCCGATCCTGGCCCCCGGTTACGGTGCCCAGGGCGCGGACGCCGCGGCCGTGGCCACGGTGTTTGAGCACGTCAGGCCCACAGTGCTCGCGAACTCCTCGCGAGGTGTACTGCGTCACGGTCCGGACGTCCCCGCGCTGCGGGACGCCATCGACCGCAGCACCGAGGAATTACGCACGCACCTCCAGCTGTCCTGAGACCCCCGTGAACGCCCCCTGGCGGCGGCCCGAAAGGCCACGTCAGGGGGCGTTCATTGTGTGTACGGCGGCAAACGTGTCCGGTACTTTCAGGGGGACGGCTTGCGTGCGTCCCCCCCCATCAGGCGCACGGCCGAGCCGCTGTCACACGAGGAGGAGAGCTGGGCATGGCATTGCGGCCACTGACGGACGAAGAGCGCGCACGCGCGCGCGAGAAAGCCACGGCGGCGCGGACCGCGCGGGCGGAGATCAAGAAGGGACTGCGGGACGGGTCGATCACCGTGGCGCAAGTGCTGCGCAGGGGCGAGGAGGACGAAGCCGTCAGCCGCCTGAAGGTCACCGAACTGCTCGAGGCCACCCCCGGGATCGGGAAGGTGCGCTCGGCGGCGATCATGGAGCAGATCGGGATCGCACCCACCCGTCGGGTGCGTGGCCTGGGTCAGCACCAGCGCAAGGCGCTCGTGGACTACCTGGACCGCTGAACCCCGGTCCCCGATCCGCCCCACCCCGGGCGCGACCGCCGGGACCCACGGTTGATACAGTGACGGGCGAGCTGACCGCTCGCCCGTCACCGTCATCTTCCGGAGGTACCCGTGCGTCCCAAGCCCACCGTGACCGTTCTGGCCGGCCCCACGGCCGTGGGCAAAGGAACGGTGTCCACCTACATCCGGGACCACTACCCGCAGGTGTGGTTGTCCGTCTCGGCCACCACGCGTGCGCCGCGGCCCGGCGAGGTGGACGGCGTGCACTACTTCTTCGTCAGCGACGCCGAGTTCGACGACATGATCGAGCGTCACGACCTGCTCGAATGGGCGGTCGTGCACAACCTCAACCGGTACGGCACACCGCGCCACAAGGTCGAGGAGGCGCTCGCGGCGGGGCGCAGTGTCCTGCTCGAGATCGACTTGCAGGGAGCGCGCAGCGTGCGCCAGACCATGCCGGACGCCCAGTTCGTGTTCCTGGCCCCGCCGAGTTGGGAGGAAATGGTGCACCGGCTCGTGGGCCGGGGCACCGAGACCCCCGAGCAACAGCAGCGTCGGCTGGAAACGGCTAAACTGGAACTCGCGGCGCAATCAGAGTTCGATCACACCGTCGTCAACGACACGGTGGAACGCGCCGCCGCCGAACTCGTGGCCCTCATGGGGTTGCCGAGGGCATCGCACCGTTGAGGCGGTCAGCCGCCCCGGATCCGCGCAGCCCCCACGGCCAGTAGCACCATCTTTCCCGTCCACCACAGGAGTCATGAAACACGTGAGCACGAACAACGAAGGCATCGTCAACCCGCCCGTCGATCGGTTGCTCGACAAGACGGATTCCAAGTACGGCCTGGTGATCTTCGGTGCCCGCCGCGCCCGCCAGATCAACGCGTACTACTCGCAGTTGCACGAGGGTCTGTTCGAGTACGTGGGTCCGCTCGTGGACACCCAGCTCAACGAGAAGCCCCTGTCCATCGCGTTCCGCGAGATCGACGAGGGCCTGATCGAGGCCGTGCACGTGGACCACACCGGGTTCACCCCCAACGGCCAGATGGTCAGCGACGAACCCACCGCCACGGACATGTTCACCGGCGACTTCTTCGCCCAGGGTGAGCAGGACGGCACCGCGGTCTTCTCCGACGGCGTCCAGCTGGGGGAGACCTCCGAGGAGATCCCGGCCGCGGACACCGAGGACCCCGCCGAGGGTTCCGCAGAGTCCTCCGAGCAGTGACCGACCCGCACAGCCGCGACGCCCCCGTCCCCTCCGCGCCCCGCGCCCCGTTGCGCGTGGTGTTGGGTGTGGGCGGGGGCATCGCCGCATACAAGGCCGCCCTGCTGTCCCGGTTGTTCTCCGAGGCCGGCCACCACGTGGTGCCCATGCCCACCGAGGCCGCCCTGCAGTTCGTGGGTGCGCCCACGTGGGAGGCCCTCACGGGCGAGCACGTCTCGGGGTCGGTCTTCGACCGGATCGACACGGTCAACCACGTGGCCCAGGGCCAGGCCGCGGACCTGGTGGTGATCGCCCCGGCCACGGCGGACCTCATGGCCCGGGTGGCCCACGGGCACGCGGACGACCTGCTGACCACCACGGTGCTCGCGACTGCCGCGCCCGTGCTGCTGGCCCCGGCCATGCACACCGAGATGTGGCAGAACCCGGCCACGCAGCGCAACGTCGCCCTGTTGCGCGAGCACGGCCACACGGTCCTCGATCCGGCCAGCGGTCGGCTCACGGGCAAGGACAGCGGCCCGGGCCGGTTACCCGAGCCGCAGGAGATCTTCGACGCCGCGCTCGCCCTCGTGGACCCCGCCTCCAGCTCCACCCATTCATCGTCCGACGGCGACGACGCTCTGCGCGGACGTCGCGTCCTGGTCACCGCGGGCGGGACGCGCGAAGCCCTGGATCCCGTGCGCTTCCTGGGCAACCGGTCCTCGGGCAAGCAGGGCGTGGCCCTGGCCCGTGCCGCGCGCGACGCGGGCGCACACGTGCACCTGATCGCCGCGCACGTGGAGACCGAGCTGCCGAGCGGCGTCGACATCACGCGCGTGTCCTCGGCGCGTGAGCTGCAGGACGCGACCCTGGCTGCCGCGCGCGAGGCCGACGTCGTGATCATGGCCGCCGCCGTGGCGGACTACCGCCCGGACACCGTGGGCGAGCACAAGATGAAGAAGTCCGAGGACGGCGCGGACCCCGTGATCCGGCTGGTGCGCAATCCGGACATCCTGCGCGCCGTCGTGGCCCAGCGCGCCGAGCGCTCACTCGAGCAGCTGATCGTGGGCTTCGCCGCGGAGACCGGGGACGCCGAGCACTCGGTGCTCGATTTCGCGCGCGCCAAGCTCGCACGCAAGGGCTGCGACCTGCTCGTGCTCAACGAGGTGGGCACGGACAAGGTCTTCGGCCACGATGACACCGAGGTCACCGTGCTCTCGGCTCGCTCGAGCGAGGACCGCGGAGCGCGCGGGACCAAGGACGAGGTCGCGCGGTTCGTGGTGCAGCGCATCGCCGAGGACGTTCGCACCGACGGGTAATGTGGTCTCCCGTGAGCGAAGCGAGCAAGCACCTGAGAATCTTCACGTCCGAGTCCGTGACCGAGGGGCACCCGGACAAGATCTGTGACCAGATCTCCGACTCGATCCTGGACGCCCTGCTGACCGAGGACCCCAATTCCTCGGTGGCCGTGGAGACCATGGTCACCACGGGCCTCGTGCACGTGGCGGGCGAGGTCAAGACGGACGCGTACGTGGAGATCCCCCACATCGTGCGCAAGACCCTGCTGGACATCGGGTACAACTCCTCCGTGCACGGTTTCGACGGCGAGTTCTGCGGTGTGTCCATCAGCGTGGGCGAGCAGTCCAACGAGATCTACGAGGGTGTGTTCACGTCCCTCGAGGAGCGCACCGGTGCCGCGCGTGACCCCCGGGACGCCCAGGGCGCGGGGGACCAGGGCATCATGTTCGGGTACGCCTCGGACGAGACGGACACGCTCATGCCCGCCCCCATCCTGTTGGCGCACCGGCTGTCCGAGCAGCTCACCCGTGTGCGTAAGACCGCGGTGCTGCCCGGTCTGCGTCCGGACGGCAAGACCCAGGTGACCCTGGGTTACGACGGGCACACCCCCGTCTCCGTGGACACCGTGGTCGTCTCCTCCCAGCACGCGGAGAACTACGACCTGGACCAGCTCACCCGCGATCTCACGACCAGCGTGATCAGCCCCGTCCTGGAGGACTCCGGACTGGACCTGTCCGCAACAAAGATCATCGTCAACCCCGCGGGCAACTTCGTGCGCGGCGGGCCCGTGGGGGACGCCGGGCTGACCGGACGCAAGATCATCGTGGACACCTACGGCGGCATGGCCCGCCACGGTGGCGGTGCGTTCTCCGGCAAGGACCCCTCCAAGGTGGACCGCTCCGCCGCGTACGCGATGCGCTGGGTCGCCAAGAACGTCGTGGCCGCCGGACTGGCCCGCCGGGCGGAGGTCCAGGTGGCCTACGCGATCGGCCAGGCCCGTCCCGTGGGCCTGTACGTGGAGACCTTCGGCACCGAGACCGTGGACCCCGCGCGGATCGAGAAGGCGATCTCCGAGGTCTTCGACCTGCGGCCGCTGGCGATCATCGAGGACCTGGACCTCAAGCGCCCCATCTACGCCAAGACCGCCGCCCACGGTCATTTCGGCCGCACCGACCCCGATTTCACGTGGGAGCGCACGGACCGGGTCCAGGAGTTGCGTTCCGCCGCGGGGCTGTGAGCCCCGGCCCCGCCGGGAGGGAGCCCGCCACGCCGGAGTCCCCCAGGCCGGACTCGGCGGGCACCGCGCCCCCGGACTCCGCGACTGCGGGTTCCGCCCCGGCGGACCAGGGCACCGTTCCGTCGGACGCGTCCGGTGAGCAACTCGCGCTCGCGGGTCTGCCCGAGGCCGCACCCCCGTCCCAGCCACGTTCTTCGCCCCGAAAACCTCTAGGCTCCGAGGGCCGCGCCGCGCACGACCCCGTGGCCAAGGTCTTGCTCGAGGCCTACGTCCCGCACCTGGACCGGGTCTTCGACTACCGCGTGACCGCTGCCCTCGACGAGCAAGCGGTCGTGGGGTCCAAGGTCTCGGTGGTCTTCGCGGGTCGGAAGATGTCCGGGTGGGTCGTGGACCGCGTGGCCCACACGGACGTCCCCGAGGACCGATTGCTGCCCATCCGTCGCGTGCTCACGCCGCTGCCGGTGGCCCGCCCCGAGATCGTGGAGCTCGCGCAGGCCGTGGCTGAACGCTGCGCCGGCACGGTCGCGGACGTCCTGCGGGTCGCGATCGCCCCGCGGGTCGCGCGGGTGGACAAGGAATTCAGCACGCCCGAAGCCGCCGGGACCTCCGAGACGGACGTCGCGGATCCGGACGTCGACGCCGCGGCGCCGGCCGGCGTATCAGCGGGCTCCGCTCCCGACGGCGCCGTCTCGGGTCATCTCGCGCGGGCTACAGGCAACACCACCGAAGGACTTCCGGGTCAAGAACCGTCCCGGGACGAGGCCGCGCTCGACGGCACGGCCGCCGACGACGCCACGGAAGCGAACCCGACCGCCGCGCCCGCACCCGAACACGCGTCGTCGTCCCCCGGGGAACCCCCGACGACCGGCTGGCAGCACTACGCGGGCGGCCCGGAGTTCGCGGCGTCCGTGGCGCGCGGTGAGCCGGCGCGCGCGGTCGTGGAAGTGCTGCCCTCGGCCGAGGACCACGACTGGGCGGTGCTGACCGCGAGCGCCATGGCCACCGCGTACGCCGCCGGTCGCGGCGCGGTGGGCGTGGTCGCGGATCACAAGGCACTCGAGCGGCTCGAAAGGGCGCTGTGCGAGCTGGTGGGGGAGGATGCCGTCGTGCGCCTGCACGCCGACGACGGGCCCACGCCCCGCTACCGGGGGTTCCTCGAACTCGCGCTCGGGAAGAAGCGCCTGGCCGTGGGCACGCGCTCCACCGCGTACGCGCCCGTGCAGGATCTCGCGCTCGTGTGCTGTCACGACGACGGGGACGTGAACTTCGTGGAGCAGCGCGCCCCCTACCAGCACACGCGGGACGTGTTGTTGCTGCGCACCCAGCAGCAGGGTCTGGCCGCGCTGTTCACGGGGTACGCGGTGAGTCCCGAGGCGCTGCGGCTCGTGGCCACAGGGTGGGCGGCGCGCGTGGCACCAGATCGCGCGGACCTGCGCCGGTTCTCCCCGCGCATCGAAGCGACCTCCGATTCCTACAACACCGCCCTCGACCCGCTCGCGGCGCGCGCCCGGTTGCCGCACGAGGCGTTCCGGGTGGCACGCGAGGCCCTGAAATCCGGGCCCGTGCTCGTGCAGGTGGCGCGCAAGGGCTATGCTCCCGTGCTCGCCTGCCAGCGGTGCCGTACGCCCGCGCGCTGCCAGGCATGCGACGGGTCCCTCGCGCTGGATTCCGCCCACGCCGTGCCGGTGTGCACGTGGTGCGGGCGTCACGCCCATGACTGGCGGTGCGTGGAGTGTGGGTTCACCCGGGTGCGATTGAGTACCGTGGGGGCGTCCCGGACCGCGGAGGAGCTGGGCCGTTCGTTCCCGCAGGTGCCCGTGATCTCGTCGAGCGACCGCACCGTGCGGCCCCGGGTGGGGTCCGCCCCGGCGCTCGTGGTGGCGACGCCGGGAGCGGAGCCCGTCGCGGACGGCGGCTACGCCGCCGCGCTGCTGCTGGACGGGAACCAGATGCTCGCCCGGCCGTGGCTGCGCGCGGAGGAGCAGACGTTGCGCCGCTGGTTCAATGCCGCAGCACTCGTGCGGGCGGGCTCTCACGGCGGGACCGTGGTGGTGACCGCGGATCAGGACCGCGCGGTCGGCGCGCTCGTGCGCTGGGACCCTGCGGGGCACGCCGAGCGGGAGCTTCGGGAGCGCCACGAACTCGGACTGCCGCCGGCGGTGCGTACCGCGGCGCTGACCGGTCCGCGCGACGCCGTGGAGGCCACCCTCCGGGATCTGCGTCTACCCGAGAAGGTCCGGGTCGTGGGGCCCGCACCGGTGGAGCAGGCCGTGGGCAACGGCGCCGACGTCCCGCACGCCGAGCCCCGTCCCGCCACGCTGGACGTGCCCTCCGGCACCTCGACCGCTCGGGTGGAACGCGCGTCGGAGCGCCCCTACCGGGCGTTGCTGTTCTTCGGGTTCGGCATCGCCCCACGCGTGACCTCGGCGCTTCGGGCGGAGAAGGCCCGCGCGTCGGCACTGCGGGAGCACGCCCCCGTGGCGGTGCGGTGCGACGTCGCGGACCTGCTGTAGGCCGGTGTCAGGCGGTTCCCCGTGGCCCGGCAACCCGGCCCGGTACACCGTGCTGCGACCCCGTGTCGCTGTCCCGAGGACGCGCGCGGTTCAGCCGCGCTGGTGCAGATCCCATGCCAGGTCGAGTAGTTCCCGCGCGGAGTCGTCCCACGTGTGCGCGCGGATCCGGTGCAGTCCCGCGGTGACGCGCTCGCGAGCGAGGACGGGATCGGTGAGCTCGCGCACGCGGGCGGCGAACGCGGCGTCGTCGTCGGAGGGGGCGTAGCCGGCGGCGTCCCCGGCGACCTCGTGGAAGATGGGCAGGTCCGAGCACACGACCGGCGCGCCCTGCGCGAAGGCCTCCACGAGTGGCAAGCCGTACCCCTCGGCGCGGGACGCGGTCACGAGCGTGGCGCACGTGGTGAGGAGCTCGCGGTACTCGTCCTCGCTGACCCCGCGGTGGAAGACCACGCGGGCGTCCGTCGGGACCTGCGCGCGCAATTGCGCCTCGCGCGCCGGCGAGATCCGGGACAGCAGGTGCAGCGTGTACCCGGGCAGGTGGGCCATCGCGCGCAGCAGCGTCTCCACGTTCTTGTACGGCAGGAACGAGCCCATGTAGACCAGGTCCCGCCCGCGCTCGCCGAGCCGCCGCACGGCGGTCTCCTCGGGGATCCCGGACGACGGCGCCGCGTTGGCGATCACGCGCACGTCCCGTTTCGTGAGCCGGTGCGCGAGGATCTCCCGCTTCGACGTCTGGGAGACGGTCGCGACGGCGTCCGCGCGGTTGAGCGTGAGCCTCTGGGGCCACCAGGCCTTGTGGTACGCGCGCCAACCCCACTGCACCGGCAAGGGGAGATCGCCCGGGGGCTGCGGGTGCTCGTAGTAGATCAGGTCGTGCAGCGTGAGGATCAGCTTGTGGCGGCGCCCCAGCGAGCCCATGGTCTGCATGGGGGAGAACACGACGTCGGGTGCGTACCGGCTCAGCAGGGCGCCCGTGAGCACCTCGGCCGGGGACGTAACGGACGGGCCCAGCAGCGTGGGCAGACCGTCGGAGATCAGGGCAGCCTGGGCGGGATCGCTGATCAGTGCGGCGAGGCGGACGCGCGGATCGGAGGCAACTGCCCGGGCCGTGGCGGCGAGCAATTCGGCGCTGTAGCGGCTGATCCCATCGTGGTGATCGGTGCGGATGTAGCGGGCGTCGAAGAGCAGCTTCACCGCTCGTCGGTCCCGTAGAGTCCGCGCGCGGTGGCCTCCTTGGTGAGCTGGTGCTCACCGGAGCCCGGGTCCACCGCGGGGATCATCCCGGTGAGTTGGTCCGGGGTGGAGGCGGTCGTGTCCGCGTGGGGTAACTGGTCGTAGCCCTCGAGGGGTTCCGGCGCGGGGGACGCCAGGAAGTCTTCGATGTAATCCGCCGCGAGCTGTGGGGTCTCGTAGTGGATCAGGTGACCCACCCCGGGGATGATCTTGAGGCTGTGGCTGCGGATCCACGAGGCCATGGTGCGCTGCGAGCGCACGGAGCCCAATTCGTCCTGGTCGCCCACGATGAGCAGGGTGGGCATGGTCAGGTTCATCGCGACCTCCGCGACGGTGTGGGAGATCGACGCCTGATAGGCCTCGGTGAGCACGTCCCGGTTGGCGAAGGTGTTGAAGTAGGCCTGGTGCTGGCGCAGCGCGTAGTTGCGGATCCCCGGGTCCTCTGACTTGACCATCACGTCCGTCATGAGTTTCACGACGGCGTTCGAGGCCAGCAATTTGGTGCCCAGCCGCCGGGGGAGGGACGCGCCCGCGGAGTAGTAGAGCTCCGTGAGCTTGGTCAGCCGCTTCTGCTGTCCGGCCAGGGCGGGTTCTGAGATGGGGTTGAGCAGGATCAACCGTTCCACCATGGCGGGGTACTCCACGGCGAAGTGCGCCGCCAGGGTGGACCCGAAGGAGTGCCCCGCGAGCACGATGCCCGTCTCGCAGCCCGGATGGACGGCGTTATCGGTCAGTGCCTCGAGGAACTCGCGCACGAACTCCACGTAGCTGGGCACCGAGTGTTCTCGGTCAGGGAAGGGCTCCGAGCGTCCGAAACCGGGCAGGTCCGGTAGCACCACGTGGTATTTCTCGCGTAGGGCAGTCGCGATCAGCTGCAGACCGTGGTGGTCCCCACGGAACCCGTGGAGCATCACGAGCAACGGTTTGTGCTTCTTGTCAGCGTCGTAGAACCAGTAGCGCACGCGGTACCCGTCCAATTGCACGCTGCGGCGTTCGGCGTAGGTGTTCTCCACGGGTCCTCCAGTCGTGCGGCGTCGGCGCATCCATGCTAGCCGGGAGAGGCGCGGTGGCGGGCTGGTCTAAACTGGGAGAAATCCCCACACGAGAACGGGGGACCAGGCTGTCACCGCGCCGGTATCGGGGCGAGCGAGCATCCCCGGCCCATCCCCGTGAACTTTGAAGGCGAGGCACGTGAGCGAGCACAGCACCCCGGATGCGGGCACGGACTACGACGTCCAGCGCATTGAGGCCACCTGGTCCGGCTACTGGGAGGACAACCGGGTCTTCGCGCCCCGGGACGACGGTTCCGCTCCGCGGCGTTACGTCCTGGACATGTTCCCCTACCCCTCGGGGGACCTGCATATGGGCCACGCGGAGGCGTTCGCCATGGGGGACGTCGTCTCCCGCTACTGGCTGCACCGCGGGTACGATGTGATGCACCCGATCGGCTGGGACTCCTTCGGCCTGCCGGCGGAGAACGCCGCCATCAAGCGTGACGCCCATCCCGCGGAGTGGACCTACCGCAACATCGACACCCAGCGCGCCTCGTTCAAGCGCTACGCGATCAGCGTGGACTGGGACCGGGAGATCCACACGTCCGACCCCGAGTACTACCGCTGGACGCAGTGGCTGTTCCTGCAGTTCTACAAGCACGGGTTGGCGTACCGGAAGGACTCCCCGGTTAACTGGTGCCCCAAGGACCAGACGGTGCTCGCCAACGAGCAAGTGGTCAACGGTGCGTGCGAGCGCTGCCACACCCCTGTGACCAAGAAGTCCCTGAACCAGTGGTATTTCAAGATCACCGACTACGCCCAGCGCTTGCTGGACGACATGGGTGAGCTGGAGGGCCACTGGCCCGAGCGTGTGCTGGCCATGCAGCGCAACTGGATCGGGCGTTCCGAGGGCGCGCACGTGAAGTTCGTGATCGAGGGCGCCCCCGCCGAGGGTGCGGACCCCGAGGACACCTCCGGGCGTACCGTCACCGTGTTCACGACCCGCCCGGACACCCTCCACGGCGCCACGTTCTGCGTGGTCGCCGCGGACGCCGCGATCGCCCAGGAGATCGTGGCCCCCGAACACGCCGACGCGCTCGCCGCGTACCGGGAGGACGTCAAGGCACTGTCGGACATCGAACGCCAGGCCTCCGACCGGGAGAAGACCGGTGTGTTCCTGGGCCGCTACGCGGTCAACCCCCTCACGGGCGAGAAGCTGCCGGTGTGGGCCTCGGACTACGTCCTGGCTGATTACGGCACCGGCGTGATCATGGCGGTGCCCGCCCACGACCAACGGGACCTGGACTTCGCCCGGGCCTTCGACCTGCCCGTGCGCGCGGTCCTGGACACCGGCGAGGAGGACCCCGCGAGCACGGGGGTCGCCACCACCGGTGACGGCACCCTGATCAACTCCGGACCGCTGAATGGGCTGTCCAAGGCGGAGGCGGTGGCCAAGGCCATCGAGATCGTCACTGAGGCCGGGACCGGCGAGCAACACGTGAACTTCCGACTGCGGGACTGGTTGCTGTCCCGGCAGCGGTTCTGGGGTGCACCGATTCCCATCGTGCACTGCCCCTCGTGCGGCGAGGTGCCCGTACCCGAGGACCAGCTGCCCGTGCGGCTGCCCGAGGACCTGCGCGGTGAGCAACTCGCGCCCAAGGGCAGGAGCCCGCTCGCAGCGGCGTCGGACTGGGTCACCGTGGCGTGCCCCGCGTGCGGCGGGCAGGCCACGCGCGACACCGACACCATGGACACGTTCGTGGACTCCTCGTGGTACTACCTGCGCTACGCGTCCCCGCACGACGACGCTGCGCCGTTCGACCGCGCCGAGGTGGACCGGTGGCTGCCCGTGGACCAGTACGTGGGCGGTGTGGAGCACGCGATCCTGCACCTGCTGTACTCGCGGTTCTTCACCAAGGCGCTCTACAACTTCGGGTTGATCGGATTCCAGGAGCCGTTCAAGGCGCTGCTGAACCAGGGTCAGGTCCTCAACGGGGGCAAGGCCATGTCCAAGTCCTTGGGCAACGGCGTGGACCTGGGTGAGCAGCTGGACGAGTTCGGCGTGGACGCCGTGCGCCTGACCATGGTCTTCGCGTCACCGCCCGAGGACGACGTGGACTGGGCGGACGTGTCCCCGCAGGGCGCCCAGAAGTTCCTGGCCCGCGCGTGGCGCCTCGCGAAGGACTGCACGGCCGCCCGGGACGCGGACGTGACCACCGGGGACCAGGCGCTGCGCCGTGCGACCCACAAGACGGTCGCGGACGCCGAACAGCTGCTCGACGCGCACAAGTTCAACGTGGTGATCGCCCGGACCATGGAGCTCGTGAACACCGTGCGCAAGGCCATCGACGCGGGCTGCGGTCCGGCCGATCCCGCCGTGCGCGAGGCCACCGAGGCCGTGGCGATCCTGCTAAGCCTCGTGGCGCCGTACACCTCCGAGGACATGTGGCACCTGCTCGGGCACGAGGACTCCGTGGTGCGCGCCCCGTGGCCCACCGTGGACCCCGCGCTGCTCGTGGAGGACACCGTCACCGCGATCGTGCAGATCAAGGGCAAGGTCCGTGACCGGTTGCAGGTCCCCGCGGACATCACCGACGAGGACCTCGAGGCCGCGGCCATGGGATCGGAGGCCGTCCAGCGCCTGCTGTCCGAGGCCACGGTGCGCAAGGTCATCGTGCGCGCCCCCAAGCTCGTGAACATCGTGGTCTGATGTTCCCCCGCGAGCCCCGGAGCCCGTCCCCCCGTTCCACCGAGCGGGAGGGCGGGCTCCGCCCGTTCGGAGATGCGGCCTCTATTCCTGTCGGCGCGCCGTCAGAGCCTCCGTCCGCCTCCGCGTCCTCGGTCGGCGCGCCGTCAGAGCCTCCGTCCGCCTCCGCGTCCTCGGTCGACGCCGCCGCGCCGCCCCGCGTCGCCGTCGTCACCGACAGTGCCGCCGCCCTGCCCGATGCGTGGCTCCGCGCGTTCGAGGACGCACCGGGCTTCGCGCTCGTGGACATGCCCGTGCTGATCTCCGGTCAGCTCTACACCGCCGACGAGTCCGACACGCTGTCCTCGCTCGTCGTCGCGCTCGCGGAGGGCACACCCGTGACCACGTCCCGGCCGGCCCCGGGGCAGCTGCGTGCCGCGTACCGGCGGTTCGAGGAGGAGGGGTACGACGCCATCGTCTCGGTGCACCTGTCGGGGGAGCTGTCCGGGACGGTGGGCGCCGCCCGGATTGCTCGCCAGGACATCGGGATCCCCGTGCGGATCGTCGACACCGCGAGCGCCGGTCTGGGGCAGGGTCTGGGGGTGCGCGCGGCACTCCGGGCAGTGGCGTCGGGGGCGGGGATCGACGACGTCGCTGCGGCCGCCTGTGAGACCGCCGCCCAGGCACAGGTACTGATTCAGGTGCGCTCGCTGGAAACCCTGCGCCGGGGTGGACGGGTGAATCCGACCACGGCGATGGTCGGTTCCATGTTCCAGCTCAAACCGCTGCTGAGCATGGCCGAAGGCAAGATCGTGACCGTGGAGCGGCCGGTGTCCTTGCCGCGGGCTAAGGCGCGGTTCATGCTGCTGGCGGGGGAGGCTCTGGCCCACGCAGAGACCGACCGGCCGGTGTTATGTATTCACCACGTCGCGGACCCGCACGGGGCGCGCGAGATCGGTGAGGTGCTCATGGATCGCTACCGCCCGGACGCGGAGCTCGTGATCAGTGACCTGCCCCCGGTGCTCAGCGCGCACGTGGGGCTCGGGACGAAGGCCGCGGTGATCGAGGGCCCCACGTCCCGGCCCGTGTGGCACGGCGGGCGGGCTGCACAACCGCACCCCTGATCCGCGTGTTGCCCGAGTAATCCACCGGTGGCGTCGCGCACCCACGAGCCCTGTCGCCAGTGCGGTGGGGTGGGCGCATGAGTGGAATCGATTTCAGGGGACGGCGCCGGTTCCGGGACAGTGAGGCCACGGAGCGGTTGACGGCGCTCTTGCGGGAAGACCGGCAGTCGGGTGCGGGGCTGCCATGGGCGGAGCCAGGGCCTGATCGGAATGGTGATGTGGCCGGCCGTGGTGCGACGGGTCGCCGTGCTGCTGGCCAAGATGAAGAGGGCGCCGACCTGGCTCCGGACGGTGGTGCGGAACCGGCCGACGACGCCGCCGATGGTGCTACCGGTCCGTCGCTCAGTGCAGACCCGGTGTCCGAGCACTCCCGGCATCGCGAGGACGTCGTGGTCCGTCGGCACATTGCTCGCCCCGCGCTAGTAGCACTGTGCGCCGTGCTGTTGGTGGCCCTCGGGATCGGGGGCTGGAACCTGCTCCCCGATGGACGGGGGGACGACGTCGTCACGTCCACTTCCGTGAAATCGGAGGGCGCCGTCGCCGGTACGGATGGCGCGGGGGCAGATGAGGGTTCCGACCGCGCTGACGCCGCCCGTGAGGGCACTGAAGCCACCGGCCGGGACGACACAGTACCTCACGGGGTGTCCGGATCCGCGACGTCCTCAGGGCTCGTCGGGGGAGCCGGAGCCGGTTCAGCGGGCGGCGGTACCGCCTCCGCCGAAGCAGCCGGGGTGCTCACGGTCCACGTGATCGGGGAGGTCAAGGACCCATCCGTGGTGACGCTGTCCCCGGGTGCGCGCGTCATGGATGCGGTGGCGGCAGCCGGTGGATTCACGAAGGGTGCGGTGAAGGATCGGATCAATCTGGCGCAGCCCGTGAGCGACGGCGCCCAGATCACGATTCCCAATGAGGAGAACGTCGATCGGGTGGCCGAGGTTGCCGCGCAGGGCGGTTCCGTGAATGGCGCCGGGACCGGTGCCCCGGCCGAGGGAGCAGCGAACAGCGCCAGCATTAAGACTGGAGTGAGCGGTAGTGCTTCCGAGGGTGGCGCGGCCACGGGAGGTTCATCGTCCGGATCAGGCGCTGCGGCTAAGGCGGGTGGTGCGGCCGCCCTGCTCGGCGGCGCCCCGGTCAACCTCAACACGGCCTCGCAAGCGGAGCTCGAGACCCTGCCTCGCGTGGGACCGGTCCTCGCACAACGGATCGTGGAGTTCCGCACCCAGCACGGCCCGTTCACCTCCGCAGAACAGCTCGACGACGTCAGCGGGGTGGGTCCCGCCATGCTGGAGGCACTGCTACCACTGGTCACGGTGTGAGCGTGCGATGGGACCTGCGCCTGGTCCCGGTTGCCATCACCGCGTGGGTGTGCGGATCGCTGACACTACTTGCCGGGTGGACCGTGGGGGCCGTGGGGGCTCTCGGCTGCGTGCTGGTCTTCGGCCTCGCGTGGTGCGCACCCGCTCTTCTCGACCGGTCTCGCATCCGGCGGGCGAACCGCGGGCCACGAGGGAAGGCGCCCGCCTCGGCACAACGCAGCCGTCCGCCGGCCGGGCAGCCGAGCCGCGCGCGATCCTGGACGCATGCATCGGACGCGCACGGGGGTTCCTCCTCCCATGGATGCCCGCGGCCATCATCCAGCGAGTCCCGCGCCCGGATGAGGTCCCTCCTGCCCAGCCTGGCCGTTCTGGCGGGGGTCGTGGCGCTGAGTGCCGCCGCGGCCATCACGACGGCGCTCGCCGCCACCGCACCGTCCCGCGACTTCCTGACCGAGCATCCTCCCGGTTCCGCGGTCCGCGTCAACGCCACGGTCACCGGGATGCCCCGCGAATACACGGGCTCACCGGCGCCAGGGGAGCAGGAGGCATCGCGCGGCGTCGTCGTACCCCTGGCCGTCCACGCCGCGGACGGGAAGGCCGCAACCGCCGAACTCACGGTGTTCGCCGCCCACCCCGGGTGGGACGGCCTGCGCGACGGGGACACCGTCAACGCTGTGGTGAACGTGACGCGCACCGCGAACCCGGCGCGGCTCACTGCCCGGGCCACCTCCCCACCCACCGGATGCGATCACGGCTGCCGGGGAGCCCGGCCCGGACTGCTGGACACCGTGCGCGCGAACCTGACCCGGGTGTCCGGACGGTTCGGTGCAGTGAGCGCCGGGTTGGTCCCCGGCATGACCGTGGGAGACACCTCCCAGTTGCCCGAGGCGCTGGCGCAGAGCATGAAGGACACCGGACTGACCCACCTCACGGCCGTCTCCGGGTCCAATTGCACCGTGGTGATGACCCTGACCGGGTACGCCGCCCTGACCCTGGGCGCGGGGCGGCGACTGTGCGTGGGTATCGGACTCGCCGCGCTCGCCGGGTTCGTGCTGCTCGTGGGCCCCGACCCCTCCGTCCTGCGCGCCGGCGTCATGGGTGCACTCGGCGGGGCCGCCATGCTCAGCGGCCGCGCCGGCGTCAGCCTCAACGCCCTGTGCGCCGCCGTCACCGGCCTGGTGCTCGTGCAACCGCCCCTCGCCATCGATTTCGGCTTCATCCTCTCCGTCCTCGCCACCGCCGGCATCCTCGTGAGCGCCCGCCCCGTGACCCGCGTCCTCGCCTCCCGGATCCCCACAGCCCTCGCCGCGTGCATAGCCGTGCCCCTCGTCGCCCAACTGTGGTGCGGACCCGCCCTGCTCGTGCTCAACCCCGCCCTGCCCCTGTACTCGTTGCCCGCCAACATGGCCGCCGCCCCTCTCGTTCCCGTGGTCACCGTCGCCGGTCTGCTTGCAGTATGCGTCCTGCTCGCGGGGCACCTGGCCTCACCCGCTCTGAGCTGGCTGCTCCCCGGCGCCCACGACGCCGCGGCGCTCGCCGGCTGGGAGCGCGCCGCCTCCCTGCCCGTGGGCGCCGCCTCGGTTCCCGCGCGGGTCATTGCGTGGCTCGCGGACGGTTTCGCCGCCCTGCCCGGCGCGCAGCTGCCCTGGCCGGGCGGTGTCCCGGGGATTGTCATCCTCACCGCGGTCACACTGCTGTTCCTCGGCGTCCTGCACGGGGTGGACCACCGCCTGCGTCAGGCATCACCCATCGCGGGCACGGTCGACGCCTCATCGGCACCGTCACCCGAGCCCGATGCCGTATGGCGCGTTCGCGCGCGCAGGCTACGGGTACGACGTCGCGCGCTCGCGGTGATCGCGTCCCTCGCGGTGGTCGTGTTGGTCGTCCTGGGTGCGGTGTGGTGGTTCCGACCGGCGCCCGCGTGGGAGTCCGTGGTGTGCGACGTCGGGCAGGGAGATGCCGTGCTGCACCGCACCGGGGAGCACAGCGCGGTGCTCGTGGATGGCGGGCCCGACCCCAGGGCTCTGCGTCGCTGTCTCGACCAGGCGGGCATCACGCACCTGGACGCGGTGATCGCCACGCACAACCACGACGACCACGTGGCCGGCCTGGAGGGGCTCTCCGATGCGGTGGATGTGGAGCGGGTGTGGTACTCCACGGCCGGGACGGAGCTACCACGCGAACTGGCACCGCTCACGGAGAAGGCCGAGCAGCCTGCGCCCGGGGCACGACTAACCGCCGGACCGCTCACGGTCGAGGTACTCGCCCCGCGGGTCACGCCTACTGCAACGGGCGGAACCACGCGCGCTCCCGTGCACAGCCGGGTGAGTTCGGAGGACGAGAACAATGCGTCCCTCGTCCTGCTCATCACCCGCACCGCTGACCAGGGGACCACCACCTGGTTGACCGCGGGGGACCTCGAAACCGATGGGTACCGAGCGGCCACCAGGCTCCTGCCAACAGCAGCCGCCCCACACGTAGATGTGTTGAAGGTCTCCCACCACGGCGCGCGCAACGGTGGGACCGACATCATCAGGGACTCAGATCCCGCCCTGGCGGTGATCTCGGTGGGGGAGGGCAACAGCTACGGCCATCCCCACCCCGCAACAGTGGCGGCCCTACAGGAGACCGGGGCGGCGGTGGCGCGCACGGACCTCAGCGGTTCGTTGTGGATCCGCAAGGAAGGGAATCAGCTCGTGGTCTCGACACGGTGACCGCGCATCAAGCCACTGGGTGCACCGGGTTCGTCGCGTGTGGCTCACGTTTCTTGTTCCGATGCCTCACCCGTCCACACCGGGCCACGGCATGTCCCCGCCCGGCGCTAGCATGAGGACCACAGCGGCGCCCTCCCATGCCGCGCGCACCTGAGGAGTTCCGATGCCCCCAGCCCGTCGCAAGGCCGCCGCGCCGCCGCAGACCTCGTGGCGGGACGTCACCCCGCAGCCGCTCGTGCTGGCCTCCGGTTCCGACGAGTACATCCTGCAGCGCATCAAGGACTCCCTGCGGGACCAGACCCGGGAGCAGCGCGGGTCGTGCGAGGTCACGGACGTCTCCGCCGCCGACTACGAGAGCGGGAGCTTGGCCGTGGTCACGAGCCCCTCCCTGTTCGACGATCCCAAACTCGTGTGCGTCCACGACCTCGCGAGCATGCACGAGAACCTCCTCGCGGACGGCCTGTCGTACGTGGCCAACCCGGACCCGGACGTGACCGTGCTGTGGCAGCACTCGGGGGGTAACCGCGGCAAGAAACTACTGGACGCTCTCAAGGAGTCGGCGCTCGTCCTCGATTGCACGCCGCCCAAATCGGACCGCGACAAGACGGCCTTCGTCCTGGCCGAGTTCCGCGCGCACGGCAAACGCATCGAGCCGGACGCCGCCCGCGCCCTTGCCGCGGCCGTGGGCACGAGCACCGCGGAGCTCGCCGCCGCGTGCGCGCAGTTGATCGCGGACGGCCCGCTCACGGTGGATCACGACCTCGTGGAGAAGTACTACGGCGGGCGCGTGGAGGTCACCGCGTTCCGCGTCGCGGACGCCGCGGTGGCCGGTAACGCGGATCAGGCACTGAAGCTGTGGCGGCAAGCCGTGGACGTGGGAGTGGACCCGGTCCCCATGGTCGCCGCGCTGGGCTCCAAGATGCGGTTGATCGCGCTGACCGCGGGATCCCGCGGGGGAGCGGGAGCACTTGCGCGGGACGTGGGCGCGGCACCGTGGCAAGTGGAGCGCGCGCAGAACGAGGCCCGCCGGTTCACCGCCGGGGACGTGGCCGCCGCCCTGCAGGCCGTGGCCGAGGCCGACGCCCAGGTCAAGGGTGCGTCCCGGTCCCCGTACTTCGCGGTGGAGCGGGCGATCACCGTGATCGCGACGTCCGGCCACCACTGAGGGGCCATCTCTGAGGGCCACCATTGCGAGCCCGGAAGACCCGGGGAAAGACTGCGGGCCCGGCACCGAGAAACGGTGCCGGGCCCGCAGGCGTCCTGTGCGGACGGGGTCAGTCGATTCAGATCTTGGCGACCTTCTTGGCCAGACCGGACTTCTTGTTGGCCGCGGTGTTCTTGTGCAGCACACCCTTGGACACGGCCTTGTCGAGCTTGCGGGACGCGTTGCGCAGCGTCTCGGTCGCAGCTTCCTTGTTGCCGGACTCGACCGCGGCGTCCACCTTGCGGATCAGGGTTTTGAGCTCGGACTTGTAAGAGTTGTTGCGCAGGCGAGCCTTCTCGTTGGTGAGGATGCGCTTCTTCTGCGACTTGATGTTGGCCACGTAAAACTCCTAGAACGTTTGCGGAAGTAGGTCAGTGAGGGCTCACGGATGATCATCGACTGAGTTGTGAGAGTGGGGATGCTCGGTGGCAACCATCCGCTGTGCCCGACGACCAGCGCGGACACACAGCGATCCACTTTAGCAGATCACCGGCCGCGGCGCCGGTCGTGGCGGGCGCGGGCGGCGAGCTCCGCGGCCACCGCGTCGAAGCGTGAGCGGGCGAGCACCGCGCCCTCCCGGCGCACGTCCTCGGGGCGCACGGGGATGATCCGGTCGATCCGGGCCTCGGACGGGCGGCCCGAGCGGTCCCAGTCTCCGGTTCCCACGTCCACGAAGTCGGGATCGTCGTGGGCCGCGGTGTCGTGGTCCTTGGAGGTGAGCATCACGCACAGCACGTACTCCCCGGCGCGGTCCACGATCAGCACGGGACGGTCCTTGCCGCGTGAGGGGTCCTCCTCGTAGGGGACCCAAGTCCACACGACCTCGCCCGGATCGGGGCGACCATCCGGGTGGGGGTCGTAGTGCGGGGTCACCGGCCCCGTCCAGTCACCGGGGTAGGGCCGGGAGGTGCCGGCGGGCGACGTCGTCGTCCCCGGAGCGGTGGGCGCGGCGGCCCGATCGCGGCGCGCGTGCCCGGAAGCGTCCCGGGGCAACGGCGCGCGGCCGGCGTCCCGCCGCCCGCGCAGGGTCCGCGAGACCCGCTGATACATCCGGTAGGCCCGCAGGCCCTGGCGCGCGAGGCGCATGAAGTCAGCCATGTGCTCATCGTAGGGGCAGCGGTTCGTCCGTTGCCGCGGAACGTGGGAAACTGGGGAGTCATCCGATCGAAAGGACCGCCCGTGTCACCGTTGGCCGTCAATCCACCGGCTCCCGCCTCGACCGACCCCTCGGTGATCAGGAACTTCTGCATCATCGCCCACATCGACCACGGCAAGTCCACCCTCGCGGACCGGATGCTGCAGGCCACGGGCGTAGTGACACCCCGGCAGATGAAGGCCCAGTACCTGGACCGCATGGACATCGAACGCGAACGCGGGATCACCATCAAGTCCCAGGCGGTGCGGATGCCGTGGAACGTGGACGGCACGGACTACGCGCTGAACATGATCGACACGCCCGGGCACGTGGACTTCACGTACGAGGTCTCCCGGTCCCTGGCCGCGTGCGAGGCCACGATCCTGCTCGTGGACGCCGCCCAGGGGATCGAGGCGCAGACGCTGGCCAACCTGTACCTCGCGATCGAGAACGACCTCACGATCATCCCGGTGCTCAACAAGATCGACCTGCCGGCCGCGCAGCCGGAGAAGTACGCTACTGAACTCGCCAATCTGATCGGCGTGGAACCCGAGGACGTGCTCAAGGTCTCGGGCAAGACCGGTGAGGGCGTCGAGGAGCTGCTGGACACGATCGTGCGCCAGGTCCCGGCGCCTCAGGGGGTCAAGGACGCGCCGTCGCGTGCCATGATCTTCGACTCGGTGTACGACACCTACCGCGGCGTGGTGACCTATGTGCGCGTGGTGGACGGGACGCTGTCCCCGCGAGAGCGGATCCAGATGATGTCCACCGGGGCCACCCACGAGTTGCTCGAACTCGGTGTGATCTCCCCGGAGCCGGTGCCCTCGCAGGGGCTGAGCGTGGGGGAGGTGGGCTATCTGATCACGGGCGTGAAGGACGTCCGCCAGTCCCGCGTGGGTGACACGGTCACGAGCCAGACCAAGCCCGCGCAGCAGTCCCTGGGTGGGTACGAGGACCCCAAGCCCATGGTGTTCTCGGGGCTGTTCCCCGTGGAGGGTTCGGACTACCCCGTGCTGCGGGACGCCCTCGAGAAGCTCCAGCTCAACGACGCCGCCCTGGTGTACGAACCCGAGACCTCCGCCGCGTTGGGCTTCGGCTTCCGTTGCGGTTTCCTGGGGCTGCTGCACCTGGAGATCACCCGCGACCGGCTCGAACGCGAATTCAACCTGGACCTGATCTCCACCGCGCCGTCCGTGTCCTACAACGTGACGCTCGAGGACAACTCGGAGGAGCAGGTTACTAACCCGTCCGAGTTCCCGGAGGGGCGGATCCTGGAGATCCGCGAACCCATGGTCTCGGCCACCATCCTGGTGCCGTCCGAGTTCATCGGCGCGGTTATGGAACTGTGCCAGTCCAAGCGCGGTGAGATGAAGGGGATGGACTACCTCTCCGAGGACCGCGTGGAGCTGCGCTACCGGTTGCCGCTCGCGGAGATCGTCTTCGACTTCTTCGACCAGCTCAAGTCCAAGACCCGGGGCTACGCGTCCCTGGACTGGAAGGCGGACGGCGAGCAGGCCGCGGATCTCGTGAAGGTGGACATCCTCCTGCAGGGCGAGCAGGTGGACGCGTTCAGCGCGATCACCCACAAGGACAAGGCGTACTCGTACGGCGTGCTCATGACGGGCAAGCTGCAGAAGCTCATCCCGCGCCAGCAGTACGAGGTCCCCATCCAGGCCGCGATCGGTTCCCGGATCATCGCGCGCGAGAACATCCGCGCGATCCGTAAGGACGTGCTCTCCAAGTGCTACGGCGGTGACATCTCCCGTAAGCGCAAGCTGCTTGAGAAGCAGAAGGAGGGCAAGAAGCGCATGAAGATGGTGGGCCGCGTGGAGGTCCCCCAGGAGGCCTTCGTGGCCGCGCTGTCCTCGGACGAGGACAGCGGGAAGGACAAGAAGAAGTAATGCCCGCCCAACCGGAGGGTGATCCCGCACCCCGGGACGGCGCGCTCCCCGCGGCATCGGTCGCCCGTGCCACCGATCGCACCCTGAGCCTGTACGTCCACGTCCCGTTCTGCGCGGTGCGCTGCGGGTACTGCGACTTCAACACCTACACCATGGACCAGCTCGGGGACGGCGTCTCCCAGCGCGACTACCACGCCGACGCCGCCGCGGAGGTCCGCTTCGCCCGGTCCGTGCTCGACGCCGCCGGGGCACCGCCGCGCGCGCTGCACAGCGTGTTCTTCGGCGGGGGTACGCCCACCCTTCTGCCCGCCTGGGAGCTCGCGCTCATGCTCGAGCAGGCCAGGGAGAGCTTCGGGCTGGCCCCGGACGCCGAGGTCACCGTGGAGGCCAACCCCGACTCGGTGAGCGAGGAGACGTTCGACGTTCTCGCCGCGGCCGGGGTTACCCGGGTGTCCTTCGGGATGCAGTCCGCGGTGCCCCACGTGCTGCGCGTGCTGGAACGCACGCACACGCCGGCGAACGTCCCGCGCGCCGTCGGCTGGGCCAAGGACCGCGGACTGGGCGCGAGCGTGGACCTGATCTACGGTACACCGGGGGAGAGCGTGGCCGACTGGCGCACCTCGTTGGAGGCCGCGCTGGCCATGGACCCCGACCACGTCTCCGCGTACTCCCTGATCATCGAGGACGGCACCAAGCTGGCCGCCCAGATCCGCCGCGGTGAGGTGCCGGACGTGGATCCGGACGACCAGGCGGAGAAGTACACGCTCGCGGACGCGCTGCTGCGCGAGGCCGGGTTCGAGTGGTACGAGGTGTCCAACTGGTCCCGCGCGGCCCACGGGCGCAGCGCGGTGCAGAACCGCAGCGTGCACAACCTCGCGTACTGGCGCAATCAGGACTGGTGGGGGATCGGCCCGGGGGCGCACTCACACAGTGACGGCGTGCGCTGGTGGAACCTCAAGCACCCGTTGCCCTACACGGCCGCCGTGCGCCGGGGTGACTCACCGGCCGTGGGCCGCGAGACCTTGAATGGCGAGACGCAGTACGTGGAACACGTGATGCTCGGGATCAGGATCCGTGAGGGACTCCCGCTCGAGGGGCTGCGCCCGGAGGGACGGCACGCGGTGGCCGGATTGATCGCCGACGGCTGGCTGGACGGCGCCGCCGCCCTCCGCGGGTCCGCGGTCCTCACGGACGCGGGGCGTCTGATGGCCGACGCCGTGACGCGCCGCTTGCTCGACTGGTGACCGTGTCAGGAGTTGCGGGCCGCGAACTTGTCGTAGAGGTGGGTGTTGAACCGGTACTGGTGCGGTTCGCCGCGGTTGACCGTCACGCCCGCGCGCACGGAGGTGATGGCCAGGAACAGCCAGGTCACGGCGGCGATGACCGAGAAGAGCCATCCGATGAACGGGATGAGTGAGAGCACGATGCCCGCGAGGATCACCAGGGTGGGCAGCATGGTGTAGTTGGCGGCTTCCCGGGATTCCTGAGCGGTGAAGGGACCACGGTCCTTGAACACCCGGTGGATCATGTAGCTGGGCAGTACGCCCACCACGCCACCCAGGTGGGCGAGGGTGGCCCACTGCCGGTCCTGGGACACGTCCAGGGGTTGCGCCACGGGGGCCACGGACTCGAACGGAGTCTCGGCGGAGCGAGTGGAGGGGGAGGGAGCAGCGTCAGTCACGAGCGGGTGTGCCTTTCACGGGCGGTAGCCATCCGGGTCGGAGGACGCCGGTGCTCCCATCCTACGGTCGTTCCCGCGTGGCTCGCGCCGGACGACGACACCAGGCGTCACCCACGCTGGGGGTTACCGCTAACGCGGGTCACCGAATCCGTAGACCACCGGCTGCGAGCGCCGTCGACGTCGTGGGTCACCGCAGGTCAGGCGCAGCCCGGGTCAGGAATCGGCGGCGTCCGGGGCGGTGAGGAAGTCGATGAGCTCCTCCACGCGGCCCAGCAGGGCCGGTTCGAGGTCTGCGTACGTGTTCACTCGTGCAAGGATCGCCTGCCACGCCCGCCCCACGTCCTGGGGTGTGCGGTGCGGCAGGCCCAGCGCGCGTGCCATCCCGGTCTTCCAATCCACCCCGCGCGGGATCACGGGCCACTCCCGGATCCCCAGGGCGCTGGGCTTCACGGCCTGCCAGATGTCCACGTAGGGGTGTCCGAGGATGAGCACGTTGTCCCGGGCACCCGGGACCGCGAGCGCCTCCTGGGCGATCCTGGACTCCTTGGAGCCCGCGACCAGGTGGTCCACGAGGATCCCGAGCCGGCGCTGCGGGCCGGGGTGGAACTCGGCGATGGCTGAGGGGAGGTCGTCGATCCCGTGCAGGGGTTCCACCACGGTGCCCTCGACCGCGAGGTCGTGGCCCCACACCTTGGCCACGAGCTCGGCGTCGTGGTACCCCTCGACCCACACACGCGACTCCTTGGCCACGGACGCGCGCAGGTTCTCGACCTCGACCGACCCCGACCGCGTGATCCGGGGCTTGGCCGGGGCGCTGCGGGTCTCGGGCGGGCCCAGCCGCACGGGTTCGCCGTCCAGGAGGAAGCCCGGGCCCAGGGGGAAGGACTTCACGCGCCCGTGCCGGTCCTCCAGACCCACCACGCGCATCCCGCCGATGGTCTCCACGCCCACGACGGCGCCCACCCACCCGGTCTCCACGTCCTCGAGCACCATGTCCCGGGCCACGGGGACGTCCCGGGAGACGGCACCGGTGCGGGCGACGTCGGGACTGCCTAGGTCCTGGGGACCCCAGGACCAGCCGGATGCGTTCACGGGCGACTCCTCGACGTCGTGCCGCGGCGCGAGCGCGCCGCCGGGCAGGCGAATCAGCCGCGAGCGTATCAAAATCGGCCCCTGACCCACGGGCCCTGGACTGCCAGGATTAGCACTGTGAACTCTTGAGTGCCAGAATTGCCAGCAACGGGAGGTGAGACACATGGAGCATCCGCGCCGAGCGCAGATCCTGCGCGCCATCGTGGAGGACTACGTCCATTCGCGTGAACCCGTGGGGTCCAAGGCGCTCGTGGAACGCCACCGCCTACCCGTCTCCTCCGCCACGGTGCGCAACGACATGGCCGCCCTCGAGGAGGACGGGCTGATCGTGGCCCCGCACACGAGCTCGGGGCGGATCCCCACGGACCGAGGTTACCGCGAGTTCGTCAACCAGATCGCAGCCCTGGAGCCCCTCACCTCCGCCCAGCGCCGCGCGATCCAGGTGTTCATGGACGGCGCCCAGGACCTGGACGACATTATGGAGCGCACCGTGCGCCTGCTCGCCCAGCTCACCCACCAGGTGGCCGTGATCCAGTATCCCGTGCGCACCGGGATCACCGTGCGCCACGTGGAACTCGTGGACGTGGGGGACGCCCGCGTACTCGTGATCCTGATCCCCACCACCGGACGCGTGGCCCAACGCACCGTGGAACTGCCCGTCACCCTGACCGAGGCCCAGCTGCTGGAGCTGCGCGCCCACGTGCTCGCACGCCTGCTCGGCACGCCCGTGGAAGACGTCCCCGACGCCGCCGTGACCCTGCCCCCGGCCCTGCCCGAGGAACTGCGCGACGCCGGGACCGCGGTGACCGGGGCGCTCGCGGTGCTCGCAGCGGTGTCGGACGAACACCGCCTGGTGATGGCCGGGACCGCGAACCTCGCGCGCTTCAGCGGGGACTTCCCGCAGAGCATCTCCCCGGTGCTCGAGGCGCTTGAGGAACAAGTGGCCATGCTGCGATTGTTGTCCGAGATGCAGCAGGACGAACGCGGGGTCGCGGTGCGCATCGGCTCCGACCACAGCGACGACCCCCTGGCGGAGGCGTCCGTGGTGGCCACGGGTTACGGTCCGCACGCCGCGTCCAAGGTGGGAGTCGTGGGGCCCACACGCATGGACTACCCCACGACCATGGCCTCCGTGCGCGCGGTGGCCCGCTACCTGTCCAAGAACCTGGGGGCTGAGCGCACGTGAGCGCTGCCCGCCCCGCTCGACCGTAGAACCGTAGAACCGACGAAAGAAGAAACGACGACATCGTGAGCGATCACTACGAAACCCTCGGCGTGAGCCGGGACGCCAGCGCCGAAGAGATCAAGCGCGCCTACCGCAAGAAGGCCCGCAAACTTCACCCGGACGTGAACCCCTCACCCGAGGCCGCCGAGGAGTTCAAGCGCGTCTCCCACGCCAATGACGTCCTCTCCGACCCGGACAAGCGCCGCGTCTACGACGCCACGGGCAACGAGAACGGCACGGACACTGGCTTCGGCGGGGGCTTCCCCGGTACGGGCTTCGGCTTCTCCGACATCTTCGAGACGTTCTTCCAGGGCGCGGGAGCCGGTGGCCAGCGCGGCCCCCAGTCCCGCACCCGCCAGGGCCAGGACGCCCTGATCAACGTGCGGATCTCCCTCAAGGACGCCGTGTTCGGCATGGAGAAGGACATCACGGTGGACACCGCCGTCGTGTGCCCCACGTGCCAGGGCACGTGCTGCCAGCCCGGCACGAGCCCCGTGACGTGCACCATGTGCCGCGGCTCCGGCCACATGCAGTACCAGCGCCAGTCCATCCTGGGCATGGTCACCACCCAGGCCCCGTGCTCCCAGTGCAACGGTTTCGGCACCGTCATCGAGAGCCCCTGCCACGAGTGCTACGGCGAGGGCCGCGTGCGCGACCGCCGCCCCCTGACCGTGAAGATCCCCGCCGGCATCCAGTCCGGCAACCGCATCCGCCTGGGTGGCCAGGGTGAGGCCGGCACCGCCGGCGGACCCAACGGCGACCTCTTCGTGGAACTCAAGGTGGATCCGGACCCCACCTTCCTCCGCGAGGGCGACGATCTCCACGCCCGCCTGCGTATCCCCATGACCGCCGCCGCGCTCGGCACCACCGTGAGCCTCGAGACGTTCGACGGCGCTCGCACGGTGGACGTCGATCCCGGTACCCAGTCCGGTGCGACCGTCACGCTCGACGACTTGGGTGTCACCCACCTGCGGGGCAAGGGCCGCGGGGACCTCAAGGTGCACTTCGAGGTGGAGACCCCCAAGGACCTCTCCTCCGAACAGCGCGAACTGCTCGAGCGACTCGCCGAGCTGCGCGGTGAGGAAGCGGCGGACGGCACGACCGTGAACACCAACCACTCCGGTGGGTTCTTTTCCCGGTTGCGGGACCGGTTCAACGACCTGTGACCAACCCCGTCTTCCACGTCCCCGCCGGGGACCTCTCCCGGGCGCGCCCGGGGGAGGTCCTGGACGTCGCGGGTCCCGAGGCCAAGCACGCGGTGACCGTGCGGCGCCTGCGCGCGGGGGAGGCCCTGGACCTCGTGGACGGGCACGGCACCCGTGCGGTGTGCACGTTCGACTCCGGGGCCAAGGACCGGATGAGCGTGACCGTCCACGAGATCCACCACGACGCCGCGCAGCAGCCGGAGTTCACGCTGGTGCAGGCACTCGCCAAGGGGGACCGGGACCTGCAGGCCGCGGAGGCCGCCACGGAACTCGGGGTCTCCCGGGTGATCCCGTGGCAGGCGGAGCGCAGCATCGTGCGCGTCCACGCGGACCGCGCGGCCAAGCTCATGGCCAAGTGGGACTCCACCCTGGCCGCGGCGGCCAAGCAGTCGCGGCGCGCCCGCTGGCCCGAACGCGGTGACTGGGTGGATACCGCGGGTCTGGCCCGGCTGATCGCTGCGGAACCCCAGATGCTGTGGCTCGTGCTGCATGAATCGGCGAGCACACGTTGGTCCACCCCGGACGTGACCCGGTGGGGTGATCGGTCCCGGATCGCGGTGATCGTGGGCCCGGAGGGAGGGATCGGTGACGGAGAGCTTGAGGCGTTGTGCGCCGCCGGTGCTCAGCCGATGCGCCTGGGGACCACTGTCATGCGATCGTCCACCGCGGGACCCGCGGCACTGGCCGCGCTGCACGCGGTGCTCGGGCTCTGGGACTGACCCGGGACCCAACGGGGAGGGCTCAGTCCCCGGCGCGCACCGTGATCGCGTGATCGTCGGACACGGTGGTGCCGGAATCGTCCGTGCCGCTCACGCGCACGGTGTACGTCCCGGGGTCGAGCGTGACACTCGTGCGTAGTTCCGTGCCCGTGGTCGGATCCGAGCCGGGGGAAGCGGGTGCGATGTTCCCACTGTGCACGACGCGGTCGTCCTCGAGCACCTCCCAGCGGGCGTCACGCACCGAGGGCAGCACGCGGGCGAAGACCGTCACGGGGCTCTTGGGTTCCGCCCCGGTCTGGGGGTCGACGAGCCACACGGGCGCGGCCAGTGCAGAGTCACGCGTGAGCGGGGCATTAAGTTCCACGGCTCCGAAGGCCTTGTACCCGCTCTGCCCGTTCACGAGGACCCGCACCTCCTTGGCCGTGGACGAGTCCAACAGCCCGGCGGTCACAGCCGCCGCGGAGACCGTGTACACCATTTGCTGCAGTGCGACCCGCGCGTCCTGCGAGGAGAGTTGGGAGGCGAACGCGGCGGCGGGCAGGTCCACGGTGATGGTTCCGTCCGGCGACACGGAGGTGCCCACGGTGTCCACGGCGGACCACAGGGACCGGTAGTCCGGGTCCGCGGGGGTGGCCGAGGTGACCATGAGTGCCGCCTGGGCCACGGGGTCGGTCGTGTCCTGGGAGGTCGGGGTGCGGAACTCGCGGAACAGGTAGCGCGATTGGTCCCCGGTGCCCACCCAGTACACGGGGGCCTGTTCGGTGGCCACGCCTTCCATCGCCGTGTCCGTGTTCATGGGTGCGGAGGCGATCCCGGGGGCGGCTTCGGAGTTGTGGTCCGGTCGGTCGGCGGCGGTCCCGCACGAGGCCACGACCGCGGCGAGCGACACGGCGAGCGCCCCCGTCGCGGCGCGCCGAAGTCCGCCGGGCGCGGTGGCGCGACGACGCTGCGGCTCGGTCGTTCCTGCGGGATTTTTCACGGCTACACAACTTACCCACCGGGAGCCACGGGCGCTAACGTCGCACGTGGATCCGGGCGGACCGTTATTGGATTGCAACCTGCGGCGTGCGAGCCCGTCGGTCCCGGCGGGTCCGGGTCCGCGCGCACCGGTAGGCTGGACCCGATGAGCGAACCAACCGAAGGGACCGAGGCACTGAGCACTCCGCCCACCGAACGAACCCGCGTCACCGTGCACGTACCGGATCGGGAGACCGCCGTCCGGACCTTGGGTCACGGGGACGCGACCTTACGTCTGCTCGAGCAGCAGTTCCCGGCCGTGCGGATGACCGTGCGGGACCTGGACGTGGCCCTCGAGGGGCCCGTGATCGACACCCGCCTGGCCGCCTCCTTACTTGAGGAACTTCTCGCGATGGCGCTGCGCGGCACCGAGATCACCGAACGCACGGTGCTGCGCGTGGCCCGCATGATGCGTGACGCCCAGGACCTGCGCCCGTCGAGCGCGCTGTCCACGAGCATCCTCTCCACCCGGGGCAAGACCATCCGGCCCAAGACCGTGAACCAGAAGACCTACGTGGACGCGATCGACGAGCACACCGTGGTCTTCGGGATCGGGCCCGCCGGTACCGGCAAGACGTACCTGGCCATGGCCAAAGCCGTGCGCGCCCTGCAGGCCAAGGAGGTCAACCGGATCATTCTCACGCGTCCCGCGGTGGAGGCCGGCGAGCGACTGGGCTTCCTCCCGGGTTCGCTCAACGACAAGATCGACCCCTACCTGCGTCCCCTCTACGACGCCCTGCACGACATGATGGACCCCGAGTCCATTCCGCGGCTCATGGAGGCCGGGACCATCGAGGTCGCCCCGCTGGCCTACATGCGCGGGCGCACCCTCAACGACGCCTTCGTGATCCTCGACGAAGCCCAGAACACCACCCCGGAACAAATGAAGATGTTCCTCACCCGTCTAGGCTTCGGCTCACGGATCGTGGTCACCGGTGACGTGACCCAGGTGGACCTGCCCGGGACCACCAAGTCCGGCCTGCGCCAAGTCCAACACGTGCTCGGGAACATCGACGACATCGCGTTCTGCGAACTAACCTCCGCGGACGTGGTGCGCCACGAACTCGTGGGCGAGATCGTGGCCGCCTACGACCAGTTCGACACCACCAACCGCCACCGCGTGGAACGAGCCCGCCGCAAGGACGAACGCCGAGCGGCGTCGTCCGAGCGCACCGAGGGAGACACCCCGTGAGCGTGGCCTTCGACCTGCCCTGGGACACCCCCGCCGAACAGGCCGAGCTGCCCACCGCCTACCGCGCCGTGGACACCGACCAGCTCGAAGCCCTCGTGGACCTCGCCTTCACCCGCTGGCACCTGCACCCCGACACCGAGGTCAGCATCGCCGTGGTGGACGAGACCCGCATGGCCGAACTGCACGAACAGTGGCTGGACCTGCCCGGAGCCACCGACGTCATGTCCTTCCCCATGGACGAACTGCGCGAGGGCACCCCCGACGACCCTAGCCTGGGCGTCCTCGGGGACGTCGTACTGTGCCCACCCGTGGCCGAACGCCAGGCCGCGGCCGCCGGCCACAGCACCCAGGACGAACTGTGCCTGCTCACCACCCACTCCCTGCTGCACCTGCTGGGCCACGACCACGCCCACGAGGACGAACGCGCCCGCATGTTCACCGCCCAGCGCTCGCTGCTCGAGGAGTTCCTGGGCCGGGACGCGCCCGTGGAGACCATGACGTGAGGCGCCGCACCGCCTCCGACCCCCGCACCGACTGAACGACCGAGGACCCGCGATGACCCAGCCCACTGAACAGCCCGCTGACTTCCGCGCCGGTTTCGCCGTGTTCGTGGGCCGGCCCAACGTGGGCAAGTCCACGCTGACCAATGCGCTCGTGGGGCGCAAGGTCGCGATCACGTCCAACCGTCCGCAGACCACGCGGCACACCATCCGCGGGATCGTGCACCGCACCGACGGTCAGTTGATCCTCGTGGACACCCCCGGCCTGCACCGTCCGCGCACGCTGCTCGGTCAGCGGCTCAACGACGTCGTGGCCCAGACCCTGGGTGAGGTGGACGTGATCGGGTTCTGCGTGCCCGCGGACCAGAAGGTGGGCCCGGGGGACCGGTACATCGCCCAGCAGGTCGTCGCCGCCGTCGGGCGCACCCCCGTGGTCGCGATCGTGACCAAGGCGGACCTCGTCCCTCAGCAGCGCCTCGCCGAACAGCTCGTGGCCGTGAGCGAGCTCGGGCGCGAGGTCGTCACCGAGGAGCGCGCCCAGCGCGACGCACGACGACGACGTCGCGACGCGGCGCCGTCCGCCAAGGGCACCGGCGGTCGCCCGGCCGCGCAGCGCACCGAGGACACACCGGCCGGATGGGCCCACGTGATCCCCGTGAGCGCGGCGGACGGCTTCCAGATGGACGAGATCGCCGAGCTGCTCGTGTCGCTGATGCCCGTCTCCCCGCCCCTGTACCCGGAAGGGGACCTCACCGACGAGCCGGAGGTCACCATGATGGGCGAACTCATCCGCGAGGCTGCGCTCGAGGGCGTGCGGGACGAACTGCCCCACTCGCTCGCCGTGGTCGTGGACGAGGTCTCCGAACGTGAAGGCCGCTCACCGGACAACCTCATGCTGGACGTCCACGCGAGCCTGTACGTGGAACGGGACTCCCAGAAGGCCATCGTGATCGGCAAGCGCGGTGCGCGACTGCGCGAGATCGGAACGCGCGCCCGAGCCCAGATCGAGTCTCTACTGGGCACCCGGATCTACCTGGACCTGCACGTCAAGGTCGCCAAGGAATGGCAACGGGACCCCCGACAGCTGTCCAAGCTCGGGTTCTGACCGGACACACACCACACGTCAACCCGGTGCCGTAGCCTGACCCACCAGTCAGGGCCGCACGCCCCCCCCGATCCGAGACCCCAGGAGACGTCACCGGTGGATCCCAGCTCAGCACCACGCCGGAGCCGCCGGAGTTCGCGTACGAGCGCGCCGTGGAGTACGCACCCCGCCCGCCGCACGGATCGCGACGGCGAGGCGTACGACCTGCGCCAGACCGGACGTCATCACCGCGCCCATGTCCACCGCTCCTCGGTACGCAGGATCGCCGTGATCCTGGCCGTGTTCGGGCTACTGGCCGTACTCGGCATCGGCGGGATCGCCGCGCTGCGCCTGACCGGCAACCTCACCTCGAGCCCCCTGAACCTCTCCGACGGTGCCGAGAACGTGGACGACGGCCCCCTGGACATCCTCGTCATGGGCTCGGACACTCGCCACGGCCAGGGCAACAGCGAATACGGCAGCGAGGACGACGCCGAGGGCCGCACCGACGTCATGATGCTCGTGCACGTGACCGCGAACCGCGACGCCGTCACCGTGGTCTCCTTTCCCCGGGACCTCATGGTCAGGATCCCGCAGTGCACGGACCCCACGAGCGGCACCGTGTACCCGGCCACGACCGGGATGCTCAACAGTGCGGTGGAACACGGCGGCCCTGGGTGCACCGTGGCCGCGATCAACCGACTCACCGGCGTGAACATCGACCACTTCATGCTCGCCGACTTCAACGCCGTCAAGGAACTCTCCAGCGCCGTGGGCGGCGTGCAGGTGTGCGTCAACGAACCCGTGGATGACCCCAAGTCCGGGCTGCGCCTGCCCGCCGGGATCTCCTCCGTGGAGGGCGAACAGGCACTCGCGTTCCTGCGTTCCCGCGCGGCGTTCGGCAACGGTGGGGACGAGGCCCGCATCCGCTCGCAGCAGTCGTTCCTGGCGTCCCTCACGCGCAAGATCCAGGCGGACGGGACGCTCACCAACCTCCCGCAGCTCTACCACATCGCCGAGGTGATGACCCAAAACCTGCACGTGGACCAGGGGTTGACCTCCATCCCCACCCTCGTGGGCATGGCCGGTGCGCTCAACGGCATCGATCCCGGCCGGATCGCGTTCGTGACCGCGCCGTCCGAGCCCTACCCGCAGGACCCCAACCGGTTGCAGCTGGAAGAGAAGCCCGCCGAGCGGCTCTTCGAGACCCTGCGTCGGGACGTCTCCGTCACGGAGGCCCGCGACGCGCCGGCGGCGTCCCCCGGGCCCTCCCACGCGATGGGGGAGACCGCCACCCCCGTGCCGAGTGCCACGCACCCCACCGAGCCGGCGGCATCGCCCACCGCGACCGGCCCCGCCGTGGACCCGTCGCTCGTGCCGATCACGGTGAGCAACCGCACGGACGCCGGGGGCCGGGACCACCAGCTCGTGAGCGTGCTCGAACGCGCCGGCTACGACCAGGCGCGCACCGCGTCCTCCGGCACGCAGCTTGCGGCCACGCAGATGTTCTACAACCCCAACTGGGCGCTGGCCGCGGACGACGTCGCCGCTGTCCTGAACGTCTCACCGAGCCAACTCGTGGCGAGCTACGACGTGCCCGGGATCGAGGTCGCGGTGGGCCAGGACTTCCGTAGCGGTGACACGATGGACCGCAACGCCGCCCTGCCCGACGACCTGCAAGGCCAGACCGCGGAGCAGTTCACGTGCCAGGAGACCGCGGCGGGGTAACGATCCGGTGTGCCGGCGACCTAGTGGTACGTTGGATCACATGCGGCAAGGGATGACGCTACTCCTGCTTACGTGCCGCAGCGGGGCCTGAACCGATCCTCACGGCCGACCACCCGCTGCGGAGTTCCGTGGTGCCGGCCCACAAGCTTCTGATCGAAAGGCCCCCTTCCCATGAAGAATTTGCAGCGTCCCTCCGGAATGCCCGTCCACAAGTACACCCCGTACCACCACAACTTCCCGTTCGACATGTCCGACCGCACGTGGCCGGACAAGGTGGCCACCACGGCCCCGCGCTGGTGCGCCGTGGACCTGCGGGACGGAAACCAGGCGTTGATCGACCCCATGGACTCCGAGCGCAAACTGAAGATGTTCCAGTTGCTGGTGAAGATGGGCTACAAGGAGATCGAGGTGGGCTTCCCGTCCGCCTCGCAGACCGATTTCGACTTCGTGCGCACCCTGGTCGAGGACGACCTGATCCCGGAGGACGTCTCCATCCAGGTGCTCACGCAGTCCCGCGAGCACCTGATCGAGCGCACGTACGAGGCGATCGAGGGCGCACCGCACGCGATCGTGCACCTGTACAACTCCACGTCCACCCTGCAGCGACGCGTGGTCTTCGACCGCGACATGGACGGCATCGTGGACATCGCCCTGACCGGTGCCAGGTTGTGCCGCAAGTACGAGGAACAGCTCAAGCACACCGACGTCACGTACGAGTACTCCCCGGAGTCCTACACGGGCACCGAGCTCGAGTTTGCCGCGCGGATCTGCAACGAGGTCGCCGAGACCTTCGAGGTGGGTGACGGTCGCAAGATGATCATCAACCTGCCCGCGACCGTGGAGATGGCCACTCCCAACATCTACGCCGACTCGATCGAGTGGATGGGCCGGCACCTGTACCACCGCGACGACATCATCCTGTCGCTGCACCCCCACAACGACCGCGGGACCGGTGTGGCCGCCGCTGAGCTGGGCTACCTGGCCGGGGCGGACCGGATCGAGGGGTGCCTGTTCGGCAATGGCGAGCGCACCGGCAACGTGGACCTGGTGACCCTGGGGTTGAACCTCTTGACCCAGGGCGTGGACCCGCAGATCGACTTCTCGGACATCGAGGAAATCCGCCGCACGGTGGAGTACTGCAACCAGTTGCCCGTGCCCGAGCGCAGCCCCTACGGCGGTGACCTGGTCTTCACCGCGTTCTCCGGTTCCCACCAGGACGCGATCAAGAAGGGCTTCGAGGCCATGCAGCGGGACTCGCAGGAGCGGGGCGTGGACATCGATGACATGGAATGGGCCGTCCCGTACCTGCCGGTCGACCCCAAGGACGTGGGCCGCAGCTACGAGGCCGTGATCCGCGTGAACTCCCAGTCCGGCAAGGGTGGCGTGGCCTATCTGCTCAAGAGCGAGTACGGCATCGACCTGCCCCGCCGGGCCCAGATCGAGTTCTCCGGGGTCGTGCAGAAGTACACCGAAACCTCGGGCTCGGAGGTCACCGCGCAGCAATTGTGGAAAATCTTCACCGACGAGTACCTGCCCGCCAAGGACGGCGGCGAGCTGTGGGGTCACTACCGCATCACGTCCATCTCCACCCATGCCGAGGACGAGGGCAACACGGTCCTGGAGATCGGCCTGGACGTGGGCGGCGAGCACCACGAGCGCACCGCGCACGGCACCGGGCCCATCGACGCGCTGATTCAGCTGTTCAACGCGGAGGGCGTGGACGTGCGCCTGCTGGACTACACCGAGCACACGCTGTCCGCGTCCGCGAACGCGCAGGCCGCGAGCTACGTGGAGCTCGCCGTGGGTGACCGCGTGCTGTGGGGCGCGGGGATGGACAACAACACCACGCGAGCGTCCCTGAAGGCCGTGATCTCCGCGGTCAACCGCGCCGTGCGTGACGCGCAGTTGGCCCAGCAGGACTAAGCGCGCTCTTTCCCTTCTCCGCCGACTCCGCTGCGGGCATCCGGGTGCCCGCAGCGGCGTCGTGTCCGGGGTAGGTGACACAATGACCCGATGGCCCGTTCAACCTTCGCATCGCGCAGCTATCGGGACGACGCCGTGGTGCTGCGCACCTACGACCTCGGTGAAGCGGACCGGATCGTGATCCTGCTGACGGCCGAGAACGGCCAGGTCCGGGCGGTGGCCAAGGGGGTGCGGCGCACCAAGTCGCGGTTCGGTGCGCGCCTGGAACCCTTCCACGTGGCCCAGGTGCAGCTCGTGCACGGACGGAATCTGGACATCGTGTCGCAGGCCATCGGCAAACGGGCATACGGGCAGACCATCGTGGCCGATTACGAAAAATACACCGCCGCGGCGGCCATGGTCGAGACCGCGGAGAAACTCACCGCGGACGACTACGACACCGCAGTCCAGCACTACCAGTTGCTCGTGGGAGCGCTGTCCGCCCTCGCGCGTGGTCTGCACGAGCCGGGGCGCATCCTGGACTCTTATCTGCTACGCGCCGTGGCCCTGGCTGGTTGGACGCCCAGTTTCGTGGACTGCGCACGGTGCGGGGCTCCCGGGCCCCATCGCTCGTTCTCCGCGGCCCTCGGCGGTGCGGTGTGTCCTCAGTGCCGTCCGCCGGGATCCGCCGCGCCCAGTGCGGCCACGTTCGCGCTGCTGGACGGGCTGCTGCGCGGGGACTGGTCCACGATCGACGCCGCCGACACCAAGACCGCGCGCGCAGCTGCCGGGTTCGTGGCGGCGTACATCCAATGGCACATGGAGCGCACGGTGCGTTCCCTGGCCCTCGTGGATCGAGGGGACGGCTGAGGCGGGCAGTGCCCGCTACTCGGTGGGAAGTTCTAGGGTGGGGGAGGACCACCCCGTCGCTTCTCGAAAGGATCCCCGCATGAGCCGCTTCGCCCCGCCGCCGCCCCATCCCAGCGGTGCCACGGTGCCCGCCCTGGATCGCGATGCCATTCCCCGACATCTGGCCCTCGTGATGGACGGCAACGGCCGCTGGGCCAACGACCGCGGACTGCCGCGTACCGAGGGGCATCGGGAGGGTGAGCGAGCCCTCATGGAGGTCGTCGCGGGAGCCATCGACCTGGGGATCCCGTACGTGTCCGCGTACGCGTTCTCCACGGAGAACTGGAAACGGTCCCCGGCCGAGGTCGCGTTCCTCATGAACTTCACGGGGGACGTGATGTCCCGCCAGCTGCCCACGTTCAAGGAATGGGGGATCAAGGTGCGGTGGGCAGGGCGGCGCCCCCGCCTGTGGAAGTCCGTGATCAACCGACTGGAGACCGCGGAGCGCGAGACCCAGGACAACGATGTCATCACGCTGACCATGTGCGTGAACTACGGCGGTCGCGCGGAGATCGCCGACGCCGCGGTCGCGATGGCTCGGGACGTCCAGGAGGGGCGGCTCACGCCCGGGTCGATTACCGAGGACATGGTCCAGCGGTACCTGGATGAGCCCCAGTTACCGGACGTGGACCTGTTCCTGCGGTCCTCGGGAGAACAGCGGCTGTCCAATTTCATGCTGTGGCAGTCCGCATACGCGGAGATGATGTTCCTGGATATCCTGTGGCCGGACATGGACCGCCGTGTGCTGTGGCGTGCGGTAGAGGATTACGCTCACCGCAACCGACGATACGGGGGAGCGATGGATCAGACGGCCCCGGCCACGGGGGAGTAACCGCCGAATTGGGTCCTCAGTATCTAGAGTTTCAACTGAATATTGATACTTATAATTCGAGTTGAGATTGAGACTGTATCTAACCTGAACTCGTTTTCCCGTCGTATTAGCGCCCACTTGGCATACCCGCCGGTGATGCGCGCGAGGTGGTCCGGGAGCGGGCATCCCGTGTGAAAAACTGGCCCCATGCGCGTGTACCCCGCTTTTTTCAACCTCGTTTTCTCCTGGATGGACCCGGAACTCGCCCACACCGTGGGGTTCGCGGGGATCAAGCTGGCCCGCCGTGTGGGCCTGGGGCGGGTGCTGCACCGCCTCACCCGCCCGGATCCGGGCGACGAGGTCCATGTCATGGGGCTCACCTTCCCGTCCCCATTCGGTCTGGCCGCGGGTTTCGACAAGGACGCTACCGGTACTCACGCGTTGACGGACCTCGGCTTCGGCCACGTAGAGATCGGCACGGTCACGGGCCAGGGTCAGCCGGGCAATCCCCGTCCGAGGCTGTTCCGCCTGGTCGAGGATCGCGCCGTGATCAATCGTATGGGCTTCAACAACGACGGCGCGGAGGCCGTGGCCCCGCGAGTGGCCTCGGCACTGCAGAGCCTCGCCCAGGACGCCGCCCGTACGCATCGTGCGCGCCCCGTGGTGGGCGTCAACATCGGCAAGACCAAGGCCGTGGGTCTCGAGGACGCCACGGACGACTACGTGCGCAGCACCCGCGTGCTCGCCCCGTATGCGGACTACCTCGTGGTCAACGTTTCCTCCCCGAACACCCCCGGACTACGCCAACTCCAGGAGCTCGACGCGCTGCGACCCCTGTTGCGAGCCGTGCGGGAGGAAGCGGACCGGGTCACGTCGTGGCACGTGCCGCTGCTCGTCAAGATCGCCCCGGACCTCGCGGACCAGGACGTCCTCGCGGTCGCGGACCTGGCCCGGGACCTGGGGCTGGACGGCATCGTCGCGACAAACACCACGATCGCCCGCGACGGGCTCGGCCTGCGCAGCGACGCACAGGACGTGATCGCGTGTGGAACCGGCGGACTCTCGGGGGCGCCCCTGCGGCGTCGTTCCCTCGAGGTGCTCAAGCTGCTGCGAGGTCACGTGGGGGAGGACCTCGTACTCATCTCCGTGGGAGGGGCCACGAGCGCCCGGGACGTGATCGAGCGACTGGACGCCGGTGCTTCCCTGGTGCAGGGCTACACCGCGTTCCTATACGAGGGGCCGTTCTGGGCGGCGCGGATCAACCGCGGCCTGCGCCGGGCCGCACGGCGCACCTCGCACTGAGGACCCACGGAAGTGATGGAACGAGGGGCCGGCCCACCATGGTGGGCCGGCCCCTCGCGGGTTCTGCGGGTGTTACTCGGGACGCTCGCCCCGGCGCACCTGCGGCTTGGGCAGGCGCATGCGGCGCATCGTAAAGGTACGCATCGCGGCGTACCAGCGGGTGCCGGGCTGGACGGTGCCGAACGTGCGGCGCAGTGCCGCGTGCAGCCGGTTGGACATGATGATCGCGTCGATCACGCACAGGATGATGTAGCCGTACACGACCCAGATCAGTGTGATGGCCACGGACTGCACCGGCAGGAACATCAGGACCAGGATCAGCAGCAGGAAGATCAGCACGTACTCGCCGATGTTGAACCGTGAGTCCACCCAGTCCCGGGCGAAACGGCGCTGGGGCCCGGCGTCCCGCGGGCCCAGGTAGCGTTCGTCTCCGGCGGCCATGCCGGCCTGTGCCTGGGCGCGCCGTTCCCGTTCCGCGATCCTGGACTCGGCTTTGGCGGCCTTGCGGTCCTCCGGGATCAGGGGTCGGCGACGCGCGGCCTCCTGCTCCTTGCGGGTGGGGGTGGGGCGGCCCTTCTTGCCCTCGGGCGTCCTCCCGCCACCGGGCTGCCCACCGCGGTCGGTGGGGACGGCGGGATCGGCCGTGGCGCGCGCGCCCACGGCGGTGGATCCCGAGGATTCAGCTGACTTCTTGCGTCGAAACACCCGACAAGCCTACCGGAGTGCCACGACGTCACCGCGCGCGTGACAGGAGGCAACCGAACGGGCTCGCCACGGTGCGCGCCGAGCTCCCGCCGGTAGGCTGGGCCCATGGCTACTGACTTCACACGTCCCAGCTCCGACACCGTCGACGCCCTCCGGGCGAGCGTGGACGGTTCCCGGGACATCCTGCTGGAAGAACTCGGCTCCCTCGTGGCGATCCCCGGCATCGCGTGGGACTCGTTCGACGCCGCCGACCTCGAGCGCAGTGCCGAGGCCGTGGCCGGTCTGCTCCGGGGCCTGCCTTTCGACAGCGTGGAGATCCTGCGCGAGCCCCGCGGGGACGCTCCGGGGCACCCCGCCGTCGTCGCTCGCAAGGCCGCGGCACCCGGGTACCCCACGATCCTGTTGTACGCCCATCACGACGTCCAACCCCCGGGCAAGCGCGAACTGTGGAACACCGAGCCGTTCGAGGCCGTGGAGAAGGACGGTCGGCTCTGGGGTCGCGGCGCGGCCGACGACAAGGCCGGCGTTATGGTGCACGTGGGCGCGCTGCGCGCGTTCTTCGAGCGCATCGGCGAGCACCCGGGCCTGGGTGTGACCGTGTTTATCGAGGGCGAGGAGGAGGCCGGTTCGCCCGGCTTCGAGGACTTCCTGGCCGCGCACCGGGACAAGCTCGCCGCGGACGTCATCGTGATCGCGGACTCCGCGAACTGGGAAGTGGGCGTCCCGGCACTCACGACGAGCCTGCGCGGCGTCGTCGGAGGGATCGTAGAGGTCAGCGTGCTGGACCACTCGGTGCACTCCGGCATGTTCGGCGGGCCCGTTCTGGACGCACCCACGCTGCTGTCGCGACTGATCGCGACCCTGCACGACGACGACGGCGCCGTGGCCATCGCGGGGCTGCTGAGCGAGGACGACACGGACGTGGACTACGACGAGGACCGCTTCCGCGAGGACGCCGGCGTGTTGGACAGTGTGCAACTTGCCGGGCGCGGCTCGATCTCGTCGCGGTTGTGGACCCAGCCGGCGCTGTCCGTTACGGGGATCGACGTCACCGATGTCGCGACCGCCTCCAACACCATCGCGGCCACCGCGCGCGCCAAGCTGAGCCTGCGGATTGCTCCTGGCCAGGACGAGCGGGAAGCGGGGGAGGCGCTGCGCAAGCACGTGGAGGACAACGCCCCGTTCGGCGCGCACGTGAGCTTCGCACTCGAGGAGACCGGCCCCGCCTTCCGTGCGGACACCGGTGCCGTGAGCTCGCAGATCGCCCTGTGGGCCTTCGAACAGGCGTGGGGGCGCCCGGCCGTCACGGCGGGGATGGGCGGATCCATCCCCTTCACCGCGACCCTCACCCGGGCGTACCCTGAGGCACAGATCCTGATCACCGGTATCGAGGACCCGGACACCCGGGCCCACAGCGCCAACGAATCCCTGCACATCGGGGACTTCCTGCACGCCGTCACCGCCGAGGCCCTCGTGCTCGCGGCGCTGGCCCAACAGGGAGAGCGCAGCGCGGAATGATTCCCCGCGCCGGCGCGTTCCACCAGGCAGAAGGGATCCACCGAACCCGGGGTCGCAACCCCGCGTCGCACAGAAAGTGAGCACCATGAGCGTCACCACCGACAACGAGACCACCCAGGACATGCCCACCCACGAGGTCCTGCTCACGGACACCGCGGCCCAGAAGGTCCGCGACCTGCTCGAGCAGGAGGGGCGCACCGACCTGCGGTTGCGCGTCGCCGTGCAGCCGGGCGGCTGCTCCGGGCTGATCTACCAGCTGTATTTCGACGAGCGCGTCCTCGACGGCGACCACGTCCGCGGCTTCGACGGCGTGGAGGTCATCGTGGACAAGATGAGCGTCCCGTACCTGAGCGGGTCCACCGTGGACTTCGAGGACTCCATCTCTAAGCAGGGCTTCTCGATCGACAACCCCAACGCGCAGGGCTCATGCGCGTGCGGTGACTCGTTCCACTGATCGATCGCACCGAACAGGGGTGCGTTCGGATCCTCAGGGGGTCCGTGCGCACCCCTTTTTCGTGCCCGCTCGAGGGGCTCATCGGTGCACGTAGGGGAGGGGATCGGCGGGGTCTGCGGACGGCCCCGCTCGCGACACGGCGCGCTGACACAGTGTCAGCGGATCCGGGGGCGGAGGGGTAAGCTTCCTAGGGAGAACCATCCACGGGCAACGCGTCCATTGTGCCCACGCGCAGGACCGATGCGGAACCCACACACACAAAGAGGAAGGGCCGTCTGTGAGTTCGCAAACTCGAACCGGCAGCCGCCGCGGCCGAGCGCTCAAGGCTTCGGCAGTGGCAGTCCTGGCGACGATCTCGCTCACCGCTTGCTCGGAGCAATCGAAGCTGGGCTTCTTGCCCACCGAACGGGGCACCACCGACAACGCCGATCAGGTCATCGACTTGTGGATCGGGTCGTGGATCGCGGCGCTCGGCGTGGGTCTCGTGGTGTGGGGTCTGATGCTCTGGTGCATGGTCGCCTACCGGCGTCGTAAGAACGAGACCGGCTACCCCCGCCAGCTCGCGTACAACGCCCCGCTGGAGATCTTCTACACGATCGTCCCGATCGCCCTGATCGTGACCCTCTTCTTCTTCTCGTACCGCGCGCAAACGGCCATCACGGACCGCTTCGAGAACCCGGACGTCAAGATCCAGGTGTACGGCAAGCAGTGGGCGTGGGACTTCAACTACCTGGACGACAACGTCCACTACCAGGGCATCCAGGCGCACCTCACGGGCGAGCCCGGCGTCGAGGAGACCCTGCCCACCCTGTACCTGCCGGCCGACAGCAAGGTCGAGCTGGAGATCACGTCCCGCGACGTCATCCACTCGTTCTGGGTGCCCGCCTTCCTCGAGAAGATCGACATGATCCCGGATCGCACCAACTACATGAGCTTCACCACCGGCCGCGAGGGTACCTTCGCCGGCAAGTGCGCCGAGCTGTGCGGTGAGTACCACTCCGAGATGCTCTTCAACGTGGCCGTCGTGAGCCAGCAGGAGTACGACGCCCAGATGCAGCGCCTGCGCGACGAAGGCAACACGGGCATCCTCGGGGACGAGTACAACCGCAACCCGAACCTCAACGAAACGTCCAACAACTAGGGGATAGGCAATGTCTACGCTCGAATATTCGCGGGACGACGCGGCCACGACCGCACCCCGCGTTGTCCCACGGTCCAAGGGCCGGGTGATCGTCAACTGGCTCACCTCGACCGACCACAAGACCATCGGGTACATGTACCTGATCTCGTCCTTCATCTTCTTCTGCGCCGGTGGCGTGATGGCTCTGCTGATCCGGGCCGAGCTCTTCCAGCCGGGCATGCAGATCCTAGAGACCAAGGAACAGTACAACCAGCTGTTCACCATGCACGGCACCATCATGCTGCTGATGTTCGGCACACCGCTGTTCATCGGTTTCGCCAACGTGATCGTGCCCCTGCAGCTCGGTGCGCCGGACGTGGCCTTCCCCCGTCTGAACGCCCTCGCGTTCTGGTTCTTCCTCTTCGGCTCGCTCATCGCGGTATCCGGGTTCATCTCCCCGCAGGGCGCGGCCTCCTTCGGATGGTTCGCCTACGCGCCACTGAACAGCACGACATTCAGTCCGGGCGTTGGTGGTGACCTATGGGTCTTCGGCCTGGTCCTGCAGGGCTTCGGCACCATCATGGGTGGCGTGAACTTCATCACGACCATCGTGTGCATGCGTGCGCCGGGTATGACCATGTGGCGCATGTCCATCTTCACCTGGACCACGCTGATCACCTCCATGCTGATCATCATGATCTTCCCGCCGCTGGCCTCCGCCCTGTTCGCGCTGGGTATGGACCGGCGACTCGGCGGCCACGTGTTCGACGCCGAGAACGGTGGCGCCATCCTGTGGCAGCACCTGTTCTGGTTCTTCGGTCACCCCGAGGTCTACGTGTTGGCCCTGCCGTTCTTCGGCATCGTCTCGGAGATCGTCCCGGTGTTCTCCCGCAAGCCGATCTTCGGGTACAAGGGTCTCGTCTTCGCGACCATCGCAATCGCGGCGCTGTCCGTGACCGTGTGGGCGCACCACATGTACGTGACCGGCGCGGTGGCCCTGGGCTTTTTCTCCTTCATGACCATGATGATCGCGGTGCCCACCGGCGTGAAGTTCTTCAACTGGATCGGCACCATGTGGCAGGGGTCGCTGACGTTCGAGACGCCCATCCTGTGGGTGCTCGGCTTCCTCTTCACCTTCCTGTTCGGTGGTCTCACGGGCATTATCCTGGCGACGCCGCCGCTCGACTTCCACGTCTCCGACACCTACTTCGTGGTGGCGCACTTCCACTACGTGATCTTCGGAACCATCGTGTTCGGCATGTTCGCGGGCTTCTACTTCTGGTGGCCCAAGTTCACCGGCAAGATGCTCAACGAGCGGATCGGCAAGATCCACTTCTGGCTGCTGTTCGTGGGCTTCCACATGACGTTCCTGATCCAGCACTGGCTGGGTGTGGACGGCATGCCGCGTCGTTACGCCGACTACCTGCCCGAGGACGGGTTCACCTGGATGAACCAGTTCTCGACCATCGGCTCCATGCTGCTGGGCGTGTCCATGATCCCGTTCTTCTGGAACGTGTACACCACCCACCGCAACGCCAAGAAGGTGGAAGTGGACGACCCGTGGGGCTTCGGTGGTTCCCTCGAGTGGGCCACCTCCTGCCCGCCCCCGCGTCACAATTTCACCTCGTTGCCTCGGATCCGTTCCGAGCGCCCCGCGCTGGATCTCCACCACCCGGAGCTCGCGGCGTTCTCCAGCCAGCAATATGAGGCCGAGACCCCCCTGGTGGGCGGCACCGGGAGGAACGGACGATGAGCGCAACTATCAAGACGTTCCTGCTGCTCGGTGTGTTCTGCACCGTGGTGGGCCTGGTGTACGGATTCGTCACTGAGTTCCAGGAACTCGCCGGGTTCCCCGCACTGTTAGCCGTGGCCGCAATGAGCTTTATGCTCGTGGTCTACCTCTGGCTCGTGCAGCGCTCAACCGGGGGCACGCTCCCGGAGGACCGCGAGGACGGTGAGATCGTGGAGATGTCCGGTGACTACGGGGCCTTCTCCCCGTGGAGCTGGTGGCCCCTGCTGCTCGGCATCGGCTCGGCGCTGTTCGTGACCGCGCTGGCGGTCGGCTGGTGGATCATCGGCCTGGCGGTCCCGGTGGCCGCTCTCGGTCTGCTGGGCCTGGTCTTCGAGCACTCCCGAGGGGAGCACGCTCACTGATCAGCATCCGCTGACCATAGGACGAGGCCCGCACCATCATGGGATGGTGCGGGCCTCGTCATATCTCCCAACCGGGGCAAGGTTCGTGATCAGCCCCGAGCTTTGTGGGCGGGGGTCCAGCATCGATACGCGCGTCGTGGAGCCCTCAAGGTAGTAATGGCCGGCGGGGATGCTCTGGAGCTCGACGAGCATTCCCCACGGTGCCTTGACGTGGACCGGCCCTTTGCCCTCGGCGTGGTTCGTCGTCCGCGGTCAGGCCGTCGTACACGACCCCGGCACCGAGTCTGTCGACGATGAACCGGGTGGTGGCGTCGAGATCGCGCGCGGTGACGCCGATGTGCTGAATACCGCGCGGAAGCAGAGGTGAATTCATGACGACATCGAGATGGACCATGTGCCCGGGCTATGCTGCACGGATCCGTCGCGGCGGCCGCCGCAGGTCATCCCCGTCCGGGGTGAGATCGCGCAGGCGGGAAATCCCCAGGCGGGCCAGACCCCGACCCACGGTGCGCAGGTGCATCAAGTGCCCGAGATTCAGCAGGTGACGGTGGATGCGCCGGGCCGAGCGGGCAGCTGCCTCGGTCCCGGCCACCACCGCGGTCTGCCGGCTCAGTGCATCGAAGATCTCATCCGTGAGGGGCTCGGCCAGCCTGGGGGCGTGCTTCTTGAGCCTGGCCCGCGCGTGCCCGCGGCCAGTTTGGCCGGGGTCGGGTAGCGGCTGAGCAGGTCGGCTACCGCCGGGTGGGTGACCCGCGGCCCCAAGACCCGTTCCAGGGCCGGGTGGATCTGGGGGAGGATCCCGCGCAGCCGGTTGGAGGTGGCGGTGATTTGGGCGGCCAAGTCATCCAGGATCGCGCGCAGCCGGGCCTCGTCGTTGGGCAGTGCCTTGTCGTAGACCGTCTTCCCGGCCGCGGTCACGGTGTGGTGGTCGGACTCGCCGACGTCGAGGCCGAGGAACACCGCTGGTTGTGGTTGCTCTGACATGGCCGAGTCCCTTCTCCTCCGCTGCTGCACGAGCATGCTGGCGGACCGGGAGATGGTCACGCTCAGCATCCACGTTACGAAGGCCCTCCAGGAACGATCCCGCCCCTATCAGCGATCCACGACCACCGGACCGGCCCTCGGTGACAACTCCCCCCAGATCATCGACGACTGGGACCAACGATCATGCCGAGGACCGACCGGTCAGCACCCCTCCATCCTGCTGGACGAAAGGGCCACGAAGAAGGTCACGGGGGCTCTCTTGTCCACAGTGGCGGCGGCCACCATCGAGCGGGGATGAGGCTGACGCTTTGGCTGACACCGTGTCATGGGTTAAATGGTTCCATGGAACCCATGCGGAAACTTGCAGGGGAAGGGGGAGCAATGGCCCACGGGCTCGCGTTGGTAGGCCTGCCGGAGCTCGAGTTGCACGGCATGTCGGAAGCGGTACGGGAGGAAACCGAGATCCCGGGGGCAGTGGCTCGCCTTCTCGAGCGGTTGAACGGCCAGGGCGCCATCGAATCGCGGGATGTGCATCTCTGCTATGACGGAACGAGCGACAGGACGCTGATTCGGGTCACAGCGGCCGTCGGAGAGCCGATGACGGGTACTCGCCCCGTGACCTTACCGGGGGCCGGAACGGCAGCTGTCATTCGGTTCGGGGAGCGGCCGGTCAATACCGGGGACGCATGGCTCATGGTGGACACGGCACTTCGAGGCAAGGGGCTCACCGCCGTGGGACCGTATCGTCAGACCATCCATGGGGACGGGAGCGTCACCCTTGCCGTGCCCGTCAGCTCCGGGACGCCGCGTACGGAGGCCGAGGCCAGCGCATAGAACAGTGACCAGCCGGCTCGGCGCTGGAGGCATAGGAAAGGGCCCGTTCGGATTATGTGATCCGAACGGGCCCTTCCGATCAGCGATCGAGTCAGCTGGGCCCGGGGCCTACTTCTCGATCTGTGCGCTGTGCGAGCCGGCGCCGACGCTGGCGGGCTCGGCGTGGTGATGACCGTGAGCCGCTTCCAGCTCGGCGGGCGTCACGGGGGCCACACGGTCCTCGAAGAAGATCCGGCTCAGACCGCCGCGCATCTTCTCACTCGCCGTGACCTTGCCCTTGGCATTGGCACGAGCGGGTTGGACCTCGCGGTCCTCGAAGTTCACGAGCTTGTAGCGACGGTATTCATCCAGGGGCTCGTGGACCTCCACGAACTCACCGTGGGGCAGGGCCTGGATGCGGCCCGACTCACGGCCGTGGAGCACGATCTCCCGGTCCTTGCGCTGCAGGGACAGGCAGAAGCGGCGGGTGATGATGAACGCCAGGATGGGGCCCAGGAAGTACAGGGCTCGCAGCCAGTAGATGACGTCGTTCACGGCCACATGGAAGTGGGTGGCGATAAGGTCACCGCTGGCCGCGATCATCTGGATGGCGTAGAAGGTGACGCCGGCGGCTCCCACGGCGGTGCGGAACGGCGCGTTACGCGGACGGTCCAGGATGTTGTGCACGCGGTTGTCGCGGGTCACCCAACGCTCGATCCACGGCCACGCGAACATGACACCGAACATCAGGGCCATGGGGATCAGCGGCAACAGAATGGCCAGCGGAACCGCCAGACCGAAGATGTTGACCTCCCACGAGAATGGCCAGTGACCGGGCATCAGGCGCAGACCGCCGTCGGAGAAGCCCATGTACCAGTCGGGCTGGGAGCCAGCCTGCACGGGGGAGGGATCGTAGGGACCGTAGTTCCAGATCGCGTTGATCGTGGTGGTCGCGGCGATGGCGGCCAGGATGCCGAACACGATGAAGAAGAATCCACCCGCTTTCGCGGCGTAAATGGGACCCACGGGGAAGCCCACCACGTTGTCCTCGGTGCGACCCGGACCGGGGAACTGGGTGTGCTTGTGGACCACGACCATGAACAGGTGGATCACGATCATCATGAGGATCAACGCGGGGATGATCAGCACGTGCACGATGTAGAGGCGACCGATGATCGCGTGGCCGGGGAACTCGCCACCGAACATGAACATGGAGATGTAGGTACCCACGATCGGGACGGCCTTGGCGATCGCGTCCGCGATGCGCAGACCGTTACCGGAGAGCACGTCGTCGGGGAGCGAGTAGCCGGAGAAGCCGGCCACGATCGCCAAGATGAAGAGCACGCAACCCACGACCCAGTTCAGCTCACGCGGGCGGCGGAACGCGCCCGTGAAGAACACGCGCAGCATATGCACGGACAGCGCCATGACGAACAGCAGCGCGGACCAGTGGTGCAGCTGACGCAGGAAGAGGCCGCCGCGGATGTCGAACGAGATGTGCAGGGTGGAGGCGTACGCCCCGGACATCTCGACACCCTGCATGGGGACGTAGCTGCCGGTGTAGGGCAGGGACGTCATGGTGGGGTCGAACCAGAACGCCAGGAAGGTGCCGGACAGCAACAGGATGATGAAGCTGTAGAGGGCGACCTCACCGAACATGAAGGACCAGTGGTCGGGGAAGACCTTACGGCCGAACTCCTTGACCATCGCGGAGGCGCCCACGCGCGTGTCCACAAAGTTGGCGATCCGGCCCGTGGTGGTCGTGGGGCGGTATTCGAAGTCTGTTGATGTGGACATTAGTTCGCCTCATCCTGCATGTCTTGGACGGCGAGATCGCGCTGCGAGTAGGTCGGTCCCACGGGCTCGTGGAAGTCGCTACGGGCAACGAGGTAGCCGTCGGAATCAACGGTAATGGGCAGCTGCGGCAGGGGGCGGGATGCCGGGCCGAAGATGACCTCGCACTCTTTCGTGAGGTCGAACGTGGACTGGTGGCACGGGCACAGCAAGTGGTGCGTGTGCTGCTCGTACAGGGCGATCGGGCAACCCACGTGCGTGCAGACCTTGGAGTAGGCGAAGATGCCGTCCACGTTCCAGTCACTGCGCTCGGGGGAGACGTTGACGTCCTCCGGGGCCAGTCGCATGAGCAGGACCACGGCCTTGGCCTTCTCGTCCAGGTAGCCCTCTTCGTGGCTCAGGCTGCTGAGGTTCTCCGGGACCACGTGGAACGCGGAACCGAGAGTCACGTCGGACGCCTTGATGGGGGTACCGGAGGGGTCGCGTACCAGGCGCACGCCCTCGTCCCACATGGTGTGGCGCAGGACCTTGAGGTCGGTGGGACCGAGGTCCTTGAGCAGACCCACGAAGGGGAGGGGCATGAGCACTGCGGCGCCGATCAGCGTGTTGCGCAGCAGCGGGCGGCGCCGCACACCGGACTCGTCGTAGATGGTGTTCAGGATGCCCTGCGCCTCGGCGCGGTCCTCTTCCGGGCGCAGGTCGTGGCGCATCTCCACGATCTCGTGGTCCGGCATGAGGGTACGGGCCCAGTGGACCACCCCGATACCGATGCCGAACATGCCGAGGGCGATGCCGAGGCCCAGCAGCAGGTTCTGCAACCGCAGCTGCGCGGTGGGCTCGGTGTTGACGGCGTCGTACAGAGGACCGTCCACGCGGATACCGAAGTACGCCACGAAGAACAGGATGGATCCAATGATGGAGAGCAGGAACAGCAGGACCACCTGGTGTTCAGCTCGCTTCGCGGCCTTGGGATCTACGTCCGTCACGCGGGGGCGGTGCGGTGGAAGCCCCGGGTTGGGGAAGTTTTCCGTGCCCGTTCCGTCCGAGGTGACAACCGCCCCGCTCTTGTGGGGAGTGCCGTCACGATGGTCGCCCATGTGGTCCCTCATTCTTCTCTTGGTGCTGTGAATACTGTTTCGGGTGCCGGTGGGTACCGGCGGGTCGCTCTCAGGCGGAGCGCGAGGTCAGCCACACGGTGAAGCCGATGACGATCACCAGGCCGATGGTCCAGATGAACAGGCCCTCGGACACGGGGCCCAGGGAGCCGAGGCTGAAGCCACCCACGTTGGTGTTGTTGTCGAGGGTCTTCAGGTACGTGATGACGTCCCGCTTCTCCTCGGGGGTGATGTTGGCGTCGTTGAACACCGGCATGTTCTGCGGGCCGGTCTGCATGGCCTCGTAGATGTGCTTTTCGCTCACGCCCATGAGGGAGGGGGCGAACTTGCCGCGGGTCAGGGCACCGCCCTGGCCAGCGGCGTTGTGGCACATGGCGCAGTTGGCCAGGAACACCTTGGCGCCGTTGGCGGAGTTGCCCTCGCTGATGTCGAGGTACTCCTCCTCGGGGACGGCGGGGCCGGCGCCCAGGGAAGCCACGTACGCGGAGAGCTGCTTGGTCTGTTCGTCGTTGAACTGCTGCGGCTTGACCTGCGCCTGGGGGCCCTGCATCTGCATGGGCATACGGCCGGTCCCCACCTGGAAGTCGACGGAGGAAGCGCCCACGCCGATCAGGGAGGGACCGGTGTTGGTGCCCTGGGCCTGCATGCCGTGGCATGTGGAGCAGTTGGACAGGAAGAGCTTCTGCCCCTCCTCGACGTCCTGAGCCGAGTACGTGGTGGTGTCGGCCTTGGCTTCATTGGTGGTTGTGGCAACTGCGTAGAGTCCACCGGTCAGAAGCAAAGCCATGACCAACAGCGCGAGGGCTGCCATGGGATGGCGGCGCTTTTGTGAGAGTGCCTTCACGTCAAACGTTCCTTTTACTCGGTTCTAGAACTTGAATGGGCGAACGGTCCTGGGGGCCTACTTGATGAAGTAGACCAGCACGAACAGGACGATCCAGACCACGTCGACGAAGTGCCAGTAGTAGGACACCACGATGGCCGAGGTGGCCTCGTAGTGACCGAAGCGCTTGGCAACGAAGGCGCGGCCCATGATGAAGAGGAATGCGATCAGGCCACCGGTCACGTGCAGGGCGTGGAAACCGGTGGTGATGTAGAAGGCGGAGCCGTAGGCGTTCGCGGCGATCGTGACGCCTTCGGAAACGAGAGCGACGTACTCGTAAACCTGCACGGACACGAACACGGCGCCCATGAGGAAGGTCAGGGCGAACCACTCGGTCATGCCCCACTTGGTGAATTGGAGGATGCCGCCGGTGCGCCGGGGCTGGAGCCGCTCGGCGGCGAAGACGCCGAACTGGCACGTGACGGAGCTCAGTACCAGGACGATGGTGTTGGCCAACGCCATGGGCACGTTGAGCAGCTGTGTGTTCTCGTGCCAGACCTCCGGGGAGGTGGCGCGCAGAGTGAAGTACATGGCGAAGAGTCCGGCGAAGAACATCACTTCGGAGGACAACCACACGATGGTGCCCACGGATGTGAGGTTGGGGCGAGTGATGGTCGCGCCCACCGGTTTGGCTGGGGTATGAGTCGCAGTTGTCACAGAGACATTATGTCGCCAAAACTCGTGGCGAACCAACCACCACGGCCTCCGCAGCGCATCGTGTCGCGTCCCCGAGGTGTGATCTGGACGACCCTCCCGTCCGCCGGGCCGCGGTGGGCCGCGGCCTGCCGCCGTACTGCGTCACGCGGAGTGACGGCGCGATAGAGTCGAAGCCGTGACTACCTCGAACGCCTCCCGCACGAACAACCACTGGCCAGACGTGTTGACGAGCTTGTCCCGCGGCGAGGACCTGTCATGGGAGCAGTCCTACTGGGCCATGGACAACATCATGGCGGGCGAGGTCCCCGACACCGTGGTCGCGGGCTTCCTCATGGCGCTGCGCACCAAGGGGGAGAGCGTGGCCGAGCTCAACGGTCTCGCGGACGCCATGGTCGCTCACGCCCGCCCCATCTCCGTTCCCGGCCCGGCGCTGGACATCGTGGGCACCGGCGGGGACCGCCTCTCGAGCGTCAACATCTCCACGATGTCCGCCCTGGTGTGCGCGGGCGCGGGGGTGCGGGTCGTGAAGCACGGCAACCGGGCGTCGTCGTCCAAATCGGGATCGGCGGACGTCCTGGAGGCCCTGGGCGTTCAGCTGGACATGCCCGTCGAGCGCGTCCAGCGCGCCGCGCGCGAGGTGGGGATCACCTTCCTGTTCGCGCAGACCTTCCACCCGTCCATGCGCTTCGCGGCCGCCGCACGCAAGGCCCTCGGGGTCGCCACGGCCTTCAACTTCCTGGGCCCGATCACCAACCCGGCCAAGGTCAAGGCCTCGGCGATCGGCGTCGCGGACGAGGCCCTCGCCCCGCTGATGGCCGGTGTGTTCCAGAACCGCGGCGATCGCGCGCTCGTCTTCCGCGGCGGTGACGGGCTCGACGAGCTCACCGTCACTGCGCCGTCGCGGATCTGGGAGGTGCGGGACGGCCGGACCACTGAGCACTCGCTCGAACCCCTCGACCTGGACATGCCGCGCGCCACGATCGAGGATCTGCGCGGCCAGGACGCCACTTACAACGCGGGTGTGGTGCGCGACGTCCTCGACGGCTCGCCCGGACACGTGCGCAACGCGGTCTTGTTGAATGCCGCGGCCGGCCTCGTGGCCATCGATGAGAGCACCGATGCTCCCTTCGCCGAGCGTTTCGAGGCCGCCGTTGGGCGTGCGGCCGAGTCCATCGACTCGGGTGCCGCGCGCGACGTCCTCACGCGCTGGGTCGAGTTCGCGGCCCGCTGACCGCTACTTGGCGGCCGCGCGTCGGCGGCCTATTCGCCTTCCGATGAGCTGACGACGACGCCGCTCGCCCGGGTTCCGGGGGGCCGGCGTCGTTCGTTCTACGGTCCGGGAATCAGTCGTCGATGCCTAATGAGAACGCGGCGTCGAGATCGTGCGTGCTGTAGGTGCGGAAGGCGATGTTGGTGTTCGTGGACTCGACACCCTCGACCTTGGACAGCTGATCGGCGATCACGTCCGCGAGCCGTTCGTGCTGGTGGACCCGGACCACGGCGATCAGGTCCCACTCACCGGTCACCGAATAGACCTCGGTCACGCCGCGGATGTCCGAGACCTCCTGGGCGACCTCCGGGATCCGGTCCGACGAAGTCTTGATCAAAACGATGGCAGTGAACATGGGGTTCCTTTCCACGGTGTCACTCCACTGTATCGGTGGGTCGATGGCGCGGCAGGCGTCTTGGAGCGGCCGGTGGTAGGGGAGTCATGGCCGTATCAGCGACGACGAACTCGGGCCACGCCCGCCAGGACGAGGCGGTAGCCCACCAGGAACACTCCCAGCACCACCAGGCTGACCAGAACGAACGACCACGCCGTGCCATCGCCTGTGAGAACACGGAGGAGCATCCCGACGAGTTCGGTGCTCAGCCACACGACCACGCCAGTGGGCACCACGGCCGCCGGACGACGCGCTCCCCGGACCATGAGCCACCCGATGAGCGCCCCCGCTAGGAAGGGCCACGCGGTGGCGAGCATGCCCAGGACGTCCTCACCATGGGCGGAGCGCCCGATGGCGGCGAAGACGATCACCAGAACGAGGTCCACGGCCAGGAAAAGGGGCCAGGCCCTCGCGGTTCGCTCGGCGGGAGGAGCTGGCCGAGGCGACTGCGGGGGAGAGGCCACTGACGTGCGGGAGTCCGATCCGGGACGGGGTTGTGAGCTCATGGCTCCAGTTTATGGCGGGTTCTGGAAGCTTCCGAACGGATGAATTTCACAGTGAGAATCGCAGGATTTAGTTCGAGTTCCACCTATAACTTTAAGAACCGGCCCAAGGCGCTATGACGCTCTCATGGACTGGGCCAGCTGAGGTCGCCGCAGCTGGGGGGTCTTCACCCCGCGAGCGCACGAACCTTTAGGGGCTGCCCACATGCCGCGGATGCTTAGGCTGCAAGTTTCAGAGCGCCGGCCTTACTGGCGACCTCCACGATCCAGAAGCCACCCAGAGCGGGCCCCGAAATCACCCGCGGGCCGGGGAACACCGCGGGGGAATCGCCGGCTGCACCCGTGGCATCGACGGTATGGGTCGCGTGCCCTCATCATGGCGTACTTCGCCGGACTGAGTACATACACGAGCAGAAACCCGAGATGTGTATCCGGACCCGTTGAACAAAAGCGTCACGCAACGCGCCGTCCCGTAACTATGCATGGCGTCGTCGTTCAGGCGGTGACCCATGGGACGAGTGGCCGAGTCACCGCCTGAGCTCACGGCCATCTGAGGCTCCCCAGAGGCTGAATCGGGTTCGCCTCATATCGCGTCACTACTGACGTACCCCCATGACCGATAATGTACATTATGTAAAGTAGTCCGAAAGTGGAGTGGCCGGAACGGTCCCTGGGCCTCTCCCGCCGGCACCCTCAGCCCTCGGCCGACCGCAGCGCCGACTCCGTCGTGTGGTGTCCCAGTCCGATCCCTCCGCACACCTCCCGCGACGTGATCCCGTTGACCGCGTCCTCACTGTTGACCATCGGGTGCAGCTCGAGCAGGTGCTCGGGCATCTTCTGGGTAACAGCATCGACCTGCTCCTGCGAACCGACTACCGCCCCGGGCAGGTTCTCCACCCGGGACGTGGCCGTGGGCCATGCGAAAGCGAGAAGAACGACACACACGTCGCCCGCTCCCCCATCCCCCGCGTGCGCTCGCGCTCCCTGCAGGAGACACACGACGCGTTCGCAGTCGCCGTCGAGTCGCTACTCTCCGGGGTGCTTGCGGCCCCGGCCGACGGCTGACCACGGGCTGGGGACCATGGTCCGTCTCCGACGGCCGGGCCTGACCGTTGTACCGGGGCCCTGCTGCGCGAACGACGATCCGAACCCGCATACTCTGCAGCCGAAGCGGCCCCGCCCGCGCGGCGACGGAGTCGACGTGCCGGAACGCGCACGACCACGGGCGGCCACCCCGGAAGGGTGACCGCCCGTCGTCGTCAATTATTCAAACCGGTCGAGAGGGCGCCGGAGGGCGCGGACCGGCATGGAGTCAGCGGTTGAGGACCGTGATGGCCTCGTGGGCGCGCTCGGCTCGGACCTGCACCAGGTAGGTGTCCGCGGCCGTGGTGCGCACGGACTTGAAGTCTCGCTTCCCGCCGGTGGCCAGGTGCGCCACGAAACCGAAGATCACGCCCCACACGGCACCGATCACCACGGACCACAGGATGATGGACAGCCAGCCGAACGCCGGGGCGAACAGGCCGAACAGGATGCCGATGAACAGGCCCAGCCACGCGCCGGAACCCAGGCCGGCGAGCGCGGCGCGGCCCTTGGTCAGGCGACCGGTGACGTATTCCTCGGAGCGCAGGCCCTCGCCCACGATCTTGACGGTGGAGACATCGAACTCGCGGTCGGAGAGCGTGTCCACGACGGCCTGGGCCTCGGCGTAATCGGGGAAGCGGGCGATCGTCTCGTATTTAGCGGCAGCGGTCTGGATCTCGTAGGCCATGATTCCCCTCACAATTGGTATGTATGATGCAAACGCCCCGCTTCCACCATATCAACCGGGCTCACGGCATCTAGAGCTCACAGCACCGAGCGGTAGACCTCCAGGGTCTGCTGCGCGATGGACTCCCACGAGAAGTGTTCCTCCGCGCGCGTGCGTCCCGCCTGCCCCATGCGGTGAGCGCGGTCGGGGTCGGAGACCACGTCGGTGAGGGCTGCGGCGAAGTCGTCCACGAACTTCTGGGGGTCCAAAGGTGTGCCGGTGCCGTCGGTGACCTGTTCGATGGGGACCAGGCGGCCGGTCTCGCCGTCGACGACGACTTCGGGGATGCCCCCGGTGGCAGTGGCGACCACGGCGGCGCCGCAGGCCATGGCTTCGAGGTTAACGATGCCCAGGGGTTCGTAGACGGAGGGGCACGCGAAGGCGGTGGCATGGGAGAGGATCTGGATCACGGCGCGGCGGGGCAGCATCCTCTCGATGAGCACCACGCCCTCGCGCTCGGTCTTGAGCTGGTCGATGAGGGCGTTGACCTCGGCGCCGAGCTCGGGGGTGTCAGCGGCGCCGGCGCACAAGACCAGTTGCACCTCGGGCGGCAGCTGCAGAGCGGCGCGCAGGAGGTAAGGCACGCCCTTCTGGCGGGTCACGCGGCCCACGAAGACCACGGAGGGCATGGTGGGGTCGATGCCGTACTCGTCCAGGACGTCGGTGTTCTCGTCTCGGTCCCACTGGCTGACGTCGATCCCGTTGTGCACGGTGCGCACGCGCTGGGGGTCGACGTCCGGGTAGGACGCGAGGATGTCGCGGCGCATGCCGTCGGACACGGCGATGATCGCGGCGGCGGCCTCGTAGGCGGTCTTCTCCGCGAAGCTGGACACCCGGTACCCGCCGCCGAGCTGTTCGGCCTTCCACGGGCGCAGGGGTTCCAGGGAGTGGGCGGAGAGCACGTGGGGGATGTCGTACATGAGCGAGGAGAGGTGTCCGCCCATGTTGGCGTACCACGTGTGGGAGTGCACCAAGTCCGCGCCCTGGACGTCCCCGATCATGGTGAGGTCCACCCCGAGGGTCTGCACGGCGGCGTTGGCATCGGCCAGTTCACCCGGCACGGGATACGCCTGCACGTGGGCTCCGTGGAAGTCCGGGTGCCGGGGGTCTCCGAAGCAGCGGATGTTGAGGTCCACGAGCGGCGCGAGCACGCGGGACAGCTCGGCCACGTGCACCCCCGCTCCCCCGTAGATGGCCGGCGGGAACTCTTTGCTCAGGATGTCTACTCGCACACTGCGAGCGTACTGCACGGGGGTGCTCGCACACAGGTGTGCAAAAGTTCGTGAAACTTCCGGCGACACGGTGTTCCGCCTTGCCGAGTGGGACACAATGACGGGGAAGACCAGTCAAAGACGACGCCGTGTTGTGGTCCGCGAGGGCTCTGACTGGCTCGGGAAGTGAGGGGTACGAATGTCACGACACAAGAAGGTCCTTGCCATCGTTCTGGCCGGTGGGGAGGGCAAGCGCCTGATGCCGTTGACGGAGGACCGGGCCAAGCCCGCCGTGCCGTTCGCGGGCGGGTACCGGTTGATCGACTTCGCGCTGTCCAACCTGGTGAACTCGGGGTACCTCCAGATCGTGGTGCTCACCCAGTACAAGTCCCATTCCCTGGACCGGCACCTGTCCGAGACGTGGCGGTTGTCCACGCAGCTGGGCAACTACGTGACCTCGGTGCCCGCGCAGCAGCGCCGCGGGAAGGAATGGTTCCTGGGTTCGGCCAACGCGATCTTCCAGTCCATGAACCTGATCGACGACGCCGATCCGGACATCGTGGTGGTCGTGGGCGCGGACCACGTGTACCGGATGGACTTCTCGGACATGGTGCGCAAGCACATCGAATCCGGGGCCAAGGCGTCCGTGGCGGCGGTGCGTCAGCCCATGGACATGGTCAAGTCCTTCGGCGTGATCGAGACCGACCCGCAGGACCCCACCCGGATCTCCCGGTTCGTGGAGAAGCCGGACTCCACGACTCCCCTGCCGGACGACCCGAACGCGTTCCTCGCGTCCATGGGCAACTACGTCTTCGACCGGGACGCCCTCGTGGAGGCGCTGCGCACGGACAACGAGCGCGCGGACACCAACCACGACATGGGCGGGGACATCATGCCCCACTTCGCGGACCGCGGTGAGGCCATGGTCTACGACTTCACCCACAACGACGTCCCGGGCTCCACCGACCGCGACCGCCAGTACTGGCGGGACGTGGGCACCCTGGACTCCTACTACGACTCCCACATGGACCTGATCCGTCCGCTGCCGGTGTTCAACCTCTACAACTACGACTGGCCCATCTACACCCACCAGATCATGGCCCCGCCGGCCAGGACGGTGCGCGGGCCCAACGGTCAGGCCGGCGTGGCCTTCGACTCGATCGTCTCCCCCGGCGTGCTGATCACCGGCGGTCACGTGGGCTCCTCGGTGCTCTCCCCCAAGGTCAAGGTGGAGCACGACGCCCGCGTCACCGAATCCGTGCTCATGCAGAACGTGCAGATCGGCGCCGGGGCCACCGTGCACCGCACCATCCTGGACAAGAACGTGGTCGTCCCGCCCGGGTTCACGGTGGGCCTGGACCGCGAGCGCGACCTCGCCCGCGGGCTCACGGTCACCGATTCGGGGTTGACGATCGCGCCGAAGAACTACCGCTTCCAGAACTGAGTCCGGCACTCGTTCCGCGACACCCACACGGCGGCCCCGCTCACGCGAGCGGGGCCGCCGTCGTACGCCCCGACGGGAGCACGGACGGGGACGCGGTCGGGAGCCCGGGCGGGCACGACGACGCTGCGTCGCGCGGTTGCCGACGGCAGCGTCGTCGTCCGCCCGGCACGCCCAGCGGGCCGCAACCGGGCGCGAACGAGCTGATGCCTACACTGGGGGCATGGGAGCCAGCTCACTGACCAGAGAAGATGCCATGACGCGCGCGGAGCAGATCCGGGTGGAGGACTACCGGGTCACGGTGGATCTCTCGGGAGCACGGGAGCCGGGCGCCACGACGTTCGGTACCGAGGTCACGGTGCGTTTCACCGCGGAGGCCGGGGCGGAGACGTTCATCGACTTCATCCACGACACCGTGAGCGCCGTGGAACTCAACGGCGAGTCGCTGGACGTGGACGATGTCGTGGAGGGCTCGCGGATCCGGTTGCCGGAGCTGGGCAAGGCCAATGAACTGCACGTGGTGGGCCGCGCGCTGTACTCCCGCTCCGGGGAGGGCATGCACCGCTACGTGGACCCGGAGGACGATTCCGTCTACCTCTACACCCAGTACGAGCCCGCCGATTGCCGCCGGGTGTTCCCCGTGTTCGAGCAGCCGGACCTCAAGGCCGTGTACCACTTCACCGTGATCACGCCCCCGGAGTGGCTCGCGGCGTCCAACGGGGACCCCACGGGGCAGAACACCACCGACGACTGCGACGTCCCCGGTGCGGTGGCCCACGACTTCGCCCCCACCCAGCGGATCTCGAGCTACATCACCGCCATCCTGGCGGGGCCCTACGCCCGGTTCACGGACGAGTGGTCCGGCACCGACCCCCAGGGCGAGGCCGTGAGCATCCCCCTCACGCTGTACTGCCGGCGGGCGCTCGCCGAGCACATGGACACCCAGGAGCTGTTCATGCTCACCAAGCAGGGTCTGGATTTCTTCCCGCGGTTGTTCGCGTTCGCGTACCCGTTCGGGAAGTACGAGCAGGCGTTCGTGCCGGAGTACAACCTGGGGGCCATGGAGAACCCGGGGCTCGTGACGTTCACGGAGGCGTACCTGTTCCCGTCGGGTGCCACGCGGGCGCAGTTGGCGGGGCGGGCGAACACGCTGTTGCACGAGATGTCCCACATGTGGTTCGGGGACCTGGTGACCATGCGGTGGTGGGACGACCTGTGGTTGAAGGAGTCCTTCGCGGAGTTCATGGGCGCGTACGCGTCCGTGCACGCGACCGAGTACACGGACGCGTGGGTCACGTTCGCGCTCGCCCGTAAGGAGTGGGCATACCGCCAGGACCAGTTGCCCACCACGCACCCGATCGTCGCGGACATCCCGGACCTGGAGGCCGCGCGGCAGAACTTCGACGGCATCACCTACGCCAAGGGCGCCTCCGTGCTCAAGCAGCTCGTGGCGTTCGTGGGTGAGGAAGCGTTCATGGACGCGTGCCGCGCGTACTTCCGCCGCTTCGCGTTCGAGAACACGAGCCTGGACGACTTCCTGGAGGTCCTGGACGAGGCCAGCGATCACGACGTCCGCGCGTGGGCCCAGCAGTGGTTGCACACCACGGGTGTCCCCGTCCTGAAGGTCCGCCTCCCGGGCTCGGTGGACGACGCCGCGGCGCCGGGTGCACATGCCACGCACGACGGCGCGGGGTCCGGTGACCCCGCCGACCCCGCCGCAGTGGACGGCACCGCGGCGGCGAGCGCCACGCTGACCCAGCGAGCGGCGTCGTTGCGTCCGCACGGGCTGACCGTGGGCCGATACACGCGGGATGGCGATGCCGTGGTGACCACGGCGCGCATCGAGGTACGGGTGCCGGCCTCGGACACGCCCGTTCCCGTCACGGGTCTAGGCGACGCCCCGAGCAGCGAGGCCCAGGACGGCGAGTCGTTCCTGCTGGTCAACGACACTGACCTCACGTACTGCCTGGCCCATCCGGACCCGGAATCGCTTGCGGCCATCACCCGCCTGGTGGGGGCGATCGAGGACCCGCTCGCGCGAGCGGTGGCGCACTCGCAGGTGTGGGCCGCGGTGCGCGATGCCCGGCTGTCCCCGCGGGAGTACGTGTCCATGGCGGCGCGTGAGTGCGGTACGGAGCGTCACGCGGCGATCCTCACGACCGTGCTGGACCACGCGGGTCAGGCCCTGGGCGAGTACGTGCCCTACCAGTACCGCACCGCCTCGCGGCGTGAATTCTTCGAGGCCCTGCGCAATGCCCTGCTGGCCGCGGAGGCGGGTTCCGGTGAGCAGCTGGTACTCGCGCGCGCTTTCGCCCGCGAAGCGGCGCGGGACGGCAGCTACGCCCGTCAGGTGCAGGAGTGGCTCGGGGACGAGGGCACGGTGGCCGGTCTGCCCCTGTCCTCCGAGCTGCGCTGGTCCCTTCTCACCGCGCTCACCGCCACGGGTCACGCCACGGTCTCCGAGCTGGAGACCGAACACGCGCAGGATCCCACCCGCGACGGCCGGTTGGGCTACACCCGGGCCGTGGCCGCCATCCGCTCGGACCGGGCCAAGGACGAGGCGTGGCAACGGATCGTGGCCGGGGAGCTGTCCAACGACGAGCTGAGCGCCACGATCTCCGGCTTTCAGTTGGCGGCCCCCGCCGTGCTGCACCGCTACGAGTCCGAGTACTTCGCCCACCTCGCCGAATGGTGGGACACCCACTCCATGGAGATCGCGACCCGGATGGTGCGCGGACTGTACCCGCGCGCGATCGAGGTGCGGGCGGCGTCGTCTGACCCGAAGGAGCACCCCGTGGTGCGGGAGACCCACGCGTGGTTGGACGCCCACCGGGACGCCCCGGGGGCCCTGCGACGCATCGTGATGGAACTCGTGGCGGACGCCGAACGAGCCGTGGAACTGCAGGTGGCGTGCCTGTCCCGGTGAACCCTGGGGGTCCGCTGTCCACCGAGCGGATGAACATCGATGCGTTGGGATCAACGGCTAGCATGTGGTGTGATGCCGCGGCGGAGCACCCGTCGGCGCTATTGCGAGGGAGACCATGAGGGATTACGCGCTCAACGACCGAGGGTCCTTGGACGTCGTCACCGAGAACTTCTACGACACCGAGATCATGCGGGTGTTCGGAGGCCTCTCCGTGGGCCGGGCGCAGACGTGGACCGGGACGGCCGCGCTGGTCCTGGAACCGGACAACCCCTTCGACCCGCGCACCGTGTCCGTGCGCGTGGGCGGGAACAAGGTGGCTCACCTCAGCTCCGGGGACGCACACCGTTACTGGCACCCCCTCTCACGCGTGATCGCCTCCGGCTACACCCCCGTGGTCCCGCTGCACCTGGAGGCCGAGTTGCAGCGCCAGGACGGGCAGGCGGAGGTCGCCGCGCGCGCGACGATCGGCATCGCTCCCCCGGACCTGCTGTTCCCCCTCAACACCGCGCCCGCGCAATCGGCCGTGCTGCCCCAGGGCTCCTCGATCAAGGTTTTGGACGAACAAGAGTTCGCCGAGTACCTGCACTCGATCGTGCCCGCCTCCGGTGAGGGCCGCGTGATCCTCACCCTCGAGGTCAACAAGGTCAAGAACACCCACGGGCTCACCGTGGACACCGTGGACGTGCTCTACGAACGCAAACAGGTGGGCCGGCTCTCCACCCAGATGTCCCAACAGTTCATCCCGATCATCCACTACGCGTTCGAACAAAATCTGCTCACCGCCGTGTGGGGGACGATTCGGGGTTCCTCGTTCGAGGTGTCCATGACCTTGCAGGCCGCCCGCGCCTCCGAGGTCCCCCAGCAGTGGTTCACGGACCTGCCCAACGACGTCCCCGAGCTGCTGCCGGACGCCGAGGATTTCGAGGTGCCCCCGGCCTACGTGCCCGTGGAATCGGACCGCGGGCGCAACGCCAAGAAATGGCGCCGCGGTTTCAGCGCCGCCCACACCGACGACGACGCCGCTCGCAACCGCCCCGGCGCCCAGACCCGACCCGCGGCACCCGCCCCCGCGCGTGAACCCCGCCGCGCAACCGGCGGGTCCAGTGCGGCCCGGCTGGTGGGCGGACTCACGAGCGGGCTGAAGCCCGTGGTCACCGCGCTCGCCGCGCTCACCATGATCCTGGTACTCGTGAGCATCATCCTGCTAGGTGTGGAACCATTGGCCACGACACTCGTGTTGATCGTGGCCGTGGCCACCGGATTCATGGCCTTCTACCTGCACAGAACGCTGTAAGGGGTTCTTTCACCCGTATGATTTCTCGCCGCGAACGGTTCCTCCAAATCATCGAAGTGCTCACCAAGCACGGTTTCGGCTTCGCTCTCGGTGGGTTGAAACCGCAGTGGCGGGCCCCCCTGGCGCGCGTGAAACTCATCGATCCGCAGACCATCCACTCCCAGCCCGAACACCTGCGCATGGCCCTGGAGGAACTGGGACCCACGTTCATCAAGCTAGGCCAGCTCGTCTCGACCCGCCCGGACGTGCTGCCCCCCGGTTACGCGGACGAACTGCTCAAGCTCCAGGACGACACACCACCGATCCCCGTGGAGCAGATCCGGGCCATGATCGAGGCCGAACCGGATTCCCAGGCGGAGGAGATCCTCACGCACATGGACCCCGAGCCCGTGGCCACCGGCTCGATCGGTCAGGCCCACGCCGCCGTGTTCCAGGGACACGAAGTCATCGTCAAGGTCCGCCGCCCCGGCGTGACCGACGAGGTCAATCGCGACCTGGAGATTCTGCAGGACATGTCCTCGTGGGTGGCCCGCTACTGGACCGCCGCCCAGGACTACGACCTCGAGGGGCTCGTGGAGGAGTTCAGCGCCTCCCTGCGCGACGAACTGGACTTCATCCAGGAGGCCCGCAACTCCCAGCGCATGGCCGAGAACTTCATCGGCCACCCGCAGATCCACATCCCCGAGATCTATTGGGAGGCCACGACCTCCCGTGTGCTGACCATGGAGCGGATGTTCGGGGTCAAGATCAACGACTACGACGCTCTCGAGGCCGAGGGCGTCAACCGTCACCTGCTGGCCAAGGAGGCCACGGATGCGATCTGCAAAATGGTGTTCGAGGACGGGTTCTTCCACGCGGATCCTCACCCCGGCAACTTGTTCGTGGAGCCGGACGGGCGGATCGCGATCATCGACTTCGGGATGGTCGGCAACCTCAGTGAGGAGTTCCGGGACCACCTGATCACCCTCCTGCTCGGCGTCGTGCAGAACAACCCGCGCCGCGCCGCGACCGGACTGCTGGGCTTGACCGACAGCGGCCAGCACGACATCTCCAAGCGGGACCTGGAACGCGACGTCTCCGTGATGATGCGCCGCTACGCCAACAAACCGCTCGAAGAGGTGCGGGTGGGCGAGCTCATGGCGGACCTGATCTCCGTGCTGCGCCACCACAAGCTGCAGCTCCCGCGCGAGTCCGCCTTGCTGTTGCGCATGCTCGTCACCGCAGAGTCCATGGGTACCGGCCTGGACCCCGGCTTCGACCTGGTCTCGGCCGTGCAGCCCTACGCGGAGCGGTTCATCATCAACCGGCTCTCCCCGGACATGCTGTTCAACCGGTTGCGCTCCACGATCGAAGAAGCCGTGCAGATGGGCGTGGACGTGCCCGAGTACGTGCGCCGCTTCCTGGTGGTGCTCGAACGCGGCGGCTTCGACGTCCACCTGCGCACGGACGAGCTGGATCCCCTAGTCAAGAGCGGCGCCAAGATCGGCCACCAGGTCGTGGCCGGCGGCGTGATCGCCGCGACCATCAACGGCACCGCGCTCATCATCGCCTCGGACCCCGAGCGGTGGAAGAAGTACCACACGCCGTTGATCGTGGGTGGGATGTCCACGGTAGCGGCACTCAGCGGCTATCTCGCCGTGTCCTCCAACACGGAACGCGTCCGCCACGTGGTGCGGGTGCTGCGCGGGAACAAGTCCAAGCGCACCGTGCGTTGAGCCCGGACGTGGTCCACGAGGCTCTACCGGGCGGTCAGTCCTGCTCCCGCCCGTCATAAGCCCTCTACGAGGATGAGTCAGCCGTTTGCTCCGACAGGGCCTGGGCTCGCGCCGCATCCAGGCAGGCTTGACTGAACGGAAGCGACCCTCCGTTCGCGAAGTCCCGTAAGTGCTCGTTGGCAGGGACTTGGACGCGGCTCACGTAGTACAGGCCAGGAACGCGCTTGGCTACTGTCGCATAAGCAACCCCAGGTTGCTTGAGGTTCGCGACCACCGCGCGGATTCCGTCCACGGACCCCGGGGCCACCAACAGCTCCAGCAAGCGTGCATCGATCGTCTTGACCGCTTGGCCGTCCTGGATGAACTCGTAATAGGGCCCGTGGTACCCGTCTATGTACCGCAGATGGGCCGTCGGATGACCAGCCATGAAACACGCAACATCCCCGAGGTTGATCAAGACATCCGTGAGGTGCTCCAGCAGATTCAGGACCATGACGTGCTTCGTCATGGTTGCCGGCCTGCGCAGACTGACGCGCTTCGGGGCCTCGGCCCGGACCTCAATCTCGAACGCTGATGGGCCCAGCTGGCCGATAGAGAAATCCTGGTTCCACCCAGAGATAATCCCCCTGGCGTCCCCGAGCAACTGCTGGGTCAGCAATTGCAAACCCGTGAAGCTCTCGCGCAACGGTGACTGCGGCAAGGCCAGCTGTCGCCCGTCGCCATCCCGGTAGGTGACGGCGACGATCACACGGGCCTTGGGGGGGACGGTGCCCAGATAGTTGCGTGCCACGGTGCCTTTCATCGAGCTCGCAGAGACATTTTTCCGAAACGCAGGTCACCGAGGTCCGGGTGTTCGGGGGAACACTTCCCGGCAATAACGCCGTTTTCCTAGGGGGTATTCGCCGACGTCACACCTGCATTCATATGCACACAGTGTAGGACACCCTGGGGAGCACCATCGCCCCTACTCCCCGGTACTTTTGTAGTCACTATGGTGGACACGATCATCCGAGCTCGTCCGCGTGAATCCTGGTATTCCCTTAGACTGTGGCCGTACAGGGCGTGTGGGGCCGGGCTGGGTGATCCGCGGCTCACGTAACGCGTCATTGGCCGAGGTAAGGATGAATTGCGTGTTCACGATCATGCCGATTTACGGCACCCGTCCGGAGGCCATCAAGATGGCTCCCATCGTCACCGCCCTGCAGAACAGCGACCAGTTCGAGTGCGTGGTCACCGTGACCGGCCAGCACCGGGAGATGCTGGACCAGGTCAACGAGATCTTTGGGATCACCCCGGACCACGATCTGAACATCATCCAGCCCCGCCAAACCCTCAACGGTGTGCTGACCCGCACGGTCGAGGGTCTGGACCGGATCTTCGAGGACACTCCCCCGGACGCCGTGGTGGTCCAGGGTGACACCACCACCTCCACCGCTGCGGCGATCGCCGCGTTCTACCGCGGGATCCCGGTGATCCACGCCGAGGCCGGGCTGCGCTCCTTCAACCTGTTCTCCCCGTTCCCGGAGGAGGCCAACCGCAAGATCACCTCGCAGATCACGTCCCTGCACCTGGCCCCCACGGCCACGTCCAAGGAGAATCTCCTGCGCGAGGCCATCACGGAGGAGGACATCGTGGTCACGGGTAACACCGTGATCGACGCTCTGCTGCACACCGTGGAGCAGCAGCTGCCCTTCACGGACCCCCAGCTCGAGAAGATCGCGTCCTCCGGCACGCGTGTGCTGTTGGTGACCACGCACCGTCGTGAGAACCAGGGCGAGGCGATGCGCGGCGTCGGACGCGCCCTGGCCCGGATCGCGGACGCGGAACCCGAGCTGACCATCGTGCTGCCCGCCCACCGCAACCCGGTGGTGCGCGAGGCGGTGCTGCCGGCCATCGAGGGCAAGCCCAATGTGGTCGTGACCGAGCCGCTCGCCTACGGCGAGTTCACCCGCATGCTGTCCGTGGCGCACGTGGTGCTGACCGACTCCGGCGGGGTGCAGGAGGAAGCGCCGTCGCTCGGCAAGCCCGTGCTCGTGATGCGCGAGAACACCGAACGTCCCGAGGCCGTGACGGCCGGGACCGTGAAGCTCATCGGTACGGACGAGGAGCGGATCGTGACCGAGGTGGACCGGTTGCTCAACGACGATGCCGCATACCACGAGATGGCCAACGCCGTGAACCCCTACGGTGACGGCAAGGCCGCCGAGCGCTCCCTGGCCGCGATCGAGCAGATGTTTGACGTGGGCCGGCGCGTGGCGGACTTCGATTCCCAGGCGTAAGCCCAGCCCTCTCGCCTCGAACGGAAGGATCACGGTCTCTTCATGCGCATGACAGTCATCGGCACCGGATACCTCGGTGCCACGCACGCGGTGGCCATGGCCGAGCTCGGTCACGAGGTGCTCGGCGTGGACGTGGACCAGGCCAAGATCGATCTACTCTCCGCCGGGCAGGTGCCCTTCCACGAGCCGGGGCTGCCCGAGCTGCTGCGCAAGCACGTGGCCACGGGCGCGGTGCGCTTCACCACGTCCTACGAGGAGGCCGGCGCCTTCGGGGACGTGCACTTCATCGGGGTGGGAACGCCCCAGAAGCGCAACGGCCACGCCGCGGACATGACCTACGTGGACTCGGCCGTGGAGCAGATCTCCCGCGCCGCCACGCACGACTGCGTGATCGCCGGCAAGTCCACGGTTCCCGTGGGCTCGGCGGCCCGGTTACAGGAACTGGCCCTGACCTCGGCGCCCTCGGGCACGCGCGTGAGCCTCGTGTGGAACCCCGAGTTCCTGCGCGAAGGTCACGCGGTGGAGGACACCCTGCGTCCCGACCGTATGGTCCTGGGTCTCGAATACGACGACGCCGGTCGCCCCACCTCCGCGGCGCAGGCCGCCGAGGCCGTGCTGCGTGAGGTGTACGCGCACCAGCTCGAGGCGGGGATCCCGTTCATCGTGACCGACTACGCGACCGCGGAGCTCGTGAAGGTCGCGGCCAACAGCTTCCTGGCCACCAAGATCAGCTTCATCAACGCGCTGTCCGAGATCACCGAGACCGTGGGCGGGGACATCCGTACGCTCGCGGACGCGATCGGGTTGGACGAGCGCATTGGTCGCAAGTTCCTCAACGCCGGCGTGGGATTCGGTGGCGGGTGCCTCCCCAAGGACATCCGCGCGCTGCGCGCCCGCGCCTCCGAGCTGGGTCTGGACCAGTCCCTGCGGTTCCTGGCCGAGGTGGACGACATCAACCTGCGGCGGCGCGAATACACCGTGCAGCTGGCCGTCCAGGAATGCGGTGGTTCCCTGAACGGCACGCAGATTGCCGTGCTCGGCGCGGCGTTCAAGCCCGAGTCCGACGACGTCCGGGACTCCCCCGCCCTGGACATCGCCGCCCGGCTGCACTCGATGGGCGCGGACGTGCGCCTCTACGACCCCCAAGCCAACGCCAACGCCGCCCAGCGCTACCCCCGCCTGGACTACGTGGACTCGCTCGACGCCGCCGTGACCGGCGCGCAGGTGACTCTGCTGCTCACCGAGTGGCGGGAGTTCCGGGACGTGGACCCGCGCCGTATTGCCTCGCTGGTGGCGAAGCCGACGGTCATCGACGGGCGGAATGTGCTGGACCCTGCGGCGTGGCAGGACGCCGGGTGGCGGTATGTGGCGCTGGGGCGGCGCGGCAGCTGAGTAGGCGCTGCTCCAGGCAGGTGATGCTGCCTCTGTTCCAGCCCTGTCCGCCCTGCTTTCCCATCTCCCCCCAAGGTGACCCATGAACTGGTTAGAACCCGGCAGCGAAATGATCCAGGTGGCCTACGAGGACCTGTCGAATTTCCCGGGCACAGCATTCGGCGTGGACACCCCCGTGCGCGTCGACGTGGAGATTCAGGGCGTTCTCGTGCCGATGCTGGTGGTGCGGCGCGCGGATTCTTCCCGGTTGACCGTCCTCAACAACGGCGCCGTTGACCTGCGTCGGTCGCAGGGCCGGCCCATCTTCCAACGCTCGAGCTGGTGGCAGGAGATTCGCAGCCACCAGATCTACGTCTGTGACCCGGGCACGGTGGGGCCGAATGCTCTGGCCTTGAACTGGTTCCAGACCGCTCCTCCCCTGTGGATGGGCTCCAGTGTGGCGGGCGCCGTGCGCCGCATCAGTGTCCTGCTGGGAGTGCGGAGCCCCGAGCACCGCACGTACTACGGCTCGTCCGCGGGAGGGTTTGCCGCGCTATTCCAACTGTGCGGGGACCCCCGAGCGCGGGCTGTCGTCAATAATGCCCAGTTCGACTGGACGCGATGGTACCCCCAGTTCGTGACCGAGGTCCTGGGGCAGCACTTCGGTGGCCGTCTCGCCGCTGACGTTCGCAGGTCGTGGCCTCAGCGCACCAATGCCCTGAACTACCTGCTACGACGCGCCCAGGGGCTGCGGATCGAATATCACGTCAACATGGCCTCCCCATACGACAGGGACATTCAGTACCCGCTCTTCCTGGAGTTCATGCGCGAAAACCCGGACCGTTGCGGTGACATCATGCTCCACCACTATTTCGACCCGGAGATGAACCACAACCCCCTCCCCAAACCGCGAACTCTGGCAATTTTGAATTCACGCCCCGAACCGGGAAGTCTCTCGGCTCGGTAACTGGCGGGTGACCCCGGTGCCGTCGGAAGCGGGGTGTCCGGAGTTCAGGTGCTGTTCCGTGCGGCCGTGAACGCCATACGGATCACGGCCAGATGAAACGGGCGCCTTCATGAACGTGGGACATGTACTCGTCCGGCGGGGGCACCTGGTGCCCGGGCCCCAGGTACGGGGTGACGGAATGCAGGTTCTCCGGGAAGGGTGATGCTTTGAAAGCCTCCCGAAACGGCAAATAGTGGCGATCGTGGTGCATCTCGTCACCCGTGTTCTGCACGATGTACACCCGTCTGGAGAAATCGATTTCCTGATAGCGCGCTATTACATCCGTTCGCGGTCTCAGGTCAGGATCGTGCGAGACGCTGCTTTCCCCGAACACCACCTCCTGGGCCACCCGTGCAACCCGCGGTATGTAGTGGTCGATCTGGATCTGGGGATTGAACGTCACGACGCCGCTGCGGGGCGCGTAGGAAGCCACCTGGAGGGACGTGAACCCGCCACCCGAGTTCCCGACGAACAGGATGCGGTCGCACCCGAGCTGCTCGGCAAGGTGTTCCGCCTGGCGCGCGATGAACTCGTGCAGGTTCAAGTGCTCGTGGCCCATGTACCAGGTGAGGATCTGCGTGGCATCCATGTCCAGGCAGGGGTCCGAGACGAAAAGGGTCGGCCCCGTGCTCATCGCCTCCATAGAACGCAGCCTTTCGAAACGAGGCAGCGAATTGCGTCCCCGGTCGGTGGCGCCGTGGAACATGACGTTCAACGTGGTGCCCCGTGACACCCGGCTGAGCAGCATGGGAAGGGTGATCTGACCGAGGTCGAAGCTCAGGATCTGCCGCTCCGAGCGCGCATCGACGGTGGCCGGTTCGTTCCGGAACGTTCTCACCGTGGCGTCATACCGCTGGTGCTGGAGGGGGTTCTCGACCTCCCAGGAGATGAGGGGGATCCGCTTCCGTCCGGAGGTCAGGGGGTGCCGCTCCACCTCCTCCAGCAGGTCCGTTCCGGCAACGTCAATCATGGCGGCCCCCATCCCATGATCTCGGGTTCCCCGGATGCCTAGCTCTGCCGCGGTGCCGACGAGTTCGCGCAGGGCTGCCCGACGCTGCTCACGAGTGGGTGGTCCTTCCCACAGCTGGGACTTCACCCGCTCGATGGCTGCCCGTGTATGCAGCCGCAGTACGCGCTGCTCCTCAGGCGTCATTCCCCCGGTTGCAACGTCATTGGCCACCCGCTCGGCCAGCTCCTCGGGCGCATCGGTCACGCCACCGATCCCTGACCCCTCGGCGCGGACCACCAGCTGCTCCTCGTGACGGGGGCGACAAACGATGACACTCACCGCCCCGTCCGGTGCAGGTTGCCGGGTGCAGGTGATGGTCTCGGTGGCCTCTGCGGGTACGAGCGCGGTGATCAGGCGGGACGATCGACCGCTAAACCCCACGCTCAGCCGGGTCCAGGGCTCTCCCTCCGCACTGGCGATGCTCTCCACCATCACCGACGGTGCGGGCTGGGACAGCCACACGAGGTGGCAGGCTTGCTCCCCTTTGCGCAGGACAACTCCTTCTCCCGACCGCTCCACCCGGCACCCCGGGGGAACCATCCAGCGCTGGTACCCCTCATGGGGATCTCTGCTCCGTACCTGGTCGATGACCACGGCGAAATCCCCGGATTTGGAGTAGACGACGCGGCGGGTGAGGGCCACGGGTCGATAGGCTTCGTCGCGCAACCAGAAGTCGTAGCACTGAGCGGTGTCTCTCGTCCGCGCGAGTTCAGCCTGTGAGTGCGTTCGGTACCTGCCCTGGATCTCGACGCAGCTGTGGTGATCGCGTCCGACCCATTCAGGGGCAGTCGAAAAATGGTCGTCCAACCAGGTGACACCTTGCGAGGCGAAGGTCAGGGCAGTGTTGTCATGGTGTCTTCCAGGGGACTCCAGAGCCCCGAACCGGAGGGAGAGGTAGGTCTCCTGCTGGAAAGACCGCTCCGTCTCGCCCCAGCCGCTGCGTGCGAACAGCCAACCGGCGGGGTGCGAGTAGAGCAGCTCGTCGCTTGCTTCTCCGGCGTTGCTCTGGGTGGCTGCGTAGCGTTCCTCAGGTGTGTGCGCCTCCGTCGGACCCCACGTGATGGGCCCGCCGTCTCCCCCGGCGGGGTGCAGGCAGCCATCGGGGCGAGTGGCGTGGACTCGGAACTTGGACAGTACCGAGTCCACGTGGAATGCCGGCTCCAGAGCGATGCCCCATGCGGCGCCGACTGCGCGCCTGAAAGTGTCCCACTCCTTCGTAGCCTCGATGGTGCCCCTCACGGTCCCGTTCTGCATCAGGTCTCCGGGCCGGTGCGCCTCGTCGAACGCGTGGAGCAACGCTGCGATGTGCTCGTGGGCGCGCGGGGTCTGAGAAGCAGCCGCCAGAGCCCGAACCATCGCAGTAATCACGGTCTGCGGTCGCACGGTCGGAAGTGCTGCCAACAGCAGGGTGACTTCGGCGTCCAGAAGAGCCGCTACCTCCGCAGGACACTCGTGGGGGGTGGGCCAGAAGGCCTCTGCACCCGAGGCGAGGACCAGGGCACGCTGGGACGCCGGAACAACCGCCCGGGCGAGGTCCCCCTCAGCTGCACGGTGAGTGATCCACGTCCGCACGAATCGTAGCCAGAGATCGAGATGCAGATTCTCGTCGTGCCCCGCGCCGCAGCGACGCAACGGGTCCAGAAAGCGAAGCGTGGCCACTTCTAGACGCGCCCCTCGATCCGCTGTCGGGACTGCCGCGTCCCACGTCTCGGGCGAGAACTGGGTCCACTCCTTCTTATTCAGCACCACTACTCCTCGGTGAAGGGCTGCGGCTGCGGCCGCATCGGTGGAGCGCGGACGCAGGATCGCGTCCTGGCGGCGAAGAGCCCCCAGCAGAGAATGGCCTTCGGTCAGTTCCCGTGTAATGCCTTCGAGCTCCATCACCGGATCCCCACTCCGGCCAGGCGAGCATTCAACCGCTGCCGGTGTGTCTCCAGGGAGTCCAGCCACACGGCGCGCTGGAACCAGGACTCGTGAGCACGGGTTGCTTCCCCGGTATGCACCAGATCCAGGTAGCGCTTCATGCTCCTGGTACTGAGGTACTCGGCCCACACCGTGGGGTTCTGCATGTATTCCTGGAACTCCTCGCGGTCCGTCAACCAGATACGCAATCCGTTGCGCGTCACCACCTGAGCCTCCTGTGCCGTGGCCTTGTGGTACGGAGGGGCCGTCCATTCGGGGATCGCCATGCGCGTCACCCGGACCGGGGCGGCGCCACTGACGCGTTCCTCCGCGGTCAGGTCGTAGGAGGACCGCACGAAGGCGTGAGAGCCGAGCAGAAGAGCCGAGGTCGACAGGATCTGCTGGTTGCTCCACCGACGAAGCTTCTGCGTGAAGTAGAACACATCCATGCCCACCAGGCCGCTCACCCCCGGGACGAACAGGGCCTGTTGCTGGCGTTCCAGGAAGGCATTCACAGTTTTACCGGCTTCCGGTGTGACGTGCCGGGGAGTGTAGGAGTTCAGCAGCCGACGCAGAGGCTCCTGGTCCCCGTATTCGACGGCTTCCAGTTCTTTGGCGGCGTACAGGAAGGAACGGGCCACTTCGCCATTGGAGCCGCCGATGGACAGCGCGATGGTGGAGGACGGCGGAACCACGTTCCGTCTGATGTTGGTGGGTGCGGCATCGCCGTCCCACATGGCGTGGGCCACCCGCAGGCGCTGGCCCAGCGTCATGGTCAGCTCCGCTGGTTTATTGACCGCTATCCGGTGGGAGACCTCCTGCTGGTCCATTCCCGGAAGCGAGCGGAAGATCCGGATCAGCTTCTCGGCGATCTCCACCTCGCCGGGCAGATTTCCCAGCGTTACCACGTTGGCGTTGCCCCCGCCCGAGAGCCATAGGGAAGCGGACATGCGTGAGTCCCGGCCACCGCTGAGGTAGACGGTGGGTGTCCGCATACTGAGGAGGTCCAGGTTGGCCGCTGCGGTGCGCGAAGACTCCACAACGGGCCGGAAGTCCGCCCGAACTCCACGGGTCCCCACGAGGTCCGTGAGCGGTTCATAGCAGTGACGGCTGGGGTGCCCGCTCTCATCGACGTCGATGATCGTTGCCCGGCCCACCCTGGTGATGCCCTGGAACGGGGACAGGTCATCCATAAACCAGCCGAAATTGGCGAACAGCTCCAGGGATTCGCGGTGGAGCTGCAGCAGGGAATCGCGGAAGAACGCCAGACTGCCGATGTGGTTGCCGAAAGCAATCCAGTCCTCGGACTCCACCGAGTAGCAACGGGCCATTCCCACGAAATCGGTCCACACGCGCACGCGCCCCGTGCCGTCAACTGCATACCCGGAATGGTTCATCAACAGCTCACGGAGATCTCCCTCCCGCCACACCTTGTGGTGGACAACTGACGCGTAGGAATCCAGCGTCACCGTCTGATCCGTGGGAACGGGGGGCTGGGTGACGCCGTAGCGCACCCCTGCATTCTCGAACCATGTGGGGACCCGCCAGGTGCCCCCCGTTCGGTCAGCGTTGTAGAGCCAGGCGTTGCCTCGCCGCTCCACGTGGTCGTTCGCTGGCCCATAGATCTCCACGAGATAATCCACGGCCGCGAGGACCCGTCTCTCCAGATGCTCTGCAGCACCGGCGTTCTTGGCGACCACCACGAAATTGACGTTCACTGGCCCTGTTCCTTTCCGCTGTCCGCAGTGCGCGGAACCATGAGCATGGACGTGACGACGCGTTGCTCCACTGCCATGGGAATGCGAACCCGCACACTCCAGGACTCCTCAGTGGTGCGATCCTTTCGAGAGCGCCACCCTCCGAGGGGGTCGTGGCTGCCACGGACGACGCTCATGTCGTCCCCGCCGTCGAACGACATCTTCAGGAAGCGGTCCGGCCACCGTGCACTGGAGAAGACGAGCTCCGTGGCCGATCGGGTCAGCTCCAGAGATCCGTCCACGTGCCACCACAGGAACATGTCGTGTCCCTCGGCGTCGCGGCACGAGACGCGATCCACGACCTCTAGTTCCCGACCGGGTGCAAAGCGCACCCCCCGGTCGTGGGTCCACGTCTTGTGCGGGGTGGTGGCCTCGATGACGTAAGAGCCGTCAGTAGAGCGGCGGCTGGAGATGATGCCTGACCCGTGGGGGTTCCGCCGCCGGTCGTGCAACGCGGAGTCCAGGCTCACGGTGGAGTGGGCCTGGCACGACTCCATGAACTGGCGCATGGGATCCGCGTAGTAGAACCCCTCCGTGCGCAGGGGTGAATCACTCGGCAGCAGGTCGCCGTAGCGGTACCTTCCGCCATCCACCAGGATCTGCTGACCCGCTTCGAACCACACCATGGTGTTGTCGTCGCAGTGCTTGTGCGCTCTGGAGTGGAAGGCGGAGGTGAACGCCAGGTACGAGCTCTCCCGAAACTGTTCGGGGGTGGCAGGGGCCGGTTCACGCACGAAGACATAACCCGTCTGCGGCAGAGCCAACATCGTCTCTTCGGCAGGACGGCCCTGCCGCCCAGCCGAGAGCACCCACTGTGTCGTGTCGGACGACGAGCGCAGACCCTTGCCCACCATCGCCCTCTGCGCGGAGTCACCGAACTGCACCAGGCATCCATCCGGTTGCACCATCCAACCGAGAGCATTCGCCGCGCTGGTGATGACCCGGGCGACCGCCGGGTCCTCGATCAGGTCTGCCGCAAGGGCTGCATCGAAACCCTCCAGCAGCATCCGGTGGTAATCGGGCGAGTGCTCGCTGTGCCCGCCGTCGGGCAGGAACTGACCCCTGGTCATGACACGCAGCCGCTCTTCACCCTGGTGGCGCAGGGCCGTCATTCCGGGCAGGTCCGCAAGTTCTCGACCCAGGACGATCTGACTTACCGCGGCGTAGTACCCGTGGTTGTTGCGCGGGTTGAACGACGTCTCCGCCCAGTGCGCATCGCGGTGGCGCAGCGACAGCTCCAGCAGCGCCCGGTACTGCTCGTTCGTCATTGCAGTGGACACCGACGCCGCGCGAAGCAGGGTGACCAGCACCATGGTCCGGTAGGCGATCGCCATGTCGTACCAGGCCATGGTGGCCGAGTCAGTGATGTGCGGAAACTGCCCGGCCCATGACAGGGCCCTGTCCACGCACCACTGCAGGTAGTTCTCGTCGCCCGTTTCTGCCCACTGACTCAGGGGGGCGTGCATGAACTCCCAGCAGTGGAGGTGCATTCGCCAGGACCGGTCCTCCGGACCCATGGCCTCCCACTCCACGGGGAGGCTCATCGGGACGGGATCGAATCCGTAGGCCGACCACCCGGTTGTCATGGTCGCGCGGGCCGCACCAGCTCCCGTCGGAATGCCGTCGGCACCGTGGAGCTGCAGCAACTTCACGGCACTCGCACGGTTCGACACCGGAGAGTTGGCTCGTCGCTGGGCAGCTTCCGCGGGCGTGGTCAGCTGGTGGGGATCTTCGTCCAGGCTTCTGAAGCGGCACACCCCCAGTGCCGTGTACGGGGCGTCGTAGCGACCCGCAATGGCATCCCACGACCGGAACTCGCGCGCCCACTGCGCGCCCCGGGTCGCAAGATCTGCTCGACGATCCGGATCTGCGAGCAGGTCGTGCAGCAGACCGGCCAGGGAGTCCGCATTGTCGGCCTCGAACAGTTCCGCGGCCCCGGAGTCCTGGGCGATCTCCCGCAAGGCGTCGACGTCCGAGAGAATCACGGTGCGCCCGGTGGAAAAAGCCTCGAACGGCTTGAGCGGCGTGACGAGCCGACACACGGTTCGGTTCTTCCGAGGAACCACGAAGAGGTCGATCACGCTGTAGTACTCGAGAACATCCTCGTGGGGTACCCGGCCGGTGAAGACCGCACGATCTCCCACACCCAGGTCCCGTGCAAGTTCTACCAGTGAGGCACGGACGGGGCCGTCTCCCACGATCAGCAGCCAGACGTCCTCGCCAGTCGCGCGCAACCGCGCGAACGCCCTGACCAGCGTGTCGATGCCTTCATATTCGACCACGGACGTGATGTAGCCGATGACCGGGGCCTCCGCCGGGATTTCCAGCCGACTCTTCAGATCGCAGTTCACCTCCACCACGGGGAACTCCGAGGGCGCCACACCGTTGGGTGCCACGCAGACGCGGTCGTCATCCAGCCCGCGCGCCACGATGTGCTCCTTCATGACATCCGCAAGCGTGGTTACCCGGTCGCTTTCCGCTCGGGCCTGGTCCTCCCGAGCCTGCCGCAGGGTGTATGCCTCGGGCATCCCGTATCGGCGGTAGTCGGCATCCAGAGCACGGCCGACGGTGGTTTCGATCCGGGAGAGCCACGACTCCTCCCAGAAGCCCCGGCTCTCGTACACCAGCGGTATCCCGAATGCACGAGCCACCGGTCTTGCGACCATCTGGTTGATGAAGTCGGAGTGGCAGTGCAGCACACTGGGGCGGATGTCCGCCACGAGACGGTGCAGTGCGTCAACGTTGGCCTGCAGCCATTCGTCCCAGAGCACCGAACCCCGGACCGGTCCCTCCGGTAGGTGATAGGTAACCTCGTCCAGGTCTACCGTGGCGGCGTCGTGCGGTGTGGTCACAGCCCCGGCCTGGCGCATCACGTGGACGTCGTAGCCTCGCTCCACCTGGGCCGTGGCAAGATAGTGAGTACGCAGGGTGTATCCGGTCTGGGTTTCCGGCAACGCTTTGCCCACTACATGCAGGATGCGTCCCGTGTGGGCAGTGAAGTCCTGAACTGCAGGCACCACCAGCTCCACCGCGCCCCGCATCATGGTCAGTTCCGATTCCCGGACCCGTACGATCTGCAGATCGTTGTCCTTGCCCGTCAGGGCGGCGAGACCCTTAAGGACTTCCAGGCTGCGGGAGTAGAACCCCCGCTGATACAGCTCGCGAGCCAGATGACGCCGGCGACCTAAGTTGAGCGGTACCTCTTCACCGTGGGTGCTCCACAATTCGTGGAGGTACAGCGGGTCCTCGATGTGCGGTGCCACCTCCGCCAGCGTAAGGCCACCCAGAATTGGATGCGGGTCCGTTCCCTGGGGCAGCAGGCTCAGCAATGCTGCCGTGCGTTTCAGTTCTCGGGTGCGTTCTGCCGCCAGGGCATTGTCCACCATGACGGTGAATTGCTTCTGAAGCGCGCTCACGGATTCCGTGAATTCCGTAGCTCGCGAACTCGCCGTGGCCCATTGCTGCTCCAGGTTCCCCAGGCGCTCCTGGACACCGGCCAGAGCCACGGCATCCGCAGCTCGCCCGGCGGACGAGGAATGGCCGGGACCGGGTTCGTAATTCTGGTCCAAGGTGGCCCGGACTCCTTCATCGTCGATGCTGATCTCCCACACAAGACCGAAGCGTGTGACACGCAGCCAGGTACCCTCCGGCTTGGCCCGGCTGGACACCACAGCCCAGGCATCACGGGTGGAATCCCCCATGATTGTGGCGTAGAACGCCGTTCTGCCAGTCCGCGAAACCTCGAAACCGGCAGCGGGTTCCTTCCGGCCCCACTTGCGGGACACCCATTCGCAGACAGATCTGTCGTCCCCGTAGTGCACACGAGGACGCATGCCCTCACCCAGCCATTGAACGGTGAATCTGGATCCGTCACGTTTCTGCAGCTCCAACGCGGAATCTCGGTACCGGGGTTTGACACCGGGTTCGGTGTGCCACCGCTGCCGCGTGATGATGGATGTGTCCGCGCTCACCGAGTCCAGGACCACCAGCAGGTCCAGAGGCGGTAGGTACACCACACGCCGCGTGATCACCACGCCGCGGTACCCGGGGTCCTGGACCGTGAAGTCGTGGGCAAGGTCGGACGTGCTGCACGCTTTGAGCCACACCCGCACGTCCGGGTTATAAGGACGGTCGTCCACGGTCACCAGGTTGTGGGCTTCACGCGAGCGCAGGTACTTACGGAACGGATCCTTGGGTTCGTACATGTAGGACCCCGGATCGGTCAGCCAATCCTGTCCACCGGTGAAGAAGGTGAGGGAACCACGGTCTTCATGCTGATGCGAGGAGAGGTGGTTGCCGTACCGCATGCTGTAGTGACTGTGTTCTGAGAACGACCGTTCGTCATCGCCCCATCCGGAGCGTCCCAGGACGTATCCGTTGGGAGCCGCGACCACAGTGGTCCGAGGAGGCTCGCCAGCGTCACCGAGCGAGGCAACGTACTCCAGTTCCGGCCACCCGTCTGCGGTCACCTGTTTGAGCTGGGTGTCGCCCAGGGGAACCAGGGTACCGTCCGGACGGGTCAGGTGCGCCAGGAACGTGGCGGCGCGGGACAAGGTACTTGCTACCGCGGCCGGAACCTCCATTCCCTCCAGGGCCACCCGGTCCCAGGCCGAGCGCCACCATGCGAGGTTCATGCGGTGGTAGTCGGGCGAGCCCTCGTCATTGGCTCCCATCTGGTCGAAGGAGCGCAGGAAGAGCGCCTCCATCCGTGACACCGCCAGACGCTGCCAGTCGTGCGCCCGCAGGAAACTCGCCAGCACGAACAGGCCGATGTTCTGGTGCAGCGCGTGGTTGCCGGTGGCCTGGTGGGATTCCTCCGCGAGCCACTGCCCGTGGGTGCACAGGGTCGTGATCAGCAGCTCGCGCTCGGCGTCATTAGCGGCCAAGGGCCAGCCGAACACCAGCTCCTGGGCGCGTAGCCCGTCAGCCATGTCCACCCATGAGAATGCGGACGGGGGGTTCTCCGGGGCGTTGTTGGCCACCCAGTCCTGGACCACTAGGAACCAGAAGTCGCGAGCCGCCTCATCGCCGTCGGCCGCCAGGAAGCGTACCGGGGACAGCCAGCGCAGGGTGTGGTGCTGAAACTGCCAGTTGCGGGAGGAAAAAGGATTCGCCGTCCAGTCCGTCACCCGTGTGGTTCGCCACGGTTCGTGTGGCGCCAATCGCAGCGTTCCCGACATCACGGACCGGGCCCGTTCCTCGTAGTCCTCCGTGCGGACGAATCCCGCACCTATGCACTGTCGGGAACTCACAGCCTCATCTACCGGCGTGTGGGACCCGTAACCATCGGCATCCATAGCGTTTTCCATGATCTCAGAGGGCGTGTGTTCCATTAGTTCGCCGCTTCCCGGACCTGGGACGCCTCAGCACCGAGTTCTTGATAAATGCCCGACACAATTTCTGCCATGTCCGACCATTGACGGTTCTCCCGCACCCATTCCCGACCTTGCCGGGCGAGTTTGGCCCGCAGGGACGGATCCTCCAGCAGCACCTCCAGGTGGCGGACGAGATCCTCCGTATCCCCCTTACGATGCAGCAGCCCATTCACTCCGGGCTCGATAATCTCGGCCAGCGCGGCCACGTCCGACGCCACAACCGCCTTGCCCATGGCTAGGGCCTCGAAAGGCTTGAGCGGGGAGACCATTTCGCAGACGGGCAATGGCAGACGTGGGAAGGGGGCGATGTCCACCAGCGAGTAGTAACGCTCCACCTGTTCATGGGGAACCCGGCCGGTGAACCGGACGAAGTCCTCCAGTTCCCGCTCCCGGACCAGGTCCTGGAACTTCTCTAGTTCCGCCCCGTCCCCCACGATGAGTACCGTGAAATCTTCACGCCGGGTATGCATCACGTCCGCCGCGTCGATCAGCAATTCGAGGCCCTCGTAGTCCAGCACAGAACCGATGTACCCGATGACGGTCTTCCCTCGAACGCCCAGAGCCTCCTCCAGCTGCGTGTCCCGCGCCGCCGGCGTGAACCGGTCCGCGTCCACGGCATTGGGCACCACAGTGATCTTCTCCGCGTCCACACCTCGAGCCACCAGTTCGTCCTTCAGTGCGTTGGTGATGGCGAGCACGTGGGTGGCGTGCGCGGCGGCGTCGGCCTCCATGCGCGCCATGAAGCGGTACATGCCGCCCTTGGCCCATTCGGGGTCCCGGGAACCACGGGTGACCTCCCACAGGCCGCGGACCTCGTATACGGACGGGAGGCCCAGCCGGTTGGCCGCGCTCACCGCAGCCAGCCCGTTCCAGTGGTTGGAGGCGCCGTGGATCACCGCAGGGCGCTGTTTTCGGGCCACCCGGGTCAATTCCCCCACGTAGCGGTCCACGTACTCAGTGATGGGACTCTTCTTCTCGATTCCCGGGGTGGTGCTGAGCCGGTGGTACGGCACACCGTCCACCACGTCAACGGCACCGATCCCCCCCAGATCCGCCATGTTGGGCATGTCATAGGGGTAGCCCAGGCGGGTGATGCCCCGCACGTCCCAGCCCCGACCTCGCAGACCGGTGAGCAGACCGTGGGTGCGCGTGCTGTAGCCAGCCGAATGGTAGGGCAGGGAATTGTGCAAGAGGTAGAACACGCGGTCCGTCACAGGAATGTAGAGCGGGGATGCCTGCCGCGGGGGGAACGGAAATCCCTGCCGTGCCAGTTGGTAGTTCGTTGGGGACACGGATCTTTGAAGTTTAACTTCCTGCGCGGCCGCCCAGCCATCTTCCGGTTCCAAGCGGCGGTATTCCCGTAGCAGCCGCAGAGCGCCCTTGAACTGGTTGGCACGTAGAGCACGGCGGATAGCCTGGCGCAGGCTCCACCGGGAGACCGCCCGATCTGGAACCATGCGGAGCAGGGCCAGCGCCCGAGTCCGGCGCCCCCGCTGCAGCGCGTAGAGCAATTGTGCGACCAGGAATTCATCCTCCGTCAGCCATTCCGGTTTGCGGACTTCGCGCTGGTCGCCGGGGAAATCGCCCAGCTCGCGAGCCATGTCTGCACGCCAAAGCGCCACGATAGCCCGCGTGACCCGATCCGGGCTATGCTCCAGGACGCCCAACGTGTCCACCCGTTTCAAGGGAATGGCGAAATCAAGCCAGCGCCGGTGCAGCTCGGGCCGTTCCTGCAGCACCGCCGTGAGCTCTGCCAACGCCCGGTCCACTGCGGCCCGGCGGTGTGGTTGCCGCGAGCCGGCATCCACCAGCAGTTCCAGGGCGTCCAGGTTGCCGGCATTGACCGCCAGCGCATTCTTCAGCGCCTCGAACGCAGCATCGTAAGCGCCAGCCTCCAACAGGCGCAGGGCGTAGAGATGCCATCCTTTGGCGTTGCCCGCGTCTGCAAGCAGTAGGACGCGCAGGTGCTCCGACGCTGCTTGGGCGTCCCCCGCCGCCCGTTCCCGTTCCGAACGCTCGAAAAGGTCCTGAATGCGCTGCTCGTGCTGCCGCTGCACGCCCTGCGCGGCGCGTTCGGCCGCCTCGACGCGATCCTGGCGCACCAGGGAATGCCCCGCAGGAGCCAGCGCGGCGGCGGTCCTCGCACGGGCGCGCCAAGCGGCTCGACGGATGGTGATGCTGGACAGGTACGGCATGGGGGATCCTTGCGCTGGGGGGGCACAGAGTGAAAGACCGGATTGCTGCGGGCCGGGGGGGCACAGCGGGGTGAGCTAACTCAACGCCACAGACCCTTGGTGTCCACCACGGCCTTGCCCTTGAGGGCGGTCGCGGGCAGGGTCTTGAACTCGTCGTGGTCCACGAGCAGCAGGATCACGTCCGCGCGCTCGATGGCGTCCTGGTAGTCCGCGAACTCCACATTCGCCAGGCCTTGCAGACCCTTCGGCAGCTCGGAGACATTCGGCTCCACGGCCAGGACCGTCGCGTGGCTCACGTGCTCGGCCAGGTCCTTGGTGATGTTCATGGCCGGGGATTCACGCAGGTCGTCGATGTTGGCCTTGAACGCGAGGCCCAGGGCTGCGATCACCGGGGACTCCACGTGGGAGCAGGCTTCCTCCACCTTGGAGATGACCCACTTCGGCTTCCCGTCGTTGACCTCGCGGGCGGTGCGGATCAGGTTGGAGTTCTCCCGGTCCGCCGCCACGATGAACCAGGGGTCCACCGCGATGCAGTGCCCGCCCACGCCGGGGCCCGGCTGCAGGATGTTCACGCGCGGGTGGTGGTTGGCCAGCTCGATGAGCTCCCATACGTCGATGTCCAGCTTGTCCGCGATCAAGGACAGCTCGTTGGCGAACGCGATGTTCACGTCCCGGAACGAGTTCTCCGTGAGCTTGGACATCTCCGCCGTGACGTCGTCCGTGGCGAGCAGTTCACCCTGACAGAAGGACGCGTAGACCTCCTTGGCACGGCGCGCGGCCTCGGGGGTGCTGCCGCCGATGATGCGGTCGTTGCTGATCAGTTCCTCGAGTGCTTTGCCCGGCAGGATGCGCTCGGGGCAGTACGCGAAGTACACCACGGGCTTGCCGTCCTCGCCGTCCAGGGACAGGTCCGGCCGCAGCTCCATGATCTTACGGGCGAGCGTCTGGGTGGTGCGCGGCGGGGAGGTGGATTCGAGGATCACGGTCTCGTCCCCGCGCAGCTGCGGGGCGATGGATTCCGCGGCGGAGAGGATGTAGGACAGGTCGCCCTCGTAGTTCTCCTTGAACGGAGTGGGCACCGCAATCACGAACGCGTCACCGTGCTGCATCTCGGTCGTCGCGGTGAGCTGGCCGCTGTCGATCGCCTTCTTGAGCTGCTCCTCGAGCCCCGGCTCCACGATCGTGACCTCGCCGCGCTGGATCCGCTCCACCGCGGAGGCGTTCACGTCCACGCCGTGGACCCGCACCCCGTGATTCGCCATGACTACGGCGGTGGGTAACCCGATGTACCCCAGCCCCACGAACACGACTTCCAACGGCTCACTCATTGACGCACCTCACCACGCGTTTGCTGGTTCGTTCCGATTGACCGGAACTTCCATTCATTTTCAACGTAAACATGCAGAATCCTTAGGATCATATCGTCACATGACGGGTGCTGTCCCCGAACATGACGACACGTCCCGAGGCCAGCGCAGCGGCGTCGGACACCTGCCACGTGTGGCTGTCCGAGCCGCGGAACTGGACGAAATTGAAGCGGTCCGCCGAGTAGATGACGTAGCCGGCTTCGCGCACCGCGGCCAGGAAGGACGTGTCCTCCCCCGTGCTGCGCCGCTGGAACGGGATCTGCCGGAAGACCTCGCGGTAGCCCGTGATCGTGGGCCCCATGACGAAGTCCGTGTATCGGTGCTCGCGGTGTGGGAAGCGCACCAGGGTGGCGTCCTGAGACTCCACGTACATGTAGTGCCCCTGCTTGCCCACCACGTCCGCGTTCGCATAGCGCAGGGCGTCCAGGAGGTCGGCGAGGTAGCGCGGGGCGTAGTAGTCGTCGTCGTCCATCTTGGACAGCACGTCCCCGGTGGCGTGCTCGACCGCGAGGTTGAGGCACTCCCCCAGCGTGAGGGACGCGTCCGCGGCCACGGTGGTCACGCGCTGGATCCCGCAGTCCTCGACGACGCGCTGGACGCCCCGCGCCCGCGGGTCGAAGCCGTGGGCCACGAGCACCACGTCCAGCTCCACGTCCACCTGGGCCGCGATCCCGCGCAGGGCGTCCGGGAGTCGATGCGGGCGGTTGGTGCACAGCAACACGGTGATGCTGGGCCGGGTGCGGGCGACGGCGAGCTGCGGGACGGCGCGTTCCACGATCGTCTCCACGCGGTGCGTGTAGGTGTGCTGCGCCCAGATCTCGCGCTGCGCGCGGTGGACCATGCGATCTGCCAGTTCCGGGCTGCGCACGAGGGCACGGATGACGTCCGCGGCGTGCTCGCGGTCCGCAACAACGGACAGTTGGTCGTGGGAGAAGTACCGTCGCACGGCCTCGGACGGTGTGGAGACCACGGGGGTGCCGCACGCGGTGATCTCGAAGATCCTCCGCGCGCACATGGACGGGGAATCCACGACCGAGTTCACGTTGAGGAAGACCCGGTACGCCTTGTAGGCGGTGAGCATCTGGTCGTAACCCAGCGAGCCCACCACATGCTGGTCCAGGGGCTCGGGGAACTGGTAGCGCTCGTCCTGGCCCAGGTAGCGGGAGAAGATCTCGAGCCCCCTGTCAAGTTTCGCCGAGGCATCATGTGCGCCGCCGAGCAGCACGTCCATCTGCTCGCGCCGCTCGGGGAACTTGTGGGCGAAGTACATCCCCCCGAAGGCCACGTCCCGCTCGTGGAACCCGTACCGGGGCCGCGCGGGGTTGTGCACGGCGGGTTGCGCGGCGAAGGGCAGTACCCCCACGCGGTCGTGGCCCAGGTCCCGGTGGTAGTCGGGAATCTTGTTGACGTCCGTGGTGAACACGGTGTCAAACAGTCGCGCGCACTCCAGGAAGTCGTCGTAGTGCGGCGGGTCCTCCTTGTTCCAGAACACCGTGGGGATCCCCTGCTCGCGGCAGTGGGCCACGAGCTCGCGCATCGACTCCTTCACGCCCGAGGTCCCGGTGAGCTGGTACTGCCACTCGTCCGCGTTGCCGTGCCACGCGGACTCCACGAACAGCAGGTCCACGGGCTGCGCAGCCAGTTCGGCGCGCCAGTTCCGCCGTGTGAGCACCACCTGGTGCCACTCGTAGTGGAAGGCACGCAAGGAGAAGTCGTCCAGGATCACCGCGGCGGTGAGGTCCCCGCGCACCGGTTCGCGCTCGGGCCACTCCTGCGCCGTGAACGAGACCGTGCGCTGCGCGCCGTCGTTCCCGGCGGAGGCGGCGTCGCGGCCGGCTCCGGTGACGACGGCGCTCGCGGACGGTCCCGCGGGCAGTCCCGCCCGGCGCCGGTAGGTCCGCCACTGGGACACCCCGCCGTGGCGCAGGTGCCACAACTGGGTGCGCAGATCACCGGTCAGCGAGCGGGGACTCACGCGTGCACCTCCCGCAGTTCGGTGCGCACGAGCCGATCCATCAGCTCGAACTTACGTTTGTGGGCGGCCAGGTTGTTGCCGGCGGCGAGCTGCTTCATGAACTGCTCGTACTCCTCCGTGACGGTCTCGGGGTCCCCGTCCATGAGTGTGTCCCCCTGGTCCAGCCACACCACCCGGGTGCACATCTCCCGTACCTCGTTCATCGAGTGGGACACGAACAGCACACACCCGGCTTGTTCGCGGATCTGGGCCATGCGGGCCTGCCCGCGTTCGCGGAACTGGGCGTCCCCGGTGGACAGAGCCTCGTCCAGGATGAGGATGTGCGGGTCTGTGGCGGTGGCCACGGCGAACCGCAAGCGCGCGGCCATCCCGGAGGAGTACGCCTTCATGGGCCAGTGGATGGCTTTGCCTAGCGCAGCTACCTCCACGAGCTCGGGCAATAGTTCATCCACGCGACGCGGGTGCATGCCCTGCGCCAGGCAGCCCAGGCGGATGTTCTTCTCCCCGGACAGCGCCGGGACCAGGGAGACGTTGACCCCCAGTTTCACAGGGGTGTCCACCGAATAGACCCGCCCGGACGTGGGATTCATCTGCCCCGCCACGATGTTCATGAGCGTGGACTTCCCGGAACCGTTGCGCCCGATGAAGCCCACGAACTCGCCCTGGTGCACCGCGAGCGTGACGTCGTGGACGGCCAGGTTCTGCACGATCGGGGGCCGCCCGAGTGCGCGTCGGGCCCAGCGCACCGGCGCGGAGACCGGGACCTCGTCCCCGCCGCCCGTGGACGTGACGTTGTAGATCATGCTCACGTGGTCGATCACCACGGCGGGCCCGGCGCCGGGTTGCCGCGCAGGTGTGGGAGCGCCGTCGCCGGGGGCGGGTGCGCCGTTGGCGCGCTCCGCGGACATGCCCGACGCACCCGGGGCGTGCGACCCGACGTCGTCGTGCCTAGCGTTCATCCGCATAGCTCTCCTCGTTGCGCCAGAACACCAGGAACCCGATGGTCAGGATCCCGAGGGATGCCGTGACCAACACGGCCCACGAGGACCAGCTGGGAACCTGCGCGCGCAGCACCAGATCGCGGCTGATGTAGAGCACCTGGTACAGGGGGTTGAAGTGGAACAGGGCCAGGACGCGCTCGTCGCTCACGAAGCGCGAGGGGTCGTAGAAGATCCCGGAGGCGTACATCCACAGCCGCATGACGAAGGACAGGATGTTGGAGACGTCCGGGATCCGGTGCACCGCCGGGGCCAGGAGCATGCCCAGACCCCAGTTAAAGATCGTCTGCAGCACGAACACCGGGATGAGCAACAGCCACGTCCACGAGATGGGCTCCAGGGGCGGGACGATCAGCAGGAACACCAGGATCGCCGCGAGAGCGTAGAGCTGGGTCATGGCATCCCGCACCACGATGGACAGCGTGAGCGCGGCACGCGGGAACATGAAGCCACGCACGAGCGCCTTGGCGGAGGTCATGGAGCGGGAGACCGAGACCACGGAGCGAGAGCTGTACATGAACATCGTCAGACCGAGCACGATGAACGCCACGAAGTTGTCGATCCCGCGTCCGGTACGCAGCAGCAGTCCGAAGATCACATAGAACGTAAAGCCCAGTAGCAGTGGGTTGAGCACGATCCACACCTTGCCCAGCAGGGTGTGGTCCTGGCTCACGGCCAGGCGGACACGGGCGTCGTAGAGGATGAAGTGACGGGAGCCCCACAGGTCCTGGAGGTACTTACGCAGGGGCGGGCGGGCGCCCACGGCGTGCATCGCGGTGGGGTCGAAGGTCTCGACGGTGCGGTCCTCCGGTTGCCCGTGTCCCCCGCTGACCTGGGCGGTGCTGCTAGTCATGCGTCGGTCTCCTCGGGGGGTGGGTAGCCGTCCGGGGGACGTCTTCATTCAATTCACCATATCGCGTGGAGGCCTGCTGGGCGATCACCCGCCACGTCCTGTGTGCGACCACCCAGTCCCGTCCGGCGTTCGCGAGGCGTTCGCGGCGCTCGGGGTCCCGGGCCAGGCCGAACAGTGTCTCGGCAAGGGTGTCCGGGTCCTCGGGCGGTGTAAGCAGCCCGGTCTCGTCGTGGCGCACGCTCTCGCGCAGGGCGGGCAGATCACTTGCGACCACGGCGGTGCGCGCAGCCATGGCCTCGACCGGCTTCAGCGGGGTCACCGCGCGGGTCACGGAGCGGTCCTTGCGCGGGATCACAAAGACGTCCAGGGCCGCGGTGTACTGCGGTGCGAGGGCTCGGTCCACGCGGCCGGTGAAGGTCACGACGTCCTCGAGACCGAGCTCGCGGGCCAACCGCTGCAGGGTGGGGCGGGCCACGCCGTCCCCCACCACGAGCACCGCCAGGGACGGTACGTGCGGGCGCAGTTGGGCCGCGGCGCGCAACAGGTCATCAATGCCCTCGTAGTCCACCACGGAGGTCACGGTGCCGATCAGAAACGTCTCCTGGGCGAGGCCCAGGGCGGCGCGGGCGTCGTGTCGGGACGGTGCGTTCTCCACGAGGGCCCCGCCCACGGCGTTGGGGGCCAGGTCCACGCGCAGGGGGTTTTCGGAGGCGGATGCCGGTGTAGGCAGCTCCTCGAGTCGCCGGGCCATTTCGGTGCCCAGCGTCACGGTGCGGTCCGCGGTGGTCACGGCCCACGCCTCGCGAGCCTGGAAGCGCTCGTAGCGCTCGGACGTGAGGGCCTCCGGCGGACGGGTCGCGGCCCACGTGTCCGCGAGGAGTCCGCGAACCTCGTAGACCCACGGGATACCCAAAGCCTGGGCCACCGCGTGTACGGCCAACGCGTTGACATAGTGGCTCGTGGTGTGCAGGACAGCGGGCCGCGTGCGCAGCGCGAGCTCCAGCAGCGCGTGCGCGTGTTGCTGCACACGTCCCGTGGCGGTCGCGGACAGCCGCCGCGGGAGCACGCGGTGGTACGGGATCCCGTCCACGACGTCTGTGTGGCGGGCGAGCACCTTGCCCACCTGCACGGGGTACCCCGGGCGGGTCATGGCGTGGACGTCCCACCCCTCGTCCCGCAGTGCGGTGAGGTACGAGTGCGAGCGCTGCGCGTAGCCGCTCGCGGTGTGCGGTAGGGAGTTGGTCACGGCGTAGAGCACGGTGCGGTCCCTGGGCCGGTAATCGCGGACAGGTTCCAGCCGCGGGAAGAAGTCGCCCAGCAGGTCCCGCTCGGCGGCCAGGCGGCGCGCGAGGGCTCGTTCACCGCGGGTGGCCAGCCGGAGGGCCTCGGCGTCGCCCAGCACCTCCACGGCGCGGTCCACGTTGCCGTGGTACCACTCGAGGCGCGCGCGGGTCGCAGCCGCTCCCGGATGGTCGGCGGGGAGTACGGCGAGCAAGCTCGCGGTGAGGCCGGTGTCCCCCATGCTCAGGGCCACTTCCGCGCCGCCGCGTAACGACGCCGCTGTGTCCCCGTTCCTGCCCCCCCGCGCCAGGGCGCCCAGCGCCGTTCTCGGCCGCGGCGGGCCCGGACGCGTCTGGTCCGGCCCTGCATGTTCCCGGTGCTCGTGACCCGGGTCCCCCGCGGAGGCGAGGGCGCGGGAGAGGGCGGCGCGAGCGGCGTCGTCGTCCCCCAGGACATGCAGGGCGGTGGCCCGGGCGGCGAGACAACGCGGGCCGGGGACCCGTGAGAGGATGCGGGCCGCGGGGGTGACCCAGCGCCGCGGCAACCGGCGGGAGACCTGCAACCAGAAGACCACGGGGTCGTCGGTGACGTGCTGGCCGATCGTGCGAGCCGTGAGCCACGAGTTGACCGCGAGTTCACGGGACCGTTCGCGGCGCCGTGAGCTCATGAGGCCATCCGCTCGACGCTCCCGCGGCTCGCGTCCGCGACGCCCTGGCGTCGAGAGGCGTGGTCGGTATCAGGGGTGCCGGAATCCGCCTCGGCGGCGGGACGACCCTGCGCAGCGCCGCCGTCGGCCGTACGGGCGGTGAACGGCGACTCGCGCGAACCCGCCCCCGCGACGCCGCGCGTGACGGCACGCAGCACCCTGCCCAGGCGGGGCAGCACGCCCTGACCGCACACGCGGGAATACTCGCGGACGGTGGCGCGCAGGTGCTGGTCGTACTGCACGGACAGGTCCGCGTAGTCCGCGTTGTGCCGCACCCATTCCCGGCCGGACCCGCTGGGGACCAGCCGCGAACGGTCGGCCTCGAGCGCGCGCCACAGGGCGGCGATCTGCTCGGGATCGGAGGCCACGATGTCCCCCTCGCCCGCGTCGGTGAGCACGTGGGCGGCCTCGCCGCGAACGACCGCGGTGATGTGCCGGCCCACGGCGAGCACCTCGTAGGTCTTGGAGGGGATGGTGTCCTCGAACGACTTCCAGTCGTCACGCAGGGAGATCACGACCGAATCCGCGTCGCGGTAGCGCTCGAACACGCGCTCGCGGTACTCCGGGGGCAGGAACTCCACGTTGGCGCCGAGCCGGTGCGCCAGCTGCTGCAGTGCGGGCTTGCGACTGCCGTGACCCACGAGTGTGAGACGGACCGAGTCCCCGGCCAGATGGGCGGCGCGGATGAGCCGGTCCAGGGACTGGGACTCGCCGTGGTTGCCCAGGTACAACACCCGTAGCCCCCGCCGTCTTGCGGGGGGCGGGGGCAGCTGGGGCGTGCGCTCCAGGAGGATGCCGTTGCGCACCGTGACCACGTTGTGCACCCCTCGTTCGCGCAGGGTGCGCGCGAAGCCCTGGGTCACCGTGACCACCAGGTCCGCGCGGTTCTGCACGTACACCACGGCGCGGTTGACCACGGACTTGGACCCGCCGCGCACCAGGGAGGCGTCCTCGGCCAGGTTGGGCCACGCGTCCCGCATCTCCACGACCAGGGGGATCCCCTTGACGCGGGCCACGAGCAACGCGGACGCCAGCAACGGTAACGACGGCGCCGTGACCACCACGATGTTCTGGCGGCTCGTGAACAGCCCGCGCGCCACGGACGCGGCCGCGCTCACGAGCTGGTCCAGCAACTTCCCGGCACGATTGTCCCCGAGGAACACGTAGGGCACCCGGTAGATGTGTTCACCCAGGAACCCCGCCTGCCGCCGCCACGCCCGCCCGCGCGTCTGCGTCGAGTAGTCCGGGCCCGCCCCGTAGTGCGCCACGGGACACACCACGGACACGGTCCATCCCCGCTCCCGCAGGTGGCTCACGAGCGAGTACCACCGCCGCTGGGGCGGCGAGTGCTCGGGCCAGTAGGAACTGGCCATGAGCAGCACCCTCAACGGAGGCTGGTCACCCGGTGAGGTACCGGTTGCAGGGGGTTGTGTGCGGTTCATGGGCCTCTCGCGGGGGGGGGTCACGAGTCGGGATGGGTGGGGGTGGTCGAGCGGTTACTGGCCTTGCTGGTCCAGGGACGTGGCGTACTGGTCCAGGGTGCCGTCGGAGATGGCCTTGCCGATCCGTTGCATGGCGTCGGTGTCCGCGACGATGATCGACTGGCCGTCCGCGGAGGTGCCCACGCCGTTGTTGGGCACCGTGAACATGTGGATGTCACTGCTGCTCAGGCCCACGAGCTTGGGGGCCTGTTGGGCGATCCACCCGGAGGTGAGGCCGTCGCTCACGGTCAGGTACGGGGAGATCTCCTTGACCACCTCGTTGAGTTTCAGCGGATTGGTCAGGGTGCCGGCGCTGACGAGCTTGTTGATCATGGCCTGCAGGTACGCGCGCTGATTGCGCACCCGCTGGTAGTCACCGTCCGAGAACGCATAGCGCTCCCGCACGAACGCGAGCGCCTGTTCCCCGCTCAGCTCCTGGGGCCCGGCCTCGAAGCGGTGTCCGTCCTGGGAAGTGAAGGCCTCGGGGACGTCGACCGTCACCCCGCCCAGGGCGTTGGTGAGGCCCTCGAAGCCCGCGAAGTCCACGAGCGCGACCTCGTCCACGCGGGTCCCGAAGTTCTGCTCGATGGTCTCGACCATGAGCGGCATCCCGCCGTGGTCCAGGGCGGCGTTGATCTTGGACTCCCCCACCCCGGGGATGTCCACCCACGTGTCGCGCATGATGGACATGACGTACATCTGCCCCCCGTCCTCGGGGATGTGCAGCAGCATGATGGAGTCCGCGCGGGAGCCGGTGACGTTGGGATCCACACCGTCGGGGCGCTTGTCCGAACCCAGGAGCAACACGGTGGTGCCGGCGTCCTGGGCGGAGCCCTTGGCCGGGCGGGCCGACTCCTCGGGGAACGCCGATTCCAGGGTCGAGGCCCCACGGTCGAAGTTGCGACCCAGGTTCCACACGAACAGACCGGCGACCACGCCCACGACCAGCAGGAGGGCCAGCACCGTGAGCAGGATGTTGCGTCCGGTGTGTTTTCCGCGCGGGCGGGACTGTTCTTCGTCGAACTCGAACTGGTTCATGGACACGTGGCACTCCGTGGGTGGGGGGTCGGAATCGAGCGACACTCACCGGACAACGCTGCCGCCACGGCGACGCTGGGGATCACGTCCCGGGGGGCGGGCCGTCGGTCAGCGGAGCCGTTGATTGCTATCGCACATAGTACCTACGGCACGCGGTGAATCCATCCCTCGGTCCCGAATTTGTGCTCCACCAGCTCCCGGGCGGCGGCGAGTTCGCTGTCTGAGACCTTACCAACACCGGCCGAGTAGCGTTGCGTGAACGTGCGGGTCAGGGCGGAGATCACGTCCTGGCGGGCCATCCCCGTCTGGCGCCGCAGCGGGTCCACGCGCTTCTTCGCGGAGCGGGTGCCCTTGTCCGAGAGCTTCTCCTTGCCGATGCGCAGCACGTCCGTCATCTTCTCGGCGTCGATGTCGTAACTCATGGTCACGTGGTGCACCATCCCGCCGTTGGCGAAGCGCTTCTGCGCCGCTCCCCCGATCTTGCCCTGGGGTGTGGCGATGTCGTTGAGCGGTACGTAGAACGCCTCGACCCCCAGGTCCGCGAAGCCCTGCATGACCCACGCGTCCAGGAACGGGTAGGAATCCGCGAAGCTCATCCCGTCCACCAGGGTCTGCGGCACGTACAGCGAGTACGTGATGCAGTTGCCGGCCTCCATGAACATGGCCCCGCCCCCGGAGACCCGGCGTACCACCTGTACCCCGTGACGCGCGGCCCCTTCCGGGTCCACCTCGTTGCGCACGGACTGGAACGAGCCGATCACCACCGCCGGTTCGTCCCAGTCCCAGATCCGCAGCGTGGGGTTGCGGTGTCCCGCGCCCACCTCCTTGGCGAGCACCTCGTCCAGCGCAAGGTTCTCGAGGGTGGGGCGCACCTGCGCGGGGATCACCTCCCACGCGTGATCGGACCAGCTCGTGGCCCGGGCCAGCGCTCGGCGCACCGCGATCACCACGGCGCGCGCGTCGAAGCCGAACAACACGGCGTCGCGCGGCACGGCCGCCTCGATCCGCTCGATCATGTCCTGCGGCGCGGTGTCCTCGGCCAGACCGGTCAGGGCCGCGTTGATGTCCGCGAGCGCCTCGTCCGGTTCCAGGAAGAAGTCCCCGTTGACGGACACGTTCTCCAGGTGTCCGTCCGTGACGTCGAAGTCCGCGACCACCAGTTTCCCGCCGGGGACCTTGTACTCCCCGTGCGCGCTCGTCGTGCTCATTCACTGACCTCCGCTGCGTGTGGTGGCTCGGGGCGTCCCCGATGTGGCCTTCGGGGCGGGGGTTCCGTCCCCGGAGGGTGATGCGGTGGCGCTCGGCCGGGCCGTGGCGTGCTTTGTCTCGATGGTAAGCACCGTGGTGGTGCCGGGGGGCAGCGAGACCGCGAACGACGTCGCTCCCGACCGCACCCCAGCGACCTCGGGTCGGTCGGCGGGCGGGGTGATGGGCAGGCCGTAGCCGTCCACGCTCACGGCGCCGTCGGCCGTGGGTCGCAGCGCGTTCTCCACGCTCAGCGCCACGCGCGGGTCCGCCGGGTACGACGACGCCGCCCCCGGTGCGGCGGCGTCCGTCGCCCGCTCCCCCGCAGAGGGGCCCTCGGGGGAACCCGGGGCGTCCGCGGCGTCGCCCGCCGGGGCGGTGGCCCGCCACGAGCCGCCGCGCAACTGGGACTGCGTGACGCGTTGCACCGGCCCGGGCGTGGTGACCATGGTGGTGCGGGGGCCCGCGGTGGCCGGGTCCCGGAAGTCGGAGAGCACGAGCGAGGTGCTCCCGTCCGCGTGGGTCACCGCGAACGCCGTGAGGTCCTCGGAACCGGTGCGCGCGGGCGTCATGGTCCCCTGCGGGATGCTCGCGATCAACGCGAGCGCGAGCCCGTTGGCGCGCAGCCCGAACCGCTCACCGGGCGAGCCCACGGTGCCGTCCGAGCACAGCGGGGACATGGGCGGGCCGCCGCGACACGGACCCAGGGACGAGTGTGCGGTGACCCGTTCCGCGGCGAGCGCCTGGACCCGCACGGAGTAGTCGGCCTGGTAGACGGCGGCGGCCAGGGTCCCGGTGATCTGGTTGCCGCCCGAGCACGAGGACAGCGAGGTCTCGGTGATCCACAGCGGCACCCGGTGCTCGTCCGCCACGGAGCGGGCGCGGGAGACCAGGGCGTCCACGCGCTCGCGGGTCTGCGGGGCCACCGCGTTGGTCACCGTGGGCTTCTGCCGGGTCCACCGCGTCCCGCACTCGGAGAGTGGGTATTGGTGCAGTGCGAGCGCGAAGGGAGCCGTGCCCGGGGCCCCGGCGGCGACTTCCCACCACGGATCGGAATAGGCCCCCGGTGCCACGATGCGCAGGTGCGGAACCTTCCGGTGCACCGCGCGGGCGTAGGCGGTGAGTTGACGAGCGTAGACCGTCCGGTTCCACTCCGGTCCCTTGACGTTGAGGGGATCGTCCGAGCCCCGGTGAAACCCGTTAGGCTCGTTACCGATCATCAGCCCCACGAGCCGGTCCCCGAACGCCGCACGCGCGTGCGCCGCCAGATCTGCCGCCCGGTCCGGGTCGTAGCGGGCCAGGTTGGCGCTCAGGATCACGGACGTGCCCGTGCGGTGCGCGAGTGCCGCGACGCGTTCCAGGTCCGCCGGGGTGACCTTCGTGATCTTCTCGCCCTCGACCAGCGGCCAGTTCGTAGGGATCGGTTCGTCGCTCGAGGTGAAGAAGAACCGCCGATCCGTGGAATTGCCCCCGAAGCGCAGGGTCGGTTCATGGAGGGACTGCAGGATCGAGACGAGGTCGTCGTTGTGCTCCCCCAGCCGAGGGTCCGCGAGGTCCGTGGACTCCAAGGACAACCCCACGGAACCGTGCCGGTAGTCCTCGTCCCCGGGACTCGTCCGGCCCAGGGTGACCCGTGCGGTGGGATCGTCCTCGCGGGGCGCGCTGCCCGGATAGGTCTCGGGGAGGTCCCGGGCGGCCGCCACGAGACCCGGGTCCACGGCATGCAATGGCGCATTACGGGCCACCCCGGGAACCGGTCCGGTGGGTTCGGGTGCCCGCGTCATGGGCGGGTCGGGCTGCGGTCCCGCGCAGGCGGTCGCGCACAACAGGACGGTGCTCAGGATGGCGAGCGCGCGGCGTCGTACCGGGAGCCTGCGGTGTGGGAGGGACGATGCGCTCGGCCCGGAGCACGCGGGGGCCTGCGACGAACGGGACGGATTGGGTGACGGTGCGGTGCGCCCCGGGGTGACGGGAGGGCGGGGGGAGGTCCTCACGGGCCCAGCGTACCGGGATGCGCGAGGCCCGGATCGACTGTGCGCCGCTGCGGGCGTATCATAGTGCGTTGGTGTGCCCACGTTCGGGTGCGCCGCATCCGAGCAACGCCGTGCCTGGCAAAATCCAGGCACCTACAGAAGGTTGACACCATGAAGGCTGACATTCACCCGGATTACCACCCGGTCCTGTTCCGCGATCTCGCGTCCGGCAAGGTCGTGCTGACCCGTTCCACCGCCACCTCCTCCAAGACGGAGACGTGGGAGGACGGCAACGAGTACCCCATCATCGAGGTGGAGATCTCCTCCGAGTCGCACCCGTTCTACACCGGCAAGCAGCGCATCATGGACTCCGCCGGCCGTGTGGAGCGCTTCAACCAGCGGTTCGCGAACTTCGGGAAGTCCGGCAAGTAAGTCCGAACTTCTCCCCCGACGCCCGGTCCACCCTTCGGTGGGCCGGGCGTCGTCGTGCGCGGGCACGTGACGACATGAAACATGTAATCGTCATCAAAATGTGATCTCTCCCCTAGGATGGTCGAGGCTCTATCCCCCCAGGTTCCGGTGCTCCCCCCTCTTTCGTGCCGGGACCACCGAAAGGTCTCCCCCACCTATGAGTTCTGCACACCTGCACTCCCCCCTGCCCCCTGCCACAACTCCCCCGTCGGTTGGTTCCATGGGCGCCCTGATGCGCCGCGCGGTCCTGCCTCTCGCCGTCACCGCCGCATTGGCACTGACCGCACAACCCGCCGTGGCCGCACCCACCAACCCGGCCGCCGGCCCGGATGCCCCGGCCGCCACGGTGCCCTCCGATCCGCCCACCGAATCCGATCGCGTGATCGTGAAGTTCCGCGACACGGCGGCCCCGGAGGCCGCCAAGGAGAAGGTCGTGGACACCGCCGCCCAGCAGGCGCTGGGTGACACCAAGACCCCCGAGGTCGAGGAACACGTCAAGCAGACCACCGCGCGAGCGGACGTCATTAAACTGGACCGCGAGTTGGACGAGTCCGAGCAGAAGGACCTCGTACGCGAGATCGAGGCGAACCCCGCCGTCGAATACGCGGAAGCGGACAGGCTCGCCTCCGCGTCCTGGGTGCCCAACGACACCTACACACAGTTCCAGTGGAGCCTGCTCCCCCAGCAGGGCGGCGTGAACTTCCCCGCCGCGTGGGACATGTCCCGCGGCAACGGACAGACCATCGCCGTGTTGGACACCGGGATCACCCCGCACGGGGACCTGGACTCCAAGGTGGTGCCCGGACGCGACTTCATCAACGACACGAACCTCTCCCGCGACTACGACCTGCGTGACGCCAACCCCCGCGACGAGGGCGACTGGAGCGCTCCCGGCGAGTGCTCCGCGGGAGCCCGCAACTCCTCGTGGCACGGGACCCACGTGGCCGGACTCGCCGCCGGTGTGACCCACAACGGTGCGGGGATCAGCGGCGCGGCACCCGGCGCCAAGATCCTCCCCGTGCGTGTGCTCGGCAAGTGCACCAACGGGTGGGTCTCGGACATCGCGGACGGCATCTCGTGGTCCGCGGGTGCTCCCGTGGCCGGACAGCCGGCCAACCGCAATCCCGCGTCCGTGATCAACCTGTCCCTGAACTACCCGGGCCAGTGCGGCACCACGATGCAGAACGCGATCAACACCGCGGTCAGCCGTAAGGTCCCCGTGGTCGTGGCCGCAGGCAACAGCTCGGTCAACGCCGGTGGCACGGCTCCCGCCAACTGCGCGAACACCATTGTGGTGGGCGCCTCGGACACCACGGGCTACACCGCCGGCTACTCCAACACCGGCGCGGTCGTGGACATCCTGGCCCCGGGCGGGACCGCCGCCAACCCCATGCTCTCCACGTTCAACTCCGGCACCACGGTCCCGGGTGCTCCTACGTACGGCAACCTCTACGGGACCTCGATGGCCACCCCACTGGTCTCCGGCACCGTGGCGCTCATGAAGCAGCGGGACCCCGGGCTCACCCCTGCGCGGATCGAGCAGCTGCTGACCTCCACCGCGAGCGGCCCGCTGGGTTCGCTCAACCTGGACCCCGCCGCCGCCGTGCGCGCCGTGACGCCTCGCACCACCGTCCAGGCGTCCTACACCGCCGCGGGTGGGATCGGTTCCAAGTGGCATGCCACCGGTGGCGCCGCCAAGTGGGGCAACCCCGTGATGAACGAGGCCAACGCCGCCAACGGTGGTCGCTACCAGGAGTTCTCCAAGAACGGTCGCAAGACCACCATCTACTGGAGCTCGGCCACCGGCGCCCACATCCTGGAGAACTCCACCCTGGTGGGCAAGAAGTTCATCTCCGCCGGCCGTGAGCGCGGCTACGGCTACCCCAGCACCGACGAGATCCGCATCTCCGGCGGCGCCTACCAGGTGCACCGCAAGGGCTCCGCGCAGACCAAGGTGCTGTGGAGCCCCTCCACGGGCGCCCACGCCGTGAAGGAGACCGGAGCCATCGGCAAGGCCTGGAAGCGCGCCGGACTCGAACGCGGCTGGGGCTGGCCCGCCACGGACGAGTACACCTCCAACGGTGTGGTCCACCAGCGCTTCTCCAACGGCGTGACCGCCCACTGGACCCCCCAGCGCGGGGTGTGGACCACCCGCTGACCCCTCCCCCGGTCGCCCCTCCCTCGTGAGGGACATCGACAACGCCGCAGGGCGGTTCCCTTCCCGGGGAACCGCCCTGCGGTCATTCCCGGCCCGTATCCGCCGACGGCGCACTGCCACTTCTGCGCCTCGCGCAGCTCCCAGCTACCGCCGCGCCGTCCAGCAACTCTGAGGCACTCCGAGGACACCTGGGCAACTCCTCGGCACTCCGAGGCCACGAAAGACCCCCGCGAATGGCCTCGGGGTGCCCAGAGACTCGTGGGTGGCCTTAGGGTGCCTGGAAGTTCATGGGTGGGCATGCGGTGCGGGGCAGCAAGATGGGCCAGGGTGGCACCCGGACGAAATCGCGGCGGTCACCCTCGCGGGCGGGTCTCCCAGAACGCCACCGCGCTCGCCGCGGCCACGTTGAGCGAGTCCACGCCGTGGCTCATGGGGATGATCACGTGCCGCTCGGCGTGATGCAGCGTGGCCGCGCTCAGCCCCTGGCCCTCGGTCCCGAGGATCAACGCCAACTTCTCCGGGTGCTCGGCCGCGAGCTCGTCCACTGTGACGGCGTCGTCGGACAGGGCGAGGGCCGCCGTGAGGAACCCGGCGTCCTCGACCTGCTGCAGATCCGCGGTCCAGTGCTTCAGGCGCACCCACGGGACCTGGAACACGGTTCCCATGGACACCCGCACGGCACGGCGGTAGAGCGGGTCGGCACAGCGCGGGGTGACCAGAACGGCGTCGACGTCCAGGGCCGCGGCGGAACGGAAGATCGCGCCCACGTTGGTGTGGTCCACGATGTCCTCGAGGATCGCCACGCGCCGTGACCGTGCGAGGACCTCGGTGAGCTCGAGGGGCTCGGGGCGCTGCATGGCCGCGATCGCGCCGCGATGCAGGTGGAACCCCGTGATCCGCTCGAGCACCTCGTCGGAGCCCACGTACACGGGCACGTCGTAGCGTTCGAGCACGTCGCGCAGCCCCTCGAGCCACTTCTCGGCCATGAAGAACGAGCGCGGCCGGTGGCCGGCGTCGAGCGCTCTCCGCAGCACCTTGGACGATTCCGCGAGGTAGAGCCCGCGCTCGGGTTCCAGCCGACGCCGCAGGGCCACGTCCGTGAGGCTCGTGTAGTCAGCCACGCGCGGGTCCGCGGGGTCGGTCAGCGAGACGATACGTTCGGACAGGGGCGCGGGAGTGCTCACGGACATCCTGGGAATCGGAGGAACAAGGTTCTGGAGGAAAAGGGGTGCGGCGGAACGGGGCCCGCGGAACGACGGCACGATAAAACGGGTAACGGTCAGAACAGCTGCGAGACCATGTTGGTCAGCGCCACGAGACCCAGGACCACGATCACGGCGCGCAGCGCCACCGGGGACAGCCGCTTACCGATCTTGGCGCCCAGCCACGACCCCAGAGTGGAGCTCAGGGCGATGAACACCACGACCCACCAGTTGATCCGGTCGAATGCGAGCAGCACGTAGGACAGCGCCGCCACGATGTTGACCGCCGCGACCAGGGCGTTCTTGACCGCGTTCGCCGATTGCAGCGGGGCCAGCAGGAACACACCCAGGATGCCCACGAGCAACACGCCCTGCGCGGCCACGAAGTACCCGCCGTAGATGCCCGCGAAGAACACGAGCACGTATAACATCAAGGGTTGCTTGGACCGGTCCACGGCCTCGGTGTCCGTGGCCGTCTTCCCCGCCTGCGGGGCATCGAGGCCACCGGCCGCGGCGTCCCGGGCCTGACGTTCCTTGCGCTCGCGGACCTTGGCCTGGAGCGTGGGTTGGAATACCACGAACAGCAACGCGACCACGATCAGCACGGGCGCGGCCACGCCGAAGACTTCCTCGGGCAGGTGCAGCAGCAGGGAAGCGCCGATCACCCCGCCCAGGATCGAGCACGGCAGCAGTTTCACCAGCGTGCGGGTCAGCCCACGCAGTTCACTGCGGTAGCTCCACGCGCCGGTGAGGTTACCGGCGATCAGCCCCATGGCGTTGGACATGGACGCCGTGACCGGGGGAACCCCCATGGTCACGAGCACCGGGAACGTCACGAGCGTGCCGGACCCCACGATGGTGTTGATCGTCCCGGCCCATAACCCGGCCACGAGGATCAGCAGCACCTGCCACCACTCGAAGCCCACGGTCCCGCCGGAACCGAAGAACTCCGTGGGGACCATGGCGGAGGACAGTGTCAGCATGGAGGCGGATCAGCGGGCGAACGCCGCGTAACGATCGGACACGCGCACCAGCTTGAGGGGCATGTCGAAGGTGTGGGAGAGATTCTTCTGCGTCATTACCTGCGCCACCGGACCGGCTGCCACGATGGCACCCTCACGCAGCAACAGCGCGTGGGTGAACCCGTCCGGGACCTCCTCGAGGTGGTGGGTCACCATGACCGTGGCCGGGGCGGCCTCGTCCCGGGCGAGTTCATCGAGGCGCTGCACGAGCTTCTCGCGCCCGCCCACATCCAGACCGGCGGCGGGTTCGTCGAGCAACAACAGTTCGGGGTCGGTCATCAGGGCGCGGGCGATCAGAACACGCTTGCGCTCGCCCTCGGACAAGGTGCCGTACGTGCGCTCGCGCAGGGCCCCCAAGCCCCAGGCCTCGAGCAGTTCCTCACTGCGCTGGATGTCGGCGTCGTCGTACTCCTCACGCCAGCGCCCCGTGACGCCGTAGGCCGCGGTGAGCACCACATTGGCCACGGTCTCCGCATGCGGGATCTGACCGGCCAGGGGTGCGGAGCTCACACCGATCCGCGGGCGCAGCTCGAAGACGTCCACCGCGCCGAGGATCTCGTCGAGGATGTCCACCATGCCGCGCGTGGGGTGCAACCGGGCGGCGGCGATCGACAACAGCGTGGACTTGCCCGCGCCGTTGGGGCCCAGGATGACCCACCGTTCCCCGTCCCGCACGGTCCAGTTCACGCCGTCCAACAGGGTCTTCTCGCCGCGGACCACCGTGACGTCCACCAGATCAAGCACTGAACTCATGACGGCAACTCTAGTGCCCCGCGCTCGCCGGTTCGCGGTCCGGCGCTCCGTGGCAGCCGGGACCGGTCACAGATCCAGGAAGAAGCGCAGGGCGTCCAGGTTGGGGATGCTCACCTGGGTGTCCGCGACCTCCCGCAGCGCGGGCTTGGCCCGGTACGCCACGGACAGCCCGGCCGCGCGGGCCATGTCGATGTCGTTGGCGCCGTCCCCCACGGCCATGACGTCCTCCGGTGCCACGCCCAATTCCTGGGCCCACTGACCCATGACCTCCGCCTTCACGGCGCGGTCCACGATCCGCCCGGCCACGCGTCCCGTGAGCACGCCATCGTGGATCTCGAGCTCGTTCGCGGCCGCGCGCGTGAGCTCCAGGCGCGCCGCGAGCGGGTCCAGCACCTGGCTGAAGCCGCCCGAGACCGCGGCCACGGCGTGACCCTCGCGCAGCAGGGTCTGGACGAGCACCTTGGCGCCGAGCGAGAGCCGCACGGCGGCAGCGACGTCGTCGATCGCCGAGGCGGGCAGTCCCTCCAGGACGGCCACGCGCTCGCGCAGGGACGCCGCGAAGTCGATCTCACCGCGCATCGCCCGTTCCGTGACCGCGGCGACCTCCGCCTCGCGGCCCACGTGGGCGGCGAGCAGTTCGATGACCTCCTGGCGGATGAGCGTGGAATCCACGTCCAGCACCACGAGCTTTTTGCGGGACTGGTCGAACCAGGTGTGCGGCACCACGTTGAGGTCGATCCCCGGCAGCAACTGCCACTGCGGGTCCGGTTGCAGGGCGCGGCGCAGCTGCTGCGGGTCCTCGGTCTGCACGCGCACGGTCAGGGCGTTGTAGCCCTCCACGTCCGCGGCCTGCCCGTCCGACGCGGTCCCCGTGACCCGCACCCAGTTGTGCGTCTCGATCACGGCACCGGCACGTTCCACGGCGTCGAGGACGGCTTCGGTGGCACCGTCCTCCGGGGACACGGCCAGGGCGACGACAGCACAGTTCTGGGGCATGGTCGCAGTTTATCGGCCCCGCGGAAGCGCGCACAAAGAAGGCACCGGCACGACGCCGCTCGGGCCACTCCCGCGGGCCGTTCCACCGCACCGGCGACGCCGCTCGGCCCGTTCCCCAGCCGCGGGCCCCGTGCATCACCCGCGACGTCGGGCCGCGTGACGTCAGGAAGGCTCAGCGCGGCGTCGTCGGCAGGGCGCGGTGCTTCCCGGGGGTGCCCACGCGCGAGGGCCACCACGAGCGGGGGCCGAGGTCCAGGGCCAGGGCGGGCACCAGCAGCGAGCGCACGATGATCGTGTCCATGAGCACGCCGATCGTCACGATGATGGCCAGCTGCACCAGGAACAGGATGGGCAGCACGGCCAGCGCGGCGAACGTCGAGGCCAGCACGATGCCCGCGGAGGTGATGACCCCGCCGGTGGTGATGAGTCCGGCCAGCACGCCCTTGCGGTGGCCCGCGGTGACCACTTCCTCGCGCACGCGGCTCATGAGGAAGATGTTGTAGTCGATCCCCAGCGCCACGAGGAACACGAAGCTGAACAGTGGCACGGTGGGGTCTGCCTGGTTGATGTCCATGAGGTGGAACACCAGGGTGGCCACGCCGAGCGCGGAGAAGAAGGACAGCACGGTGGTGGCGATCAAGAGCACGGGCATCAGGATGCTGCGCAGCAACACCATGAGGATGAGCAGGATCACCGCCAGGATGATGGGGATGATCAGCGCGCGGTCACGTTCGGACGCGGCGATCGTGTCCACCTGCACGGCGGTGGTCCCGCCGATCTTCGCGTCGGGGGTGATCCCGGCGAGATCGTCGCGTAAGCGGGTGACCGTGGCCTGGGCTTCTTCCGAGTCGGACGCGTAGGTGAGGGTCGCCTGGATCAGCACGTCCCCGTGGCTCACGGTGGGTTCCGCGTTCGCCAGGGGTCCGCCCTGCGGCGTGGAATACGGCAGGGTCCCGTTCGGGGAGTCCTGGGCGGTGAACGCGACGGACGCGACGTCGTCGTCCTGGGACAACCGCTCGGCAACCGCCTGGGCGTCCTCCTGCGGGGCCAGGACGTACACGGGATCCCCCGCGCCGCCCGGGAAGTGACGCTCGATGACCGCCAGACCGTCGCGGGCCTCGGACTCCCCCAGCACGAATTCGGACTGCGGGACGCCGTCCGCGTCGAGCTGGCTCGCGCCCACGGCGGCGGCGCCCAGCACGACGGCGCACACGAGCCACACCGCGCGCGACCTCCTGTCCACGAGGCGCGCCACGGAGGGCCACAGCCCCTTGTGGTCGTAGGGGTTCATGGCCTGCTCGTGGGTCTCGGGGTTCTCCTCCACGCGCGGCATCTGGGGCCACAGGGCCACCCGACCGAACAGGGCGAGCAGCGCCGGCAGCAGCGTGAGACCGGCGAGGATCGCGAAGACCACGCCCATGGCGGTGGCCGGGCCCACGCCGCGGTTGGAGGTCAGGGCGGAGAACAGCAGGCACAACAGACCCGCGATGACCGTGGTCCCGGACGCCAGCACGGCGGGCACGGTGCCCTTCCAGGCCATACGGGTCGCGGTCCAGCGCGACGGCGTATGGTGCAGGGCCTCGCGGAACCGCGCGGTGTAGAGCAGCCCGTAGTCGGTGGCCGCACCGATCACCACGATCGACATGATCCCCTGCGTCTGCCCGCTGAGATCGATCCAGCCCTGCTGGGCCAGGAAGTAGACGGTGATGATCGCCCCGCACAGCGCGCCCACGCTCGTGAGCAACACCAGGAACGGCAACAGCGGCGAGCGGTAGACGATCACCAGGATCACGAGCACCGCCACGAGGGCCACGATCAGCAGCAGTCCGTCGATACCCGCGAACGCCGCCGAGAGGTCCGCCACGAGTCCCGCCGGACCGGTCACGGCCACCGACAGTCCCTCGGGGATGTCCTCGGCCAGTCGCTCGCGCAGGTGTTCGACCACGGTGCCGGTGTCCGCCTCCGAGCTCACCAGGGCGATGATCTCCACCGCCTTGCCGTCCTCGCTCGGAATGGGCGGGGAGACCTCCAGGACGTCCTGGATGTTCCCTAAGGACTCAGCGTTCGCGCCGATCGCGCGCAGTTGCCGCGGCGTGATCTCGTCCTCGGACTCCATGACCACGATGGCCGGCACCCCATCCGAGTCCTGGAACTCCCCGAGCCGGTCCTGGACCTGCGTGGCCTGCGAGTCCACGGGCAGGAAGTTCGCCTGCGAGTTGGAGACCACGTCCGAGAGCTTGCCGAACGTGGGCCCGCCCACGCCCATGACCCCCAGCCACGCGAGCACGAGCACCACGGGGATCAACCAGCGCACCCATCCCGGCCGCTTCCCGCCCGCCTCCGGACCGGCGCTCTTGGTGTCTTCCGCGTGCTCGGGGACGGGGCGGGTGGGGCTATTGGGCATGTCTCACCTGTGGGGTCTCGGCGCGGGGGTCACCGGTCGTGCCCTCGCGGGGCCGACTCCGACGACGACGCCGCGCTGCGGGCAGCTGCTCCCATCGTAGGGGTTACACCCGTCACCTTCGCGGTCATCGGGGGCCACGAACGCGCGCACGTGGATGCTGGTCGTACAGTGGGTGCCCGTGGCCACCCGTTTCCAGCCCGAACCCAGCCCGGACGACTCCTCGACCGCGGCGGGGTCGAGCGCATCCTCCGGCCCGGACGACGGCGCGTCGTCGAGCAGCTGGGTCACGTGGGCCCGTAACGCCGCACTGATCCTGGTGCTCGTGCTCATGGTGTGGCTCGCGTTCACCGTGGACCTGCCGAGTCAGGCCGAACTCGAGGCCACGATCGACGGCTACGGTTGGGCCGGCTGGCTCGTGTTCATCCTCATCTACGCGATCGTGGCGGTGACCCCGATCCCCGTGACGATCATGGCGGTCACGGCCGGTGTGCTCTTCGGCGCGACCCTGGGCAGCGTGTTCTCCGTCGTGGCCGCGCTGATCGGCGGCTGGGGTGGCTACTGGCTCGCCCGGGGACTCGGGAAACACACGACCCGCAAGATCATGGGCAAGCACGCGGACACCGTGGAGAACTACCTCACGGGCGCGGGCTTCGAGGCCGTGGCCACGCTGCGGTTGGCCCCCGGGATCCCCTATTGGCCGGTCAACTACGGGTGCGGTGCGCTGGGGATCCCCCAGAGCGTGTTCCTCTCCGCGAGTGCCCTGACCGTGATCCCCGGCCAGGTGGCCCTCGTGGGGCTGGGGGCGCTGGTCACGGATCCCACGTGGCCGCACCTGATCGTGTTCGGCGTGGCGTGCCTGGTGAGTGTGGTGGCCACGATCATCGCGTTCCGCCGCTGGCGCTCGGTGGCCGCACGGAACCGCCGAGGGCACTAGCCGGCGGAGGGCACCGCCGACGCCTGACCGGGTCCGCTCCGGCCCACATACATCTGTGCCCCGATACGGCAGGCTCCACGGCTGATCTGGTGCGGTTTCGGGCCTCAGATGTCCTTAGCGCACCCCGCCCCGAGACGCATCCCGCCCCGGGCGTTCAGGCGGGCATGCGAAAAACCCCCGACCCGGAACTCATGTTTCCGGATTGGGGGCTTCCCGAATCGTGTGCGCGAGGGGGGACTTGAAAACCGCTCAGCGGGGTTTTCGGTGTCCGACCTGTGCAGTACGGCGCGGTTCAAGCCTGTCCGTTTCTGTGGAGGACACGCGGGTTGTTGACCGCGTCAACGGCACCGAGACGGGCCCTACCCCGTTGGAGGGAGCTGCTTCACACGCAGTACGTCAGGCGCGATCCTCACCTGCCACGTCGCCGTGCCACGGGTCAGGATTACATCGAGGACGCCGGCGGTCGTGATGTAAGAGCGGGCAATTCCCAGGGGCCGTTCCCCAGACGGTGCGATGAGTACCACGTTGCGGTGTGAGGGTGGGACGGCCTGGGCAGTGATGCGGGAGCCTGGGAGGAGAGTTTTCCAGCGTGTGCCGACCCAGCCGCGGAGGTCACCGTCGGTCGCGCGGTGAAGTCGTAGCTGTGGGAGTGTGCCGAGCCAAGACATTGTGAGGGATCGGGTGCCGTCGCGCAGCTCGTACCCACGGTCGTGGCGTGTGACCGCGACCCCGTGGTCAACGTGCCACGCTTGCTCGAGCGGGACTCTGACTGATGGTGCGGTGTGGTCCCACACGATCCAGCAGTCCGGGCCGGTGAGGTAGAGGACCCGACGTCGCACACCCTGCTCCCCGTAGCCGCAGTCGGCCAGCTCGATCTCGTGGCTTTCGGGGGTGAGTTCGCATCGGGCCAGCTCCACCGGCGCCGAGGTGTCGCGGCGCATCCCCGCTAGGGACGCCACGTTGTGGGCCTGGCGGGAGTGCAGGTAGCTGCAGACGGGGTCCTTCTGCTGGTAGCTGTGGAACCCGCTGTCCACCAGCCACGGCCGTCCGCCGGCGTAAATCTGCAGACTCCCCCGGTCGTCGTGGGAGTGCCCTCTCATATCCTCACCGTGACGCAGCACCATGTGAGACTCCATGGACAAGGGCCGATTCTCGCCCCATCCGCTCCGCGTGAGCACGTACCCACGGTCCAAGACCAGGGTGGTGGCCCGCGGGCGTCGCCCCGTCCTGCCGGCCGTGGCCGCGAAGTCGCTCTCAGGGTGGAGACCGCGACTGACCGGGCCCCGAGCGGAGTCCCCAATCTGCGGCAGGCGACCGTCCGGCTGAGCCAGGTGGGCCAGCACCGTGCCAGCGGCATCCAACCGCTGGGCCACCCACCCCGGGACCTCCAGGCCCTCTCGAGCCACCCGGTCCCACGCCTGCCCCCACCACATCAAATTCAGCTGATGATAGGCCGTGGATCCCTCGTCGTTGCCGCCCTGCTCATCGAAAGTGGACGCGAACTGGCGCTCCATCCGACTCACCGCGGTAGCCATTCCCGAGTCGTCGCCCAGCATGGCGCTCACCACCAAGAGACCCGCATGCTGGTGAAGCCCATGGTTCTTCCCCACTATGTGGGCCTCATCCATCAGCCAGTCCCGGTGATACCGCAAGGCTTCGCAGAACCACCCCAGATCCTCATCCCCCACCAGGCGCGCGCCGATGCTGAGCTGGATGGCTCTGTTCCCGTCCGCCATGTCCTTCCAGGCGAACGCGCTGCCGGACTGAGGCGCGGGGATGTTCTGCTCGCACCAAGACCGCACCACACGAACCCACCCCTCTCGAGCTCCGGCGTCCCCATCCAGCGCAGCCCAGCGCAGCGGGTTGATCCATCGCAGGGTGTGGTGCTGGAACTGCCAGTTGCGATCCCCGTGGGGATCCGCCGTCCAGTTCAGCACGTTCCCTTCCCACGGATGATGCGGTGGCAAGGAGAGAACCCCGTCCAGGACGGCTTTCGAATGCGCCCGGGGGTCAGAAGGGCGGTCGAAAGAGGAGCCGAAGGCCTGTCGGTCAGCGGTGGCCAGGTTCAGGGGGGTGCTCATCAGGGGTCTCCTGGGGATGGGAGTGGGTTCCATTGCACCACGCTCCATCGAAACGCATGCGCACATGACGAAAGCGCCCCCGCACCAGTACGGTGCGGGGGCGCTTTGCTTGCTCACGGGTTCAGTCCGTCCCCGCCTGAGCCCCATCGTCGGTGGGGATCAGGTCGGAGGCCGGGTCGCCCACCGCGGTGGACCCCGCGGTCACTTCCGGAAGCACGGGAGCCTGCGCAGGTTCCCCGGCAGATGGGCCCGCGGTCGCCGCCTCCTGCGGCACGGTCACGACCTCGGATACCGTGCGGGTCTGGTTCGAGGGAGTGAGCTTGCCTCCGAGCAGCGTGCCCCGCCCGCCGAGGAAGACAGTGAACGCGGCCGCGACCTCCGGTGGGACGTCCACCCCCGCCGCTCCAAACAGCCACACCAGGACCACGGTGGCCGCACCAGCCAGCGTACCGCCGGCAGTGGAGCCCATCGTCGTCGCGCCGATCTTCTTGCCCGTGGGCTCGATAGTCACAGCCATGTCACTTCCCCGCCTTCTGCTCGAGTGCGGCCATTCGGCGGTCCAGGTCAGTGAGCAGCGCGTACGCGTCCCGGTTCCCGTTGACCTTCTCGTTCTTGTACGCCCAGACGTTGACGACGATCTTCGGCATCAGCGTATTGATCGCGTCCCTGCACTTCCTCTCGATCCACGCCTCGTAGTCACGGCGTCCGCCCTGGTACCAACCCAAGATGCACTCCAGTTCTGGACCCGCTCCGGGCCCGATGCTGTTTTTGGTGCTCCCCCCGGCCGCAGCGGCCGCGGCGGTGGGGATGCACGTGATGTCCGGGAACGTCCCGGGGTCCGTGTGATCGTTGTCCGGCACCTGCGAGTGCCCGTAGTGGCCGGCCTGCCCGTTCCACACGCCCACGTCGCGGCGCCCCGCCTGGCCGAGCGCTGGGGTGGGTCCCATGGGCCAGGTGCGTGGGATGCCGTGGGAGTCTAGCCACTGCAGGATCTGTGCGAGCCCCCGCAGGGGGGGTGTCCGTCAGCTCCCAGTACTGCTTCCCATCGCGGTACGCACCACGGGAGAACAAGATCTCGATCTGGATGTTGCGGGCCCCGTCCTCGTTCCACATGCGCAGCGCACGGGCGCCGACGTCGGCCGGGTAGTACTGCTCGATGTGCCCGGTGAGGGGGTCCCACATCAGGTGTGGGCAATACCCCTGGTTCTTGAAGTACGTGGCAACCCCCGTGAACGAGGGCTGCTGCTTGCCAGGGTCCACGTCGGAGGTGATGTGCCACGTGCCCCGGCGCGGGAGCTTGGTGTTCAGCGGCACCCTGCCGGGCTGCGGCGAGCGCACGGCGCCCGGCATCCAGAGGGCACCGGGCGCCGGCTTCGTCGCGGGGGTGGAAGACGACGTTGTGCAGGGGGCCTTCGCGGGAGGGGAACACGAGGTCGGCGGGGGTCTTGTCGGCGATGTGTTCGCGCAGCTGGGCAGTGAGGGCCTTGGGGAGAACGACGCTGCGGCGGCCCCTGGCGGTCTTGGGTGCCCCGGTGACCCATCATTTCCCCGCCCGCGCGCTTCCAAGCCCGGGAGACGGCCACCACGCCGTGCTCCTGGGCTAGATCCAGGTCTGCCACCTGCAGGGCGATGGCTTCGGACCAGCGCAGGCCTGTGCCGGCGAGGAACTCCACGAGAAGCTTGTGTCGGGCCTCGGGGATCGTGGCCACGATCAGGTCCAGCTCCTCGGCGGTGAGGAACACGGGCTCGCGGCGGGCCTCCCCCGTGGGGAGCTTCACGCCCCTGGCGACGTTGGCGTCCACCAGCCCGCGGGCGGTGGCATCGGTGAGCGCGGCGGAGAGCAGGGAGTGCACGTTCTTCTTCGTCCTCGCGGCCACGGTCATGGCGTTGACCCACTTGTTGACGTCCGTGCGGGTGAGCGTGTCCACCGGGATGACGCCGAGGGTGGGGGTGATGTGGCGGGCGGCGATCCGGCGGTACTTCTCCCGGGTGCCGGCCGAGACACCGGTGAGGCCCTCGATGTGCTCGGCAACGACGGTGGCCACGGACGGTGCGGTGGAGCGCATCTTGGAGGCCGCCTGGGCCGCGAGCGCGAAGGACTGGCCGTTGGCGTTGAGGAAGTCCGTGAGGGGCTGGGCGTCGGCGCGGGTGGCCAGTGTGCGGGAGGTCTGCTTGCCGGTGTCGACGTCGCGCCACAGGACCGCCCAGGAGGTGGTGCCGTCCTTGCAGGTGCGCTCTCGGATGCTGGCCATGCCCTGAATCGTAGGGTCTGTGTCAACGAGAAAGGCCCCGGTGTCAACACCGGGGCCTTTCTCCTGCCCCTGACTAGGGGCCTTACTGTGCGCGAGGGGGGACTTGAACCCCCACCCTCTAATACGAGGACTAGCACCTCAAGCTAGCGCGTCTGCCTATTCCGCCACCCGCGCAGGTGTCCGAACCGCGGCGTTCCCGATCTCCCGGAAACCTTCTCGGCCCGTGGCAACGACAAGAAACCTACCACAGTTGCGCGGTCCGTTCGAACTCGACCGGGGCCGGACCGCGCACTCCTCGGGACCACGGCCCGGTGCGGATGCTACCGACCTGCCTGCGCCAGGAAGTCCTCCGCGCCACCCACGAGTTCCACGTGACCGGTGGGGACGTCCGCAGTGACCATCGCGGCGATCTCCTGGGCGAACTCATTGACGGTGTAGAGCTTCCCGGCGGCCTCGCGGCGCTCATCGAGTGCTCCCGGGCGGGCCCGGTTGAGCAGCGTGGCCGTGACGGTGCCCTCGATCATGTCCGCGGAGACCACCACGAAGCCGATGCCCTTGTCCTGCAGCTCGGGCACGCGAGCCGTAAGGGTGTCTTCCCCGGCGCGCTTGGACTTGGCCACGGCCTCGTACTCGGGCATCGTCTCCACGTTGTTGATGAAGTGTGCCTGGTGGCTCGTGACGAACACCACGCGGCCACCCTGGGGAAGCGTCCGCAGGGCCTCGGTCAGGGTGTCGTTCTGGGCGTCACGGTTCAACCGCAGGGCGTAGTCCTCACCCATCTCGGTCTCCATGCCCCCGGAGGCGTTGAGGATCAGCACGTCCACGCCACCGAACTCGTCCACGGCGGCACGGAACAGACCCGCGCGAGACTCGGCGTCCGTGATGTCCGCCTGCACGGCGATCGCGTGGCCGCCGGCCTCCGTGATCTCCTTGACCACCTTGTTGGCCCGGGGGGCCTTCTGACGGTAGTTGACCACCACGTTGGCGCCCTCACCGGCGAGGATCTTGGCGGTGTCCGCGCCCACGCCTCGCGAGGATCCGGTGATGACCACGGTCTTGCCTGCCACTGAACTCATGCGGTTTCTCCTTCGAGGGGTGCGGGTGCGGGAATCGGCGGTATCAGTGCCCCAGGCCCAACCCGCCGTCTACGGGGATGATAGCGCCGGAGACGTAGGCCGCGGCGTCGGAGGCAAGGTATTCCACCGCTCCGGCGACCTCTTCCACGTGCCCGAAACGCTGGGCCGGGATCATGGAGAGGTAGTTGTCCTTGACCTCGTCGGAGAGCTCATGGGTCATGGCGGTGTCGATGTAGCCGGGGGCCACCACGTTGGCGGTGATCCCGCGGGAACCGAGTTCGCGGGTGATGGCGCGGGCCATGCCGACCAGGCCGGCCTTGGAGGACGCGTAGTTCACCTGACCCGGCGCGCCCGTGTACCCCACCACGGACGAGATGAAGATGATCCGGCCGTGCTTCAGTCGCATGAACCCCTTGGTCGCGCGCTGCACCACCCGGAACGCGCCGGTGAGGTTGGTGTCGATCACGTCCTGGAAATCGGCGTCCTTCATGCGCACCAACAGGGTGTCCTTGGTGACCCCGGCGTTCGCCACGAGTACCTCCACGGGACCGAACTTCCCCTCGATCTCCCGGAAGGCCGCGTTCACGGAGGCGGTGTCGGTGACGTCCGCCTGCACGGTGTACGCGCCGTCGGGCCCGTCCCCACCGGAGCGCGAGGTGACCACCACGTTGTCCCCGGCGGCGATGAACCGTTCCGCGATCGCGCGGCCGATACCTCGATTGCCTCCGGTGACGAGCACGGTGCGAGCGGCGGAGGACTGGTCAGACATGATGGAACCTTCCGTGGAGGGGCGGGCGCGGCGGGCAAGCCCACCCTCGTATCAAGACCTCACAGCATCCTAACCGGCCTCTGACCGGCGGACATCCCCCGCTTGGGCGCCACACACAACGGTGAGATAATGCTCAGAACGCTCACAGTCAGCCGTGGCAGTGTTGCCCCGCGGGTACACCCCCAGATCGTTCGCCGAAGGACCGGTTCCCATCTCACGTTCCCAGCCGCAGTCGCATGGTTCCACCGAGGTTCATTCGATCACCTCGGCGGCGGATCCGCACACCACCGACATGGCACACCGCATGAAGGTCTATTCCTTCCAGATGGCGCTGCGCGTGGTGTGCATCATCGGAGTGGTGCTGATCGACAACCTGATCGCGCGGATCCTGCTCGTGCTGGGCGCTGCGATCCTGCCGTGGCTCGCGGTCATGATGGCCAACCGCGGCGCGGACCGCTCCGAACGCTCGGGTTCCGCGTACCGCCCGCCCACCCGCACCGAGTTGCCCACGAGCGCCGAGTCGCAGGAGCGGGCACCGGATCCGGAGACCGTGGTCGTGGACGGGGAGTACACCGCCCCGCCCCCGCAGCGCGAACTGCCCCCGCCCCGCGCGGTCACGCGCCGCAACTGAAGCGGGTCCGCCCCCGCGCCCACCGCACCGCACGATTTCTGGGAGGATTTTTCACCGTGGGATTCGATCTGCTCGGCTCTCTGGACCCGCAACGCCCCGCGCCCGACGACGCCGCACCCCGACCCCGCGCGGCGGCACCCGAGGCCGTGTGCTCTCGCCGGGGCTGTTCGCGTCCCGCGCAGTGGACCCTGCTGTGGAACAACCCCCGCGTGCACACCCCCGAGCGCCGCAAGGCGTGGCTCGCGTGCGACGAGCACCGGGAGCACCTGGCCGACTTCCTGGGCCAGCGTGGCTTCCTCAAGACCATCACACCGTTCGAGGCCCCCGAGGACGCGACGCCCGACGCCGCTGCGAGCCAGGACATCCCGCACGAGCCCGGCGCGGGTGACGGCCGCGCCGAGGTCGGGGACGGCGGCGTCGTCCGACCCGAGGAATCGGGGCGCACACCCTGATGCGCAAGTACAAGTTCCTGGGCACCCCCACGTGGCTCGGCTGGTTCGCGCTGTGCTGCGTAGCTGCGGTGCTGTGCCTCTACCTGGCCCACTGGCAGATGTCCCGCAACGACCACCTGGTCGCGGAGAACGCCAAGATCAGCAAGAACTACGACGCCCCGGCCTATGACTCCGCCCGTGGCATCCCCCTGTTCCAGGACTACGACGACTCGCAGACCTGGCACCCCGTGGAACTGCGCGGCACGTATGTGCCCGAGGAGACCGTGCTGATCCGCAACCGTCCGCACGACGGGCGCGTGGGATACGACGTCCTGGTCCCGTTCCGCACCGTGGAGGGACCCGTGATCGCGATCGACCGCGGCTGGATCCCCACGGACGACTCCGCGAACGGGATGCCGTCCGCGGTGCCCCCTCCCCGGTCCGGGACCGTGACCGTGACCGCCCGGCTGCGCCCCACCGAGGGCACCGTGGACCGCGGGGCACCCGAGGGTCAGTCCGCCTCGATCGACCTGCCCGCGTTCGCCGAACGCTGGGGTGGCGCGCTGGCCACGGGCGGGTACGGAGAACTGGTCTCCGAGGACCCGCCCTCGAGCGTGACCCCGCAGGCCGGTGAACGACCGGTCATCGAGTACGGTCCGCACCTGTCCTACTCGCTGCAGTGGTACGCGTTCGCGGTGCTGGTGTTCGTGGCCTACGGGTACTCGGCGCGCCAGCACGTGAAGAACCTCGAGTGGGATCGCGCGTACGCCGCGGAGGTGGAACGCCGGTTGGCGCAGTACTACGACGCCGAGGGCAACTACATCGGGCAGATGGACGAGTCCCTGATCATCCGGCAGTTGCAGATGGCCGACGACATGCCCGCGCATCTGAAGTCGCTGTACCGACCCAAGCGCCGTCGTGCCTCCACCGGCGTGAGCAACGAGGACGAGGAGGACGCCCTGCTGGACGCCCTCGAGGCCGACAGGCGACACTGAGACGCAGACCCGCGCCCGCTTACGGCACCCGAGGGAGCCGTCCAGGCGGGCGGTCCGCCCGAGCGGACATTGCTTTGTCGGACGGGTCACCCGTGATGAAGGAGTCGCCGTGAAGATCACCGCCGCCGTGCTCGAGGAGATCGGGCTGCCGCGCCCGTACGCCGAGTCCCATCCGCTGCGCCTCCAGGAGGTGGAGCTCGCGGACCCCGGTCCGGGAGAGCTGCTGATCCAGGTCCGGGCGGCGGGACTGTGTCACTCGGACCTGTCCGTGGTGGACGGCAACCGGGTGCGTCCCACGCCCATGGTGCTGGGACACGAGGCCTCCGGGATCGTGGAGGCGGTGGGTGAGGGTGTCACGGACATCGCCGTGGGTGACCAGGTCACGACCGTGTTCCTGCCCCGTTGCGAGGAGTGCGACCAATGCGCCACGGACGGGAAGCTGCCGTGCGGTCCCGGTTCCCGCAGTAACGACGCCGGGCTGTTGCCCGGTGGTGAGCGCCGATTGCACCGCGGTGAGGAGGAGCTGTTCCACCACCTGGGGGTTTCGGGTTTCGCGACCCACGCGGTGGTCAACCGCCAATCGGTGGTGCCCGTGGACAAGGACGTGCCCCCGGAGATCGCCGCCGTGGTGGGCTGCGCGGTGCTCACGGGCGGCGGCGCCGTGATCAATGCGGGCCGTCCCAACGACGGTGACACGGTGCTCATCGTGGGTCTGGGCGGCGTGGGCATGGCTGCGCTGCTGACCGCGGTCTCGCTCGAGAAGGGCCCGGTGATCGGGGTGGACGCGAACCCGGAGAAGCTCGCGCGCGCCGTCGAACTCGGAGCGAGCGCGGTGTACTCCCCCGAGGAGCTCGCCGAGCAGGGGGTGACGGCGGCCGTGGTGATCGAGGCCGCGGGCCACCCCCGCGCGTTCGAGACGGCGGTCGCGGCGACCTCGCCCGGGGGCATCACGGTGACGGTGGGGTTGCCCTCGCCGGACGCCCGGTCCACGATCTCCCCGCTGGGGCTTACCGCGCAGGCGCGCACGATCGTGGGTTCCTACCTGGGTTCGGCGGTCCCCGCGCGGGATATCCCCGTGTACCTGGGACTGTGGCGGGAGGGGAAGCTACCCATCGAGGAGCTGATCTCCCAGCGGATCGGTTTCGAGCAGATCAACGAGGGTCTCGACGCCCTCGCCGAGGGCCGGGCAGTGCGCCAGGTCGTACTGTTCGAGAACTGAGCCCCGCCGCGCCGGGTGCGGGAGCGGCGTACGTCCCCGCACCGTACGCGCCGCGGAAAGTCCCGCGGCGCGCCAGGCCCGTTGGTCCTCCAGCGGCCGCGGCAGGACGCCCCGCGCTACGCGAGGGTGATGAGGTCCTGGTAGTCCTGGCTCCAGAGGTCCTCCACGCCGTCGGGGAGCATGACCACGCGCTCGGGTTCGAGCGCCTCCACGGCGCCCTCGTCGTGGGAGACCAGGACCACGGCGCCCTCGTAACTGTGCAGCGCGTTGAGGATCTCCCGCCGGGACGCGGGGTCCAGGTTGTTGGTGGGCTCGTCCAGCAGCAGCACGTTCGCCGACGACGCTACGAGCGTCGCGAGTGCGAGTCGCGTCTTCTCGCCGCCGGAGAGCACCCCGGCGGGCTTGTCCACGTCGTCGCCCTGGAACAGGAAGGAGCCGAGGATCGTGCGCACCTGGGTGTCCTGCAGGTCCGGTGCGGCGCTCTTCATGTTCTCGAGGACGGTGCGCTCGGTGTCCAGGGTGTCGTGTTCCTGTGCGAAGTAGCCGAGTTTCAGGCCGTGACCCGCGACCACCTCGCCGGTGTCCGGGTCCGCCTGGCCCGCGAGCATGCGGAGCAGCGTGGTCTTGCCCGCGCCGTTGAGCCCGAGCACGACCACGCGGGAACCGCGGTCGATCGCGAGGTCCACATCGGTGAAAATCTCGAGTGAGCCGTAGGACTTGGACAGGCCCTTGGCCATGAGCGGGGTCTTGCCGCAATCGGCGGGCTTGGGGAAGCGGATGGCCGCGACCTTGTCCTGCACGCGTTCACCCTCGATCCCGGCCATGAGCCGTTCGGCTCGGCGGATCATCTGCTGGGCGGCCACGGCCTTGGTGGCCTTGGCGCGCATCTTGTTGGCCTGGTCCATGAGCACCCCGGCCTTCTTCTCCGCGTTGGCGCGTTCACGCTTGCGGCGGGCCTGGTCCTGGTCGCGCTGCTGGAGGTAGTTCTTCCATGTCATGTTGTACACATCCACCACGCAGCGGTTGGCGTCCAGGTACAGCACCTTGTTCACGACCATTTCCATGAGGTCCACGTCGTGGGAGATCATGAGGACCCCGCCCTGGTAGGAACGCAGGAACTCACGCAGCCACACGATCGAGTCGTGGTCCAGGTGGTTGGTGGGCTCGTCGAGGAGCATGGTGTCCGCATCCGAGAACAGGATCCGGGCGAGCTCCACACGGCGACGCTGCCCACCGGAGAGCGTGTGCAGGGGCTGGTCAAGCACGCGCTGGGGCAGGTTGAGGTTGCTCGTGATGGTCGCGGCCTCGGACTCCGCGGCGTAGCCGCCGCCGGCCAGGAACTCGGACTCGAGGCGGTCGTAGCGGCGCATGGCCTTGGCCCGCACGGCGTCGTCCTCGGAGGCCATCTCCTCCTCCGCGCGGCGCAGCTTGGTGATCACACCGGCGAGGTTACGCGCGGACAGGATGCGGTCCCGGGCCAGCTGGTCCATGTCATCGACCTTGGGGTCCTGCGGCAGGTACCCGATGGATCCCGACCGCGTGACCTCACCCGCGGCGGGGAGCGTGAGCCCCGCGAGCACCTTGGTCATGGTGGTCTTGCCAGCCCCGTTGCGCCCGACCAGGCCCACCTTGTCGCCCTTGTCCACCCGGAAGTTCACCTCGTCCATGAGCAATCGCGCGCCGGCGCGCAGTTCGAGGTTCGTGACGGTGATCAACGGTGCAGGGCCTTTCGTGGGGCGGTCGAGCGAGTGGTCCCGGGAGGACGCCGCACACCGTGCTCGGCGTGCGGCGCTTCATGGATCGCGCTGGATGGAGGCGCCCGGGACAGACAGAAACCCCGTGGCTGCGGGGTCCCGCACCAGTCTACTCACGGTCGCAAATCCACTCGACGAGCGGGCGCGGCCGGCGCGCGGGGCACCCGCGACCCATGCAGCGTCGTCCCGTGAGGTGCCGGCGCGGTGCACGGGCCGTGTGACCCGCCGGATGAGCAGGAGCGGTCGGGCGAGCGAGGGTGGGCGGGTGCCGAGGGCCCACACCACCGGGCTCCACTAGACTGCGGACCATGACAGCACCCGCGCGCGACACCCGCACCGTGACCTCATTCGACCTGGCCAACATCGCCGTGTTCGCCGCGCTGACGTGCGTGCTCGCGCTCGCTCCCGCCATCCCCGTGGGTGCGCTCGGGGTGCCCATCACACTGCAGACCCTCGGGGTGTACCTGACCGGCATGATCCTCGGGAGCCGCCGCGGCTTCGCCGCCCTGGCGCTGTACGTGATCGTGGGTCTGCTCGGCGTCCCGGTGTTCGCCGGCTTCGTGGGCGGACCGGCCGTCCTGGGCGGGCCCAGCGTGGGCTATCTGCTCTCCTTCCCGTTCGCCGCCGCCCTCGTGGGTGCACTCGCCCACCGCAGCGTGCGCGCCGAACGCGTACGACGCCGCGCGGGCTCCACCTCCGCAGCCCCCGAACGCCGTGGCGGGCTGGTGATCACACTCTTCGGTGCGGCGCTCGCTGGCCTCGTGCTCTCCCACGTCATGGGCATCGTGGGCATGATGCTCACCGCGGGACTGTCCCTTCGGGCGGCGCTGCTCACCGATCTCGCGTTCGTCCCCGGTGACCTGGTTAAGGCACTCGTGGCGGCCCTGATCGCGGTGGCCGTGCACCGTGCCTTCCCCCGGATGGCCGGGGCGGTCCTCTGAGTGCAGCCCGCACGACGACCGGGCTCCTCCGAGCCCCTGTACTGCGCGGACGTCACCGTCACGGCGGAGGGACCCGCGGGTCCCGTGACCGTCCTGGACCGGGTCACGTGTGAGTTCACCGCGCCGCGCACCGCGGTGGTCGGGCTCAACGGCTCCGGCAAGTCCACGCTGCTGCGGCTGTTCAACGGGCTCGTGACACCCACCTCGGGCGTGGTGCTCACGGGCAGCGTGGACCCCGTGGCCTTCCCCCGGGAGGCCCGCTCGCTCGTGGGGTTCGTGTTCACCGATCCGGCCTCCCAGATCCTGATGCCCACACCGCTCGAGGACATCGAACTGTCCCTGCGGCGTCGCGTCCCGGACCGGGTGCAACGCGCTGAGCAGGCCCTGTCTTGGCTGCGCCGCATGGGGCTTGAGCACCGCGCACACCACAGCGTGTTCGACCTCTCCGGCGGGGAACGCCAGCTCGTGGCGCTGGCCGCCGTGCTCGCCGTGGAACCCCGGGTGCTCATCCTGGACGAACCCACCACGTTGCTGGACCTGCGCAATCGCCTCAAGCTGCGAGAGCTGCTGGACGGATTACCCCAGCAGCAACTTGTGAGCACTCACGACCTCGACCTCGCCGAGAGCGCCGAGCACGTGGTCGTGGTCCACGAGGCGCGGATCCTCGATCAGGGTCCGCCCGAGCTCGTGCTCCCCCGGTACCGCGCGTGGTGCGCGCACGGTTTCCCCGGGGAGACTGCGTGAGGAGGTCGCGCGCCGACGACCTGCTGGGCACGTACGTCCCCGGGACCTCGATCCTGCATCGCAGTCCCCTGTGGCTCAAGACCGTGGTGCTGCTCGGCGCGTGCGTGGCGATCATGGCCGTGCGCGCGTGGCCGGTGTCCCTCGCGGCATTCGCGCTCAGCGCGGTGGTGTCCGCGGTCTGTGGTTTGGGGTTACGGCGGTGGGCCCGCTCCCTGCGCCCACTCCTGCTGCTCGTGGGCGTGCTGAGTCTCTACCACCTCGTGGCCAACGGTCCGGCCCGCGCGGCGGACGTCGTGCTCTCCCTGCTGGCCGTCGTGGGGATCACCCGGTTGCTCATCACCACCACACCGCTGCCCCGACTCATCGACGGCCTGGTCACCCTGTGCGCACCGCTGCGCCGGCTGGGTGTGGACCCCGAGCGGGTGGGGCTCGCGGTCTCACTCATGATCCGTTCGGTGCCCTGGTTGTTCGGCGTGCTCTCCGGGCTGCGCGACGCCGCCGCGGCACGCACCGTGCGCCCGTCCCCCGTGCAGCTCGTGACACCGGCCGTGATCGCGACCGTGGACTACGCGCACCGCACCGGGGAGGCGCTCGCCGCGCGCGGACTCGAGTGAGCCCCCGCGCACGCGACGCGGAGGCCGTCCGACGCGCCACGACGCGGCACCACGGCCCCGTACCATGCGGTTGCCCCGGTGGGGCCCTATGCTTCCCCCATGAGTTTCAATGACAACTCCCAGCTCAACGGCGGCCGCGTGGGTTCGGGCGGCGGTGGCCGCGGGATCGCCGTGGGAGGCGGGCTGGGCGGCGCCGTCCTGCTGCTGCTCGCAGGACTGTTCTTCGGCCAGGACGGCATCGATGCGCTCACTGGCGGCAATCAGGACGACACCCAGAGCACGCAACAGGTGGACTCCGGGCTCGCGGACCGCTGCCGAACGGGCGAGGACGCCAACCGGGACACCGAGTGCCGCATGGTGGCCACGGTCCATTCCCTGGACCAGTTCTGGGGAGGGTACTTCCCCGAGGCCACGGGCAAGAAGTACTCGTTGCCGCAGGTGGAACTGTTCCGCGGGACCGATTCCACGTCCTGCGGCCAGGCGTCCTCCGCGACCGGCCCGTTCTACTGCCCGCCGGACTCCACGGTCTACCTGGACACCGGCTTCTTCGACCAGATGCGCAGCCAGTTCGGCGCGGACGCCGACGCCCTGGCCCAGGAGTACGTCATGGCGCACGAGGTGGGGCACCACGTGCAGAACCTGCGGGGCACCCTGGGCCGGGCGCAGCAGGACCCGCACGGAGCGACGTCGGCCGCCGTGCGCACCGAGCTGCAGGCCGACTGCTATGCGGGGATGTGGGCGCATCACGCGACCGAGCCCGGCGGGGCCGTCCAGCTGGAACCGATCACGCGCACGCAGCTCGCCGACGCGATCGAGGCGGCCGGGGCGATCGGTGACGACCGGATCCAGGAGACCACCCAGGGTCGCGCGAACCCGGAGTCCTTCACCCACGGCACCTCGGCGCAGCGCCAGGCGTGGTTCCTCACCGGCTACCAGACCGGGGACATCCGCGCGTGCAACACGTTCACCGCCTCGGACCTGAACCGTCCTGCGGCCCTGAAGTAACCGTTCACACATCGTCATCCGGCGCGGCACGTCCGGGCCCACTTCGTCGCGTACCTCGGCCAGCGCGGTCAGGGACACCGGGGCCCGGCCCAGGTGCCGGTCGCCGTGGTTCGAGACCACCAGAACGTCGGCGCCCACGCTCAGGGCCCGGCGGGCGCCGTCGGCGGTGAGCACGCCCCCGGTCTCACCGCCCGCGCCATGAAACCCTCGGATGGGGGCCGAGCACATGGCTGCCCGGGGCTCTGCGCATCCGAGTCATGCGGGAGGGGTCCGGGTACGCGTGAGGGCGCGGGGTGGTTCACCCCGCGCCCTCACGACACGCATCGACTCAGATGTTGAAGCCCAGGGCCCGCATCTGATCGCGTCCGTCCTCCGTGATCCGCTCGGGACCCCACGGGGGCATCCAGATCCAGTTCACGTGCCACTCGTCCACGGTGGGGGCCAGGTTCTGGGCAACCTGTTCCTCGATCACGTCCTGCAGCGGGCACGCGGCCGTGGTGAGCGTCATGTCCAGACGCAGGGAGTCGTCATCCTGGTAGGCCAGCCCGTAGAGCAGCCCCAGGTCCACGATGTTGACACCCAGCTCGGGGTCGATCACGTTCTTCAACAGATCCGTGATCTCGGCAAGCGACGCCTGGCCATTGGGACCGGGGGTCTCCGCCGTGACGGTCTCGGTGGAATCGCTCATCGCGACCTCCTCTGAAGTGGTGTGCGGGGACTTACTTAGCGGGGGCCTGCACGTAGCGGTCGTAGCCCTCGTTCTCGAGCTGGTCGGCGAGCTCGGGACCACCCTGGTCCACCACGCGCCCGTCCGAGAACACGTGCACGAACTGCGGCTTGATGTAGCGCAGGATCCGCGTGTAGTGGGTGATGAGCATGATGCCCGTGTTGTCCTCCTGCAGGGCGCGGTTGACACCCTCGGAGACGATCTTCAGGGCGTCCACGTCCAGACCGGAGTCGGTCTCGTCCAGCAGCGCGATCTTGGGCTTGAGGATCTCGAGTTGCAGGATCTCGTGACGCTTCTTCTCGCCACCGGAGAAGCCCTCGTTCACGTTGCGCTGCAACATGTCGTTGTCGATCTTCAGCTTGTCCATGGCGGTGCGCACGTCCTTGGTCCACGTGCGCAGGGACGGGGCCTCGCCCTCGATCGCCGTCTTGGCCGAACGCAGGAAGTTGGAGGTGGTCACACCCGGGATCTCCACGGGGTACTGCATGGCCAGGAAGAGCCCGGCACGCGCGCGCTCGTCCACGGACATCTCCAGCACGTCCTGACCGTCCAGGGTGACGGAACCGGAGTCCACCTGGTACTTGGGGTGACCGGCGATCGTGGAGGCGAGCGTGGACTTCCCGGAACCATTGGGGCCCATGATCGCGTGCACCTCACCGGAATTGATGGTCAGGTTCACGCCCTTCAGGATGGGCTTGGTGGTCTCGTCGTCCAGGATGACGGACGCGTGGAGGTCCTTGATCTCCAGAGTTGACATGAAGCGATTCTCCTAGTGTTCGTGCGCACCCGATCGGTTCGCGAGCCGGATGCGGGAAGGTCGTGGATGGGAGCTGCCGCGGCGCGGGGCCGGGTGCTCAGTTCTCGGTGCGGGCCAGTTCGTCCTCGAGGGACGCGCGCAGCTGCTCCTCGAGGGACTCGACCCCCACCTGCTGGATGATCTCGAACAGGAACCCGCGCACCACGAGGCGCCGAGCATCCTGCTCCGGGATCCCGCGGGACATCAGGTAGTACAGGTGCTCGTCGTCCAGCTGACCCGTGGTCGAGGCGTGACCGGCGCCGGCGATCAGGCCGGTCTCGATCTCGAGGTTCGGCACGGAGTCCATGCGGGGGCCGTCGTTGAGGATCAGGTTGCGGTTGAGCTCGTAGGTGTCCGTGCCCTCCGCTTCCGCGCGGATCAGCACGTCCCCGACCCACACGCCGTGGGCGTTCTCGCCCTGCAGCGCGGACTTGTAGGTCACGCGGGAACGGCACCGGGGCACGGAGTGGTCCACGAACAACCGGGATTCCAGGTGCTGGCCGTCGTCCACGAACGTGAGACCGTACATCTCCACGTCACCACCGGGAGCGGTGAAGCGGGTGGATGGGGTGACCCGCACGAGGTCCCCACCGAGGCTCACGAGCACGTGCTTGAAGGTCGCGTCGCGGCCCAGGCTCGCTTGCTGCGAAGAGGCGTGCACGGAGTCGTCGTCCCATTCCTGGAGCGAGACGACCGTGAGGTTGGCACCGTCCGCGACCGAGAACTCCACGTTCTGGGACAGCACGGCGGAGCCCACGTGTCGCAGCACCACGAGCGCGCGGGAGTTCGTCCCGGCCTCGATCACGATGTGCTGGGCTGCGGGCTCGGCCGACTCACCCGTGATCGTGACGATGACCGGCTCGGTGACCTGCGCGTCGCGCGGGACGCTGAGCACGGTGGCCTCGCGGAAGTTGGACCATGCGTTGGCGGAGACCCGGTCCTCGGGGATGCCCACCGAGCCGATGCGGGAGTCCTCGCGGGAGACCGTGGTGAGCTCCACGCCATCGCCGCCGGAGACCGACACGGCCGGGGCGGGCCCGTCCAGGGCGGAGTCGTCGAGTCCGCGCAGGCGCTTGATCGGGGTGAATCGCCAGTCCTCGAGCTTGGTGCTCAGCGGCGGGAAGTCCGCGACGTCGTAGGAGGTGAAACGACCCGCGCGCGAGGAATCCGGGACAGCGGAGATGTCACCGTGCTCCGTGTGCCTGATCTCGGGCTCACCGGCCTGGTTACGACCCTCCTGGAGGGTCTCGCCCTCCTGGCTCATCCCGGGAATCGCCACGCGGTCCTCACCGGTGGGGACCCCGTTCACCTGTTCAGTGGTGTCCTGGGCGGTCTGATCAGTGGTGGACATATCAGCCAACGGATCCTTCCATTTGCAGTTCGATGAGACGGTTCAGCTCGAGCGCGTACTCCATGGGCAGCTCGCGGGCGATCGGCTCCACGAAGCCGCGCACGATCATGGCCATGGCCTCGTCCTCGGGCAGACCACGCTGCATGAGGTAGAACAGCTGCTCCTCGGAGACCCGGGAGACCGTGGCCTCGTGACCCATGGTGACGTCGTCCTCGCGGATGTCCACGTACGGGTAGGTGTCCGAGCGGGAGATCGTGTCCACGAGCAGGGCGTCGCACACCACGTTGGACTTGGAGTGCTTGGCGCCCTCGCGCACCTGCACCAGACCGCGGTACGCGGAACGACCGCCGTTACGGGCCACGGACTTGGACACGATCGACGAGGACGTGTTCGGGGCGATGTGCACCATCTTGGAGCCGGTGTCCTGATGCTGGCCCTCACCCGCGAACGCGATCGACAGCGTCTCACCGCGGGCGTGCTCACCGGTCATGTAGACCGCGGGGTACTTCTGGGTGACCTTGGAGCCGATGTTGCCGTCCACCCATTCCATGGTGGCACCCTCGTGGGCGATCGCGCGCTTGGTCACCAGGTTGTACACGTTGTTCGACCAGTTCTGGATGGTCGTGTAGCGCACCCGGGCGTTCTTCTTGCAGATGATCTCCACCACGGCGGAGTGCAGCGAGTCCGTCTTGTAGATCGGCGCGGTGCAACCCTCGATGTAGTGGACGTAGGAGTCCTCGTCCGCGATGATCAGCGTGCGCTCGAACTGGCCCATGTTCTCCGTGTTGATGCGGAAGTAGGCCTGCAGCGGGATGTCCACGTGCACGCCCTTGGGCACGTACACGAACGACCCGCCGGACCACACGGCTGTGTTCAGTGCGGCGAACTTGTTGTCGCCCACCGGGATCACGGTGCCGAAGTACTCCTCGAAGAACTCGGGGTGCTCCTTCAGCGCGGTGTCCGTGTCCATGAAGATCACGCCCTGGCGCTCCAGGTCCTCGCGGATCTGGTGGTACACGACCTCGGACTCGTACTGCGCGGCCACACCGGCCACAAGACGGTTGCGCTCCGCCTCGGGGATGCCGAGCCTTTCGTACGTGTTGCGGATGTCATCGGGCAGCTCCTCCCAGGAGCCGGCCTGCTGCTCGGTGGAGCGCACGAAGTACTTGATGTTGTCGAAGTCGATCCCGGACAGGTCCGCACCCCACGTGGGCATGGGCTTGCGGTCGAAGAACTTCAGACCCTTGAGCCGCAGCTGGGTCATCCAGTCCGGTTCGCTTTTCTTGGCCGAGATGTCCCGGACCACTTCTTCGTTGACGCCGCGGCGCGCGGAGGCACCGGCGTCGTTCTTGTCGGCCCAGCCGTACTGGTACTGACCGATCCCCTCGAGCTCCGGGTTCATCTCCAGGATCTCGGAAATTGTGGTGTCACCTGACGTGTTGCTCGCGGTCTCCGCGGGCACAATGCGCTCGGTCATGACAACCCTCCCTGTCGTGCGGTTGTGTGGTTGGTGGAATTCGAGTGACCCGCAGTGCGCAGTTGCAGCGGGACGTGTGTGGTGCAGACGTGGGCGCCGGCCGCCATGGTGGACAGCCTGCGGACGTCCACGTCCAACAGTTCGGAGATCAGTGCAGTTTCCTGTTCGCAGAACTTGGGGTACTCGCTCGCGATGTCCTGGATGGGGCAGTGGCCCTGGCACAGTTGCGCCGAGCGCAGCGTAACGCCCTTGGGTCCCCGCGGGGTCACGGTGGTGTGCGAGGCCACGAAGCCGTCGCGGCTCATGGCCGCGGTCAGGGCGTTGATGCGATCGTCGACGTCGGGCCCGGCCGCCTCGACCTGCGGGCGGTAGCGTTCGCGCATGCGCTCGATCTGCTCGGCGACAAATGCTTGCACGAGCTTCTCACCGCCCACGCGCTGCATGGTCTCCAGCGCACGGTGCGCGAGTCCGAGGTAGTCGTGGCCGAGCTGTTCGTGGCCTCCGGGGGCGACGACGTAGCGCCGGGCCGGGCGCCCCGCGCCCGATTGCGCGCTGCGCAGGGCGGAGACCTCGATGAACTGTTCGGCCTCGAGCGCGTCCAGATGGCGCCGGACGGCGGCGGGCGTCAACCCCAGGTCCTTGGCGATCTGGGCGGCGGAGATGGGACCGTGGGCGAGCACCAACGAGAGCACCCGGGAACGGGTGGTGTCATCCTGGTCCGTGCGGACCGCACCGCGGTCCGTGGCAGGTGAACTCATGCTCGGTGCAACATCCTTCGAGTGATGACGGTTGGCTCGGGGCGCGGCTTCCGCGTCGATCCCACCGGGTGAGCGCCATGCAGCGTAAAAACCCTCGTGGTGGGACACGCAATACATAACGAGGGTATGTCCTAATCCATTCCCGGCCAAACGGCTCCGATAGGGGAACCGGGGCCCAAGACCCTTCGGCGAACCCTCCAGCCAGTACCGGGACGGACGTTCTAGACTGTCCGGGTGCAGATCCACCCCGACCCCGCTCCCACGTCCCCGGCGACCGCGACCGACACCGGTTCCGCCCTGCACATCGAGAACCTCGTGAAGACCTTCGAGGGCCGGGGTGAGCCCGTCCGGGCCGTGCGCGGGCTGAGCATGGCCGCCGAGCACGGGAAGATCACGGCGCTGCTCGGCGCCAACGGGGCCGGCAAGACCACCACGCTGCAGTGCGCCCAGGGGCTGCAGCGCCCCACGTCCGGTAGCGTCCGATTGCTCGGCGACGACCCGTGGCACGCCTCCCCCGCACTGCGGGCGCGCGTGGGCGTGATGCTCCAGGACGGCGGTCTACCGCAGTCCGTGCGCCCCGGGGAACTGTTGCGCCACGTCAGCCGGCTCTACGCGGACCCCGTGCCCGTGGCCGAACTCGTGGAGCTCCTGGGCATCGAATCGTTCCTCACCACGGGGATCCGGCGCTTGTCCGGCGGGCAGAAGCAACGCGTGGCCCTGGCCGCGGCCCTCGTGGGCCGCCCGGACGTATTGTTCCTGGACGAACCCTCGGCCGGGTTGGACCCCCGCTCCCGCCACATCGTCTTCGACCTCATCCGACGCCTGCGGGACAGCGGAGTGTGCATCATCCTGACCACGCACCTCATGGACGACGCCGCCCGCCTGGCCGACTACGTCTACATCGTGGACCGGGGCACGGTCGCCGCGCAGGGAACCGTGGCCGAACTGGTCAGCGCCGAGCGCCTCGCACCGCTCGTGATGAGCATCACGCTCGCCAAGGAGCATGCGGGCCTGCTGCGTGCGGACCCGCCGTGGCGCACCCCGCGCTTCGACGACGTCGAATGGAGCGTCCAGGACCGCACCGTGACACTGACGGGCCCGCTGGACGCACCACGGATCCGCGAACTGACCGCGTGGGCCACACAGAACGACACCTTGCCGGAGGCGCTGAGCGTGCAACCCCGATCCCTCGAGGACGTCTTCCTGGAAGTCTCCGGGGGGAATGCCCCGTGAGCACCTCGACCCACGAGTCCTCGGTGACCGCAGCGCCGTCGTCCCCCGCCGGGGCCGCGTCCCTGCCCCGGCGCGTGCTCGCTCAGGCGCGCTTCGAGACCATGACCATGATCCGCAACGGCGAACAGTTGCTGCTCCTGCTGATCCTGCCCGTCATGGCACTCGTGGCCCTGACCGTGACCGACCTGTTGGACCGCTACCGCGTGGGGGACGCATCCCGCGTGGATGTGGCCGTGCCCGGGATCCTGGTGCTGTGCGTGATCTCGAGCGCGTTCTCCGGACAGGGGATCCAGACCGGTTTCGACCGTCGCTACGGGGTGCTGCGCTACCTCTCGACCACTCCCCTGGGTCGCGCCGGGCTGATCGCGGGCAAGCTACTGGCCATCCTGGCCGTGCTCGCGGTGCAGTACGCGGTGATTGCGGCCGTGGCCGTGCCCCTGGGCTGGCGGCCGTCCTGGGAGGCCGTGCTGGGGTCCGTTCCCCTGCTGATCCTCGTGGCACTCGCATTCACCGGGCTCGGCATGCTGATTGCGGGGACCCTGCGCGCCGAGGCGACCCTGGCCGTGCTCAACGTCGTATGGGTCGCGCTCGCGGCCGCCGGCGGCGTCCTCTTCCCGGTGAGCGTGCTGCCCGGGTGGCTCTCGTGGCTCGTGGCGTGGCTGCCGTCCTCCGCGGCCGGTGAGGCGCTGCGGGAATGCTTCCTGATGGGTAGTGTCTCCCCCGTGCCGCTGCTCGTGCTCGCCGCGTGGGCCGTGCTCAGCTGGGCGGCCACGGTCGCCTGGTTCAAGTGGGTGTGAGCTCACCCGCGTGAGCCCGCTGCGCCCAGGGGTTTCCCACGCTGTTCTCGCTACACTGGAGGGGTCCCATCCCCTCTGCCCTTGGATGCTCCGTCATGTCTGATGTCGCCCGCCGCACCGCCACCGATTCGTTCTGGTGGCCCGCCACCGTGACCCCGTGGGTGCGGGGACTCGCGGTCGCATCCCTGCTGACCAACTCGCTGTTAATCCTCACGGGCGGGCTCGTGCGCCTGACGGGTTCCGGGTTGGGCTGCCCCACGTGGCCGCGCTGCACCGCCGACTCGTGGACCAGCACCCAGGAGATGGGCGTGCACGGGCTGATCGAGTTCGGCAACCGCCTGCTGACGTTCGTGCTCACCGTGGTCGCGGTGCTCACGTTCCTCTCGGTGCTCAAACTGCGTCACGAGCACCCCAAGCTCTTCCGCCTGGCGCTGTTCCTACTGATCGGCATTCCCCTGCAGGCCGCGATCGGCGGCATCACCGTCCACGCGGACCTGCACCCGCTCGTGGTGGGGGTGCACTACCTGATCTCGGCCATCATGATCAGCCTGGCCACTCTGCTCGTGCTCAACACCCGCCGGGACGGGCTGTCGGTGGTCGCATACGAGCAGCGACCGGGGCAATTGCACGGCTCCCGCTCCGCCGCACGCGTGCTGGGGGCGCTGACCGGTGTGCTCACCGCCGTGATCCTCTACCTCGGGACGCTCGTCACGGGCACGGGCCCCCACGCCGGGGACGAGGACAGTGCGCGGCTCACATTCGACTCCGTGATGATCGCCCGGGCGCACGCCATCCCCGTCTACCTCCTGACGTTCACGGTGATCGCGGGCATCGCCCTCACCGTCGTGAAGTCCCTGCCGCGGATCCTGCGTAACGCGTACCTCATCATGGCGGTCGTCATCGTGGCCCAGGCGCTGCTGGGGTACTACCAGTACTTCAACGGGGTCCCGGTTCCCGCCGTGGCCCTGCACATGGTGCTCTCGGCCGTGCTGATCTGGGCAGCCACGCGGGTGGTCTCGTTCAGCGTCTACCTCGCACAGGACACCCACGAGTACGCGGCACCCATCGACGAGCCCGCCGACGACGCCGCTCGCGCCACGCCCGCGCACACCGTGCGCTGATCGCGAGGCACCGAGCTTATTCTGCGACGAAGGTCGCCGAGGGTGCGGACGAGCGCAGCCGCTCCACGGCGTCCGAGAGCAGCCGCTTGCTGTGGGACGGGATGGGCAGCAGGGGACGGCGGGGAGCGCTCGTTCGAACGCCGCACACCTCCGCCAACGCGTAGAGCACCGACAGGGGCCGTTCCTGACTCATGAGGTGCATGAGGGGATGCAGCGCGGCGCTCCAGGCGGCGGCGTCGTCCGCGCGGCCCTCCGCGACGGCGCGGTGGAAGGCCACGAACTCGGGCGCGAGCAACGCCGCCATGCCGCTGTGCCACGCCGCGCTCGGGTACTCGTCCACGATAAGTTGATCGCGGCTCACACCGTGTACGGTGCCCGGTTCGGCTTGCTGCGCGAAGAGCAGCTGGCGGGAGTAGAAGAGCCGACCGGAGGCCGCGGTGTCCTTGAACGCGACCACGTTGTCCAGCCACGACAGCTCCGAGGCCAGTTCCACGGGGTAGGTGAACCCGGTGGTGGTCGGGTTGTTGTACAGGCACAACGGCAGGGACATAGCGGAGGCGACCGTCTCCACCTGGTCCGCGATCTCCTGGGACACCAGCGGGATGTAACTCACGGGGCTCAACACCAGGCCGTCGGCACCGTTGTTCTCGGCGGAGTACGCGAACTGCATGACCTCCCGCGTGGTGATCGCGGAGATCCCCACGCCCACGGGCGTCCCCGAGCCCGACGCCGCGTCCACGGCGGTGCGGACCACCTGCGCCCGTTCCTGGGGGTCCAGGTAGGCGAACAGACCGGAGGTCCCGAGTACCACGATCCCGGACACCCCGCTGCGCGCGAGCCGCGCGACACTGCGTTCGAGGGAATCCAGGTCCAGCCCGCCACCGGGGAGCAAGGGGGTCACGGGGTAGGCGATCACACCGGAGAAGGTCATCGAGAACATGGACCCATTTTAGGTGACCCTAACCAGCTTTCCAGGACACCCAGCCCGTGCGTGACGTCGAGAACGAAGGGCGGACGGCGTCGTCGTCCGTGGTAACGCCCGGACGGGATCCCGCGCGCTGGAGCGGGTCGGGCGAGACGCAAGCCCGAAGGTCTCCGACGGGAACGGCCCGGGTCAGAAAATGGGCCCACCCACGAACGGGTCCAGGGCCACGCCCACGAACACGAAGGTGATGTAGGCGATCGAGCCGTGGAACACGTACATGGCCTGCTTGAGCGTGGGCTTGCCGACGCGGGCCAGGCCGTAGAGCTTGTGGCAGTGGTACGTGAACCAGCCGCCGGAGATCAGGGCGATCACACCGTAGACCCACCCGGCGTCACCCACGGGGATCAACAGCAGCGAGCAGATCACGGTGGCCCACGCGTAGAGCACCACCTGGGCGCCCACGGTGCGCGCGGTGTCCACCGCACCGAGCATGGGCACGCCGGCGCGGGAGTAGTCCTCCGCGTACTTCATGGACAGCGGCCAGTAGTGCGGCGGGGTCCACAGGAAGATGAACGCGAAGAGCACGAATGCGGGCCACTCGAGGGTCCCGCGCACCGCGGCCCAGCCGATCAACACGGGCATGCACCCGGCGATCCCGCCCCACACGATGTTCTGCGCGGTGCGGCGCTTGAGCACGATCGAGTAGAACACCGCGTACAGGGCGATGGCCACCACGCCGAGCACACCGCACAAGACGCTGACCCCCAGGGTCAGCCACGCGACGGACACGACCGAGAGGACCCACGCGAAGATCAGGGCCTCACGCTCCCCCACCTCACCGGTCACGAGTGGGCGCTTGGCGGTGCGCCGCATGAGCCGGTCCTCGTTGCGGTCGATGTAACAGTTGAACGCACCCGCCGCACCGGCCGCGAGCGCGCCGCCGATCAGGGTGTTGAGCACGAGCAAGAAATCGGGGACGCCCTGCTGGGCGAAGAACATGGTGGGCACGGTGGCCACGAGGAGCAGTTCGATGATCCGGGGCTTCGTGAGCGCCACGTACGCTTTGAGCTTACGACCCAAGGTCATCCGGCCCTGATACCCCACGGGCTCCACGGTCCCGATGCGGGTCCCGGTCACTCCGTGTCCGTGCGGCGCGTGGGATCCGTGGGATTCCGGGTGCGTCGCGGTGTCAAGGTGATTCACGGAATCAATGCTCCAAAGAACGTGGGTGGCCCGGCCGTGCGCCGGGAGTGCCTGGGGCGGGCGCGCCGCACGCGCACCGATACCCGGTCATTAGTATAGCCGCCGGTCCCGGCCCACGCCGGGGTGATGCCCGGCACGCGCTTGTGCCCGTGGCGCGGGCCGCGGTCGTCCCTGCCACGCGGCGTCCCACCGGACTAAGGTTGATCCCGGAACATGCGTTCCGGGCCGATCGTCGCGGCCGAGTCCGCGGCGGAGTGTTCCGGATCGTGACCGCACAACCCGTCTAGGAAAGGGGCGCGTCACCGTGCCGAACCTCGATCAACCGTTGAACTGGACCGAGAAGGACGCCCGTGCGGTGGACACCGCGCGTGTGCTCGCCGCGGACGCCGTGCAGAAGGTGGGCAACGGCCACCCCGGCACCGCCATGTCCCTGGCCCCGGTCGCGTACCTGTTGTTCCAGAAGATCATGCGGCACGACCCCTCCGACGACCGCTGGACCGGGCGTGACCGGTTCATCCTCTCCCCCGGTCACACGTCCCTGACCCTGTACCTGCAGCTGTACTTCTCCGGCTACGGCCTGGAGATGGAGGATCTCGAGTCCCTGCGCACGTGGGGTTCCAAGGTCCCGGGCCACCCCGAGTACCGCCACACCACGGGTGTCGAGATCACCACGGGTCCGCTGGGCCAGGGGCTCGCGTCCTCCGTGGGTTTTGCGTACGCGCAGCGCTACACGCGCGGTCTGTTCGACGCCGACGCTGCTCAGGGCGCCTCCCCGTTCGACCACACCGTGTTCGTGATCGCCTCCGACGGTGACCTGCAGGAGGGCATCACCTCCGAGGCGTCGTCGCTGGCGGGCACCCAGGAGCTCGGCAACCTCGTGGTGATCTACGACGACAACAAGATCTCCATCGAGGACGACACCAACGTGGCGTTCAACGAGGACGTCCTCAAGCGCTACGAGGCCTACGGCTGGGACACCACGCGCGTGGACTGGCGCAACGGCGGCGAGTACCAGGAGGACGTGCAGGGGCTGTACGACGCGATCGTCGCGGCCACCAAGGTCACGGACAAGCCCTCGATCATCGCCCTGAACACCATCATCGGCTGGCCCGCCCCCACCAAGCAGAACACCGGTGGCGTGCACGGTTCCGCGCTGGGCGAGGACGAGGTCGCCGCGACCAAGAAGATCCTGGGCTTCGACCCGGAGAAGTCCTTCCAGATCGAGCCCGAGATCTTCGAGCACGTGCGCGAGGTCGGCGAACGCGGTAAGCAGGAGCGCGCGCAATGGGAGAAGTCCTTCGCCGAATGGCGTGAGGCCCACCCGGACAAGGCCGCGCTGTACGACCGGATCAAGAACGAGGAACTGCCCGAGAACTACGAGGACGCGTTCCCCACGTTCCCGGCGGGCAAGGCCGTGGCCTCCCGCAAGGCCTCCGGTCAGGTCATCAACGCCATCGCGGACACCTTCCCCGAGCTGTGGGGCGGTTCGGCGGACCTCGCGGGGTCGAACAACACCACGATCGACGACGCCAAGTCCTTCATCCCCGAGGCACGCTCCACGGCCCAGTGGTCCGGTTCCCCGTACGGCCGGGTGCTGCACTTCGGCATCCGTGAGCACGCTGCCGCAGCGATCGTCAATGGCATCGTGATGAGCAGCCAGACGCGCGCCTACTCCGGCACGTTCCTGATCTTCTCGGACTACCAGCGTCCCGCCGTGCGCCTGGGTGCGCTCATGCGCGTGCCCTCGATCTACGTGTGGACGCACGACTCGATCGGCCTGGGTGAGGACGGTCCCACGCACCAGCCCGTGGAGCAGCTCTCCGCGCTGCGCGCGATCCCGGGGCTCGACGTCGTGCGCCCCGCGGACGCCAACGAGACCTCCGTGGCGTGGCGAACCATCCTCGAGCACCACGAGCACCCGGCCGGGATCGCCCTCACACGCCAGGACCTGCCCACGTTCGCGCGGGAGGACCTTCACCCGGATCACGACGGCGAGAAGTTCGCCTCCGCCGAAGGCGTAGCCCGCGGCGGGTACGTCCTCGCGGACACCGAGGGCGCCCCGGACGTAGTGCTCATCGGCACCGGTTCCGAGGTCCAGCTCGCCGTCGAGGCCCGTGAACAGCTCAAGGCCAAGGGCGTGGCCGCCCGCGTGGTGTCCATGCCGTGCCGCGAGTGGTTCGACGCCCAGGACGAGGACTACCGCAACTCCGTGATCCCGTCCGACGTCAAGGCCCGCGTGAGCGTGGAGGCCGGGATCCGGATGTCCTGGAACGACTTGCTGGGCGATGCCGGACGCGCCGTGTCCCTCGAGCACTTCGGCGAGTCCGCCGACTACCAGACCCTGTACCGCGAGTTCGGCATCACCGCCGAGGCCGTGGCCCAGGCCGCCGAGGAGTCCATCGCCGCCGCTCGGTGAACCCCGTCCCACGTCGCAGGCGGTCCGCTCGGGCCGCCTGCGACGCCCCAGAACCCTTCGACGTGAAGTGAGGACATCATGACGACTCCCACCCAGAAACTCTCCGACGCCGGCGTCTCCATCTGGCTCGACGACCTCTCCCGCCAGCGCCTGACCAGCGGGAACCTCCAGGAACTGATCGACACCAAGAACGTGGTGGGCGTGACCACCAACCCCACGATCTTCGCCGCGGCACTCGCGGACGGTGAGTCCTACCGCGAACAGGTCGCGGAGCTCGCCAAGGCCGGCGCCTCCGTGGACGACGCCGTGTTCCGGATCACCACCGACGACGTGCGCGATGCGTGCGACCTGTTCACCCCCATCGCCCAGGCCACCCAGGGCGTGGACGGCCGCGTGTCCATCGAGGTGGACCCTCGACTGGCCCAGGACGCCGACGCCACGTCCGCAATGGCCCAGAAGCTCTCGCAGACCATCGACCGGCCCAACGCGCTGATCAAGATCCCCGCCACCGAGAAGGGCCTGTCCTCGATCGCGGCCACGATCGCGGAGGGCATCTCAGTGAACGTGACCCTGATCTTTTCGCTGGACCGCTACCGCGGGGTCATCAACGCGTACATGCAGGGCCTCGAGGAAGCGCTCGAGAACGGCAAGGACCTCTCCACGATCCACTCCGTCGCGTCCTTCTTCGTCTCCCGCGTGGACACCGAGATCGACAAGCGTCTGGACGCCGTGGGCACGGACGAGGCCAAGGCCCTGAAGGGTAAGGCGGGTCTCGCCAACGCGCGCCTGGCGTACCAGGTCTACGAGGAGCAGCTCGAGACCGAGCGTTGGAAGCGCCTGGCCGCGGCCGGGGCCAACCCGCAGCGTCCCCTGTGGGCGTCCACGGGTGTCAAGGACCCGTCGCTGCCGGACACGCTGTACGTGAGCGAACTCGTGGCCCCTAATACCGTGAACACCATGCCGGAGAAGACCCTGGACGCGACCTACGACCACGCCGAGATCACCGGTGACACCGTGACGGGGACCTACCAACAGGCCACGGACGTGCTCAACGCCGTGGCCGAGCAGGGGATTTCCTACGAGGAGGTCGTGGACCAGCTCGAGACCGAGGGGCTGAAGAAGTTCGACAAGTCCTGGGACGAGCTGCTCGCCACGGTGCGCACTGCCCTCGACGAGGCCCGCTGAGCCGAACCCAGCCACTGCGTCGCGGCTGCGATCCCGCGCCGGGCACCCGCCCGGTGAGCATAGGGTCGGAGCCGCGCCGCGGCGTCGTTGTCCGAAAACCACGTTCCGAGGAGGCTCCCCGTGAGCTCATTGTCATTGCAGGCGGCCGGCGCCGCGCGTGAGGCGATCGACACGCACGTCCCGCGTCTGGTCGCCGAGAACTTCGCGTCCAAACTCTTCGACCAGGACCCCGCGCTGTGGGGCTCCGCCGCGCAGGAGGAAGCCGCGATACGGCTCGGGTGGACCGACGCCGTGCGCGTCTCGCGCCCCCTGGTGCCCGAGATCGAACAATTGCGCCACGACTTCGCCCGGGAGGGCGTGACCCGTTTCGTGCTCGCGGGCATGGGCGGCTCGTCGCTGGCCCCCGAGGTGATCACGCGCAGCGCGGGGGTGGACCTATTCGTGCTGGACTCCACCGACCCGGAGATGGTCACCAAAGCACTCGAGGACCTCGAGCACACCGCGCTCGTGGTCTCCTCCAAGTCCGGGTCCACCGTCGAGACGGACTCCGCCCGGCGCGTGTTCGTGAACGCGTTCGAGCGCGCGGGCATCGATGCACCGTCGCGCGTGGTGGTCGTGACGGATCCGGGCTCCCCCATGGACTCCGCGTCCCGTGAGGCCGGCTACCGCAAGGTCTTCACCGCGGACCCGAACGTGGGCGGTCGCTTCTCGGCGCTCACCGCGTTCGGCCTCGTGCCGTCTGGGCTCGCCGGCGTGGACGTCGCGGCGCTGCTCGACGACGCCGAAGAGGCCACCGAGATGCTGCGCGAGGACGACGAGAACAACATCGGTCTGCAGCTCGGCGCCGCCCTGGGCGGGACGTCCCCGCTGCGCGACAAGATCGTGCTCGTGAACCAGGGCGCGCCGTTCGTGGGCTTCGCGGACTGGGCCGAGCAGCTGATCGCCGAGTCCACGGGCAAGTCCGGAACCGGTGTGCTGCCCGTGGTCGTGAACGACGCCGCTCCCGAAGTGACGTCGGGCGCCCCCGACGTCCTGGTGGTCTCGCTCGTGGACGACGAGGCCGTCACGGAGGAGCAGGGCGAGGGCGTGCGCGTGGCTGGTTCGCTGGCCGGGCTCATGATGGCGTTCGAGGTCGCGATCGCTGTGGTGGGACAGTTGCTGCGCATCGACCCGTTCAACCAGCCGGACGTGGAATCCGCCAAGGCGGCCACTCGCGAGCTGCTGGCCGCCAAGCCCGAGCCCTCCCCCGCCGCCGCCACGGACGGCGCGATCGAGATCCGTGGCAGTGAACAGCTACTCGACGGCGCCACGACCGTGCCCGAGGCGCTCGCCGCTCTGCTCGCCCAGCTGCCCGAGAACGGCTACGTGAGCGTGCAGGCGTACTTCGACCGTCTCGAGTGGGCGCAGCTCGAGTCGATCCGCGATCTGCTCGCACGGCACACGGGCCGTCCCGTGACCTTCGGCTGGGGACCCCGGTTCCTGCACTCCACGGGTCAGTACCACAAGGGCGGCCCCGAGCAGGGTGTCTACCTGCAGATCACTGCGGCCACGGGCACTGACGTGGACATCCCCGGGATCCCGTTCACGTTCGGTGAGCTCATCGGCGCGCAGGCCGACGGCGACGCTGGTGTGCTGAGCGATCACCACCGTCCCGTCGTGCGGCTGCGGCTCACGGACCGGGCCGAGGGTGTCGCACAGCTGCTCAGGGTGGCATCGGAGCTGTGACCCGCCACCAACCGCTAACGAACAGGAACACGCGTGCCTGACAACAAGAACTGCAACCCGCTACGCGATCCCCGCGACCGGCGCCTGACCCGGGTCGCCGCGCCGTCGGCCCTCGTGTTGTTCGGCGTCACGGGTGACCTCGCCAAGAAGAAGCTGCTGCCGGCCATGTACGACCTGGCCAACCGTAGCCTGCTCCCGCCGGCCTTCTCCCTCGTGGGGTTCGGCCGGCGGGACTGGGACGACGCCCAGTTCGCCGAGTACGTCAAGGAACACGTCGCCGAGCACGCGCGCACGCCCTACAACGAGGACCTCTGGAACCAGTTCGCCTCGGGTCTGCGTTTCGTCCACGGCGAGTTCGACGACGACGACGCGTACCACCGGCTCGCGCAGACCCTCGACGAGCTCGACCGGGACCGGGGCACCCGCGGCAACCACGCGTTCTACCTCTCGATTCCGCCCAAGACGTTCGAGGTGGTGTGCCAACAGCTCGCGGACCACGACCTCGCCGACAGCGAGGACAGCACGGGCTGGCGACGCGTGGTCATCGAGAAGCCCTTCGGGCACGACCTTGAATCCGCGCGGGAGCTCAACGCGATCGTGGAACGCGTGTTCCGCGCGGACAGCGTGTTCCGCATCGACCACTACCTGGGCAAGGAGACGGTGCAGAACATCCTGGCGCTGCGCTTCGCGAACCAGATGTTCGAGCCCTTGTGGGACGCCCGCTACGTGGACCACGTGCAGATCACCATGGCCGAGGAGATCGGGATCGGTTCGCGCGCCGGCTACTACGACGGCGTGGGCGCGGCCCGGGACGTGATCCAGAACCACTTGCTGCAGTTGCTCGCGTTCACCGCCATGGAGGAACCCGCGTCCTTCACGGCGCACAACCTGCGCCGCGAGAAGGCCAAGGTACTCGAATCCGTGGTGCTGCCCGAGGACCTCGGGAAGCATTCCGCGCTGGGCCAGTACACGTCCGGGCTGCAGGGCGGGGACTACGTCAAGGGCTTCCACGAGGAGAAGGACATCCCCGCGGATTCCCGCACGGAGACCTTCGCCGCACTGCGCGTGGACATCAACAACCGCCGCTGGGCGGGCGTGCCGTTCTACCTGCGCGCGGGGAAGCGACTGGGCCGGCGGGTCACCGAGATCGCGGTGGCGTTCAAGAAGTCGCCCAACCTGCTGTTCCGGGACATGGACAACGACGAGTTCGGTCAGAACGCGATCGTGATCCGGATCCAACCCGACGAGGGCGTGACCATCCGCTTCGGCTCCAAGGTCCCGGGCACCCAGTCCGAGATCCGGGACGTGACCATGGACTTCGGTTACGGCCACGCGTTCACGGAGTCGAGCCCCGAGGCCTACGAGCGGTTGATCTTCGACGTCCTGCTGGGTGAGCCCCCGCTGTTCCCGGACCACTCCGAGGTGGAGCTGTCCTGGAAGATCCTGGACCCGTTCGAGGAGCACTGGGCCGAGCAGCGCGTCATGCCCGAGCCGTACGCACCGGGTTCGTGGGGACCGGACTCGGCGCACGAGTTGATGGCCCGTGACGGGCGAGTTTGGAGGCGACCGTGATCGTTCAGATGGAGAACACCACCGCGGCGAAGATTGAGAAGAAACTCAATCAGTTGCGGGACGAGAACGGCGTGGTGACGCTGGGCCGCGTGCTGACGCTCGTGGTCCTGGCGCAGGCCGGTCACTCGGAGGTCGCGGTCGAGGCCGCGAACTACGCGAGTCACGAGCACCCGTGCCGGATCATCGTGCACGTAGCGCACTCCCGCACCGACGAGACCCGCTTGGACGCGCAATTGCGCGTGGGCGGGGACGCCGGCGCGTCCGAGGTGATCCTGCTGCACGGCTACGGCGAGCTCGCCGAACCCACTGAGACTCTGGTCTCCGCGCTGTTGCTGCCGGACGCACCCATCGTGGCGTGGTGGCCGCACGACTTCCCCGAGAATCCCAGCACGAGCTCGATCGGGTGCATCGCCCACCGCAGGATCACCGACTCCTCGCGTGCGCCCGCACCCTTCGAGTCCCTGGCACAACTGTCCCAGCAGTACCGCCCCGGGGACACGGACCTGTCCTGGACGCGGATCACCAACTGGCGCATCCAGCTCGCTGCGGTCCTGGACCAGGTGGGGCCCGTGAAGGTGCGCGAGATCGTGCTCGAGGGCTCCACGGTGGCCCCGTCCATGGTGCTGTTGGGGGTGTGGCTGTCCAGCAAGCTCGATGCCCCGGCGACCATCATCACCGACGACACCCGGCGGGGTCTCGACCGCGTGTGCCTGGTCACCGACGACGGATCGGTGCAGCTGCACCGCCCCGGCCGCACCGTGGCCGTGCTCTCCCAGCCGGGTCAGCCGGATCAGCAGATCGCCATGCCCGTGCGGGATCTCAACGCGTGCCTCGCGGAGGAACTGCGACGGTTGGATGCGGACGAGGTCTACGGCGAGGTCATCACCTCGGGGCTCGCGAGTGCCCGGATCACGACCCGCACCGTCGGTGAGGAGGCCGCGGAGCCTTCCGAGAACACCACGGTGCAGGGCCACGATGCCTCGGCTTCCGCATCGGCCGAGGGAACCGGCGATGAGTGAGCCGTCCCGCCCGGAACCGCGACTCGTCCCGCACGAGGGTGACGAACGCCTTGCCTGGGACACCGCCCGGCGCGTCCTCGAGGTGCTCGAGCACGCCCAGGACGAACGCGGGGAGGCCACCCTCGTGCTGACCGGTGGGAGCATGGGGACCCGCGTGATTGGTGAGCTGGCCGGCCACCCGGACGCCGCCGTGATCGACTGGTCGCGCGTGAACGTGTGGTGGTCGGACGAGCGCTTCCTGCCCGGTGCGGACGGCGAACGCAACGGTGTCCAGGCCGCGGACGCGTGGGGCGAGACCCACGAGCTGACGTGGGACCGCGTGCACCCCGTGGCGGGTTCGGACGAGATCGCGTCGGCCGATGCCGCGGCCGAGGACTACGCCGAGGAACTCGCCGCGGCGGCCGAGAACGAGGGATCCGACACGGGCCTGCCGGTCTTCGATCTGGCCCTGCTGAGCCTGGGCCCGGACACCCACGTGGCGTCCCTGTTCCCGGGCCGCGAGGACGTCCTGCGCACGGACGCCCCGGTGTTCGCGGTCGAGGATTCCCCCAAACCGCCGCCCACCCGCGTCACCATGTCCCTACCAGCGATCAATTCCGCGCAGCGGGTCTGGTTGCTGGTCGCCGGTGCCGCGAAGGCCGGGGCCCTCGCCACGATCCGACGGCCGGAGATCACCGCGACCGAGGCCCCGGCCAGCGCGGTACGCGGGACCCGGGAGACCCTGTGGCTCGTCACGGAGGACGCCCTCCCGGGCATGCCCGAGGACCCCGACCCGGCCCCGGGCGGGACCGCGGGCTGAGCCCATGATCCCGCCCCCGGGCCCGGCCCGTCACCCGGCACGTACGGGACGACACCGCACCCCGGATACGACGACGTCGGCCCGGACCTTCACGGTCCGGGCCGACGTCGTCTGCTCTACTGAGTTCTTCTGCTGTGCCGAGTTCTTGTGCTGTGCCGAGTCGTGGCGACCGGATTAGCCGGTGGGCGTGCGGCGGGTCTCAGACCCCCGGGCCGCTGAAGCGCATCAGCAGGCCGTAGCTCACGATGGCCAGGACCCACACGATCGCCAGAACGGTGGTGATCCGCACCACGTTCTTCTGCGCGGCGCCGGAGGTGTTCAGCGACTGGGTCATCCCGCCACCGAACATGTCCGACAGACCGCCGCCCTTGCCCTTGTTGAGCAGGACGAACATGATGCACAGGATGCCGGTGACCACGATGATCACCTGGAGGGCGATCTGGAGGATCTCCACGAATAGCCTCGATTCACGAATCTCGGGGGCGGGTCAACCGTCAGCGATCGGAGGGGATCACTGGTCGGTGACCAGGTGCTGCTCGAACCGGGTAATCTTAGCAAATTCCTCCGCGTCCAGACTGGCACCGCCCACCAAGGCGCCGTCCACGTCCGCTCCCCCGAGGATGTTCGCGACGTTCGAGGACTTCACCGAACCGCCGTAGAGCACCCGCGTGGCCTTCGCGAAGTCCTCGCCGTACAGCGACTCGAGTTCCGCGCGGATCGCGTGCGCCATCTCCTGGGCGTCCTCGGGTCCGGCCACCTCCCCCGTGCCGATGGCCCACACCGGTTCGTAGGCCACCACGAGGCCCTCGAGCTCGCCGGCGTTGAGCTCGGCGAGGCTCCCGCGCAACTGCTCGAGCGTGTACTGCACGTGCTCACCGGCCTGGCGCTGCTCGAGACCCTCGCCGATGCACAGCATGGGGGTCAGGCCGTGACGGATCGCGGCGCGGACCTTGTCGCGGCACTGCTCATCGGATTCGGTGTGAATGCTCCGCCGTTCGGAGTGCCCCACGAGCGCGTAACGGCACCCAAGCTTGGCCAGGAACTGGCCCGAGATGTCTCCCGTGTACGCCCCGGAGTCCTGGTCGGAGAGGTCCTGGGCGCCGTAGGCGATCTGCAGTCCGTCGCCCTCCACGAGGGACTGCACGGAGCGCAGGCCGGTGAACGGGGGGAACACCGCGACCTCCACGCGGGAGAAGTCGTGCCTGGCGTCCTTGAGCGTCCACGCGAGCTTCTGCAGCAGGGCGATGCCCTGCGTGTGGTCCATGTTCATCTTCCAGTTGCCCGCGATCAGGGGCGTGCGGTCGAAGACACCATTGGTCTGGGTGGTCATGGCTGAATCTCCTTCGGTCGTGCGGCGTGGCTGTGGACGGGGGCGGGCGCGTGGGGCCCGCGGCGGCGGGCCCCACGCATCACGGTGTGTGGCGGCTCAGGCGCCCAGCGCCACGAGGCCCGGCAGTTCTTTACCCTCGATGTACTCGAGCGACGCGCCACCCCCCGTGGAGATGTGGCCGAACTGGTCGTCCCGGTATCCCAGGTTCCGCACGGCGGAGGCAGAGTCGCCGCCGCCGATCACGCTCATGGCGTCGGAGTCCACGAGGGCCTGCGCCACGGTCTTGGTGCCGTTGGCGAACGCCGGCATCTCGAACACGCCCACGGGGCCGTTCCAGAACACGGTCTTCGCCTCGGCGATCGTGCGCGCGAACAGTTCGGCGGACTCGGGGCCGATGTCCAGGCCCAGGCCGGAGTCACCGATCTTCCCACCCTCGATGTCCGAGACCGGGCGGACCTCGTGCTCGGCGTCCTTGGAGAACTCGGAGGCGTACACAACGTCCACCGGCAGCACGATCTCGGTGCCCGCCTCGGCGGCGCGGTCCAGGTAACCCTTGACGGTGTCGATCTGGTCCTTCTCGAGCAGGGACGAACCCACCGCGTGGCCCTGGGCCGCGAGGAACGTGAAGACCATGCCGCCGCCGATGAGCAGCGAGTCCGCCTTACCGATCAGGTTGTCGATCACGGCCAGCTTGTCGGAGACCTTGGACCCACCCATGACCACCACGAACGGGCGCTCGGGATCGGAGATGACCTTGCGCAGGACGTCCACCTCGGTCTTGACCAGGTCACCCAGGTAACCGGGCAGCGCGCGGGCGATGTCGTACACGGAGGCGTGCTTGCGGTGCACGGCCCCGAAGGCGTCATCCACGTACGCACCGTTCTCCCCCGTCAGGGACGCGAGCTCGGCCGCGAACTCCTCCCGCTCGGCGTCGTCCTTGGACGTCTCGCGCGGGTCGAAGCGCACGTTTTCGAGCACGAGGATCTGTCCGTCCTGCAAGGCCTCGGCCTTCTCGTGGGCGTCCTGACCCACCACGTCCGAGGCGACGACGACGTCCGCGTCCGCGAGCTCGGCCAGGCGCGCGGCGGCCGGCTCGATCGAGTACTTGGGATCCACGGTGCCCTTGGGGCGCCCGAGGTGCGCCATGACGATCAGGCGTGCGCCGGCGTCGGCGAGCTTGGTGAGCACCGGTAAGGACGCGCGCACGCGACCGTCGTCGGTCACGGTGGAACCGTCAAGCGGAACGTTGAGGTCCGAGCGCACGAGCACGCGGCGACCCGCGACCCCCTCCGCCATGAGATCGTCCAGTGACTTGGCCATATCCGTCATCCCTTCCTGTGGTGATGCCGTACTGATGACAATGGCGCCGGTACCCGCGGGCACCGGCGCCACTGAGCGGTCTGACTCAGAGCTTATCCGCTACGTAGGAGACGAAGTCCACGAGACGCAGGGTGTAGCCCCACTCGTTGTCGTACCACGCGATGACCTTGACCTGGTTGTCGATGACCTTGGTCAGGGGCGCGTCGAACACGGTGGAGACGTCGTAGCCCTCGATGTCCTTGGAGACGAGCGCTTCCTCGGAGTACTCGATGATGCCCTTGAAGGGGCCCTCGGCGGCCTGCTTGATCGCGGCGTTCACGGACTCGACCGTGACGTCCTTCTCCACGTCCACGGTGAGGTCCACGAGCGAGCCGGTGGGAACCGGGACGCGCACGGCGAAGCCGTCCAGCTTGCCCTTGAGCTCGGGCAGCACGAGGCCCACGGCGGCGGCGGCACCGGTGGTCGTGGGGATCATGCTCAGCGCGGCGGCGCGGGCGCGGCGCAGGTCCTTGTGCGGGGCGTCGTGCAGGCGCTGGTCACCCGTGTAGGCGTGGATCGTGGTCATGAGACCGCGCTCGATGCCGAACTCGTCGTTGATGACCTTGGCCAGCGGCGCGAGGCAGTTGGTGGTGCAGGACGCGGCGGAGACCAGGTTCATGCTGGCCGAGTCGTAGGATTCGTGGTTCACGCCGTAGACGAACGTGCCGTCCACTTCCTTGCCCGGTGCGGAGAGCACGACCTTCTTGGCACCGGCGTCCAGGTGCGCCTGCATCTTGGGGCCGGTCGTGAACCTGCCCGTGCACTCGATCACAATGTCCACGCCGAGCTCGCCCCAGGGCAGCTTGGAGGGATCGGCCTCGGCCAGGAACTTCACCTGGTGGCCGTTCACGGTCATCATGTCACCGTCCAGGGTGACGTCCGCGCCGAGCCGGCCCATGACGGAGTCGAACTCGAACAGGTGCTTCAAGGTCTCCGGATCCGTGAGGTCGTTCACCGCGACCAACTCGATGTCGTGGCCGTGCTCGGTGTACAGGGCCCGCGCGAAGCAGCGTCCGATCCGTCCGAAACCGTTGATGCCAACCTTGACTGTCACTGCGATCTCCTCTGTCTGTCGGGGGTTGGCGGGTACCGGTCCGTCGAGATGTGGGATCCAAACCAAACGGTAGAACTCCCACACTCTGTTCTCGACGTCGTCCGAGGCCCGCCGGGTCTTCCGGTCCTATTCTACCGAGAATTCACGCGGTTCAACAGGGGCTCGATGCACATTCAGGCGACTCTCCCGTAAACCCCACACAAACCCACAGCACCGGCGTGTTGCCCGCGGGTGCTACTATGCGCGCTGCTGTTCCGACCCAGCGTGCGCGGCGAACTCGGAGGTCGTGGCCACACCCAGTTCCTCGGCACGGCGGTCCGCCATGGCGAGCAGTCGGCGGATCCGCCCGGCGATCGCGTCCTTGGTCAGGGGCGGGTCCGACAACCGACCCAGCTCATCCAGGCTCGCCTGCTTGTTGGCGACCCGGAGCCGGCCGGCGGCCCGCAGATGCTCCGGGGCGTCGTCCCCGAGCAGGTCCAGGGCACGCTCGACCTTGGCCCCCGCCGTGACCGCGGCCTGCGCGGAGCGGCGCAGGTTGGCGTCGTCGAAGTTCGCGAGCCGGTTGGCCGTGGCGCGCACCTCCTTGCGCATCCGGCGGTCCTCCCACTGCAGCAGAGCGCGGTGCGCGCCCAGGCGCGTGAGCAGCGTGGCGATCGTGTCCCCGTCGCGCACGACGACGCGGTCCGCCCCGCGCACCTGCCGCGCCTTGGCGAGCACGTCCAGCCGACGCGCGGAACCCACGAGCGCGAGCGCCGCCTCGGGACCGGGGCACGTGAATTCCATCGCCGCGGCCCGCCCCGGTTCGGTGAGCGAACCGTGGGCCAGGAAGGCACCTCGGATCACGGCGGCGGACTCCTCGACGCTGCCGTTGACTACGGTGGGCGGCAGACCGCGCACGGGACGACCGTGGGCGTCCAGCAACCCGGTGCGCCGGGCCAGCGCCTCACCGTCGCGGGCAACCCGCACGACCCACGTACGGTCCCGGCGCAGACCACCGCCGCTGATCACCCCGAGCTCGCACTCGTGGCCGAAGACCTCCCCCACGGCGCGTGCCGCGCGGCGCGCGACAGATTCGGTGTCCAGCTCCGCCTGCACCACGATCCGCCCGCCCACGATGTGCAGCCCGCCCGCGAAGCGCAACAGCGCCGAGAGCTCCGCCGCGCGCACCGCGGACTTGCGCACCTGCAGGTGCGAGAGTTCTTCCTTGACCGAAGCGGTCAATGCCATGGTTGTCGATCTCCTTGCCGAGTACGTGTGCTGCGCGGCGGGGGCTCCCGCTCAGCGCTGCGCGTTCATGATCTGTTGGTAGGCCGCGGCCAGTTTGAAGGGGTTGTGCACCGAACTGCCGCTCGTGTCCCGCAGCGAGTCCCAGTGCACGACGGCGCCGAGCTGGGCGGCCGCCGCCTCGACGTCCTTGGGGGACTCCGCGGCGGACGGGTCCGCGAGCACCACGTCCAGGCGCAGGTCCGGGGCGTAGCGCTTGAGCACGCGCAGCTGGTCCCCCGATCCCATGCTGAGGGTCTCGGAATCCCGGGAGAGGTTCAGCGTGACGAGACGCTTGGCCGGGGACCGGCAGATCGCGTCCCGCAGTTCGGACAGCAACAGGTGCGGCAGTACGGAGGTGTGCCACGACCCGGGACCAAGCACGACCCACGCGGCCTCCTCGATCGCGGTGACGGCCTCCGGGCACGCGGGGGCGTCCGCCGGGGACAGGCGCACGTTGCACACGTCCGCCTCCTTGGCGAGCCGTGACTGGCCCGTGACGGTGCGCGTGATCTTCTCCGGGGGGCACTCCTGCGTGGGATTGCTCCCGGGCGAGACATCCCCCTCGATCACGAGCGGGAGGCAACTCATGGGCAGCACCTGGCCGCGCGCACCCAGCAGCGCACCGGCCCAGCGCAGTCCCTCCACGGGGTCGCCGAGCAGCTCCCACAACGTCACGATCAGCAGGTTCCCCAGGGCGTGGTTGTCCAGACCCTCGTCCGGGTGGGTCTTGATGCTGAACCGGTGCTGCATCACGTCGCTCCACGTGCGACCCCATTGGGAGTCGTCGCACAGCGCCGCCAGCGCCATCCGCAGATCGCCGGGCGGCAGGACGCCCAGGTCGTTGCGCAGTCGACCGGACGATCCGCCGTCGTCCGCGACCGTGACCACGGCCGTGAGGGCCGGCGCTAACAGACGCAGGGCGGACAGGCTCGCGGACAACCCGTGACCGCCACCCAGGGCGACCACGGAATCGGCATCCGTCAGGGACGCACGCGCGGAGGCGTCCAACGAGTGGTAGGGGTCCACGTCGCGTCGGCTGCTCAGCGGCAACCGGGGCAACGCACCCGTCGTAGGAAAGTTAGTCATGGAATCCGTAATTTCTGGGGGGCGGGACTACTCTCGGCCCAGGTCCCGGTGCTGGATGTTGACGGTCACGCGGGGGGACTTGCTGAGCCGCCGCGCAACCTCCTCGGTGATCGCCACGGAACGGTGCTTGCCTCCCGTGCACCCGATGGCGATGCTCGCGTAGTGCTTGTTCTCGGTGCGGTAGCCGGCGAACACCGGTTCGAGCATGGCCACGAAGCGGTCCACGAAGGTCGGCGTGCCGTGGTGGCCGAAGACGTAGTCCCGCACCTCGGGGTCCTTGCCCGTGCGCGGGCGCAACGCGGGGACCCAGTGGGGATTGGGGATGAAACGGACGTCCGCGAGGAAGTTCGCGTCCGCGGGCACGCCGTACTTGAACCCGAAGCTCATGACCGTGAGCCGCAGCACCACCGGACCGCTTGTGGAGAACATGTCCGCGACGGCCTTGGTCAGCGCGTGCACGTTGAAGGACGAGGTGTCCAGCACGGAGTCGGCGGTCTCGCGCAGATCGCGCAACAGCTCGCGCTCGGCGCGGATCCCGTCCAGGATCCGGCCGCCCGCCTGCAGGGGGTGGGGGCGGCGCTGGAGCTCGTAGCGCGAGACGAGCACCTCGTCCGAGGCCTCGAGGAACAGCACCGAGAACTCCACGCCCGAGCGTTCGAGCGCGGCGAGGGTCTCACGCATGTCGTTGAACAGTGCCTTGCCACGCACGTCGATCACCACGGCGAGCTTGGGCAGGGTCTGCGGGGTCCGCGACACGAGGTCCGCCAGCGTCCCGAGCATCTGCGGGGGCAGGTTGTCCACGACGTACCACCCGAGGTCCTCGAGCGCGTTGGCCGCCGTGGAGCGACCCGCCCCGGACATCCCGGTCACGATCAGCAACTCCGCCGTGGGGGGCTTCACCGGTTCCAGGGTGGAGGGCGTGGCTTCCGGGGGTGGGCTGCTCATGTGGTCGCGGACCGCCTGATCTTCCGACTGCAGGGTTCGTTTCCAGGGTAGACCAGTTTCAGTCGAGCAGTTCGCCCGTCTCGGTATCCACAGCGGGCTCCCGGGCCTCGGTGCCGCCCCCGAGGGCCTGCGCGACCTTGGTGGTCAACGCGGGCCCGAAGCCCTTGACCTCAAGGATCTCCTCCGCGGTGGCGGCGCGCAATTTCTTGACCGAGCCGAAGTGCTTGAGCAGGGCCTTCTGCTTGGCCGGGCCCAGCCCAGGCACGTCGTCGAGCGCGGAGACCGTCATGGCTTTGGAGCGCTTCTGCCGGTGGAACGTGATCGCGAAACGGTGGGCCTCGTCGCGCACGCGCTGCATGAGGAACAACCCTTCCGAGGCGCGGGGCAGGATGACCGGGAACTCGTCGTCGGGCACCCACACCTCCTCGAGCCGCTTGGCCAGACCCACCACGTGGACATCGTCCACGCCGAGGTCGTCCAGGGCGCGCTGGGCCGCCGCGACCTGGGGCGGGCCGCCGTCCACGATCACGAGATTGGGGGGATACGCGAAGGCGCGCGCGGGCGCGTCGTCGGTGTCCGGGGCCACCTCCCCGCTGTGCACGCCCTTCTCCGCGGCGCGGCGCTGCTGTTCGAGGTGGCGGGAGAACCGGCGGTGGATGACGTCGTACATGGACGCGGTGTCGTCCCGTGCGGCGTCGCCAGTGATCGAGAACTTGCGGTACTCCGACTTGCGCGGCAGACCGTCCTCGAACACGACCATGGAAGCGACCACGTTGGTGCCCTGGACGTGGGAGATGTCGTAGCACTCGATGCGCATGAGGGCGTCCGGGAGGTCCAGGGCCTCCTGCAACTGCTGCAAGGACGCCGAGCGCGTGGTCAGGTCCCCCGCGCGGCGGGACTTGTGCAGGGCCAGCGCCTGGCGCGCGTTCTCCGCGACGGTCTCGAGCAGCTGCGCCTTGTCACCGCGCTGGGGCCGTTGGATGGCCACCTGGGAACCGCGCAGCTCACTGAGCCAGTTGCGCAGCTCGTCCGCCTCGTCCGGTTCCGCGGACACGTACACCGTGCGCGGGATCGTGTCCTGACGATACGCGAGCTCGGACGTGCGGCGGTGCTTGGCGACCACGTCCGTGCTCCCGCCTGCGGTCTGTTTCCTGCGGGCCGACGGCGCGGGGGCCAGTTCCGATTGCGCCTCGCCGTAGACCTGTTGCAACAGGTGGGTCATGAGCTGGGCGGTCGTGACGTCCTCGACCTTCTCGGTGATCCACCCGCGCTGACCCCGGATCCGGCCACCTCGCACGTAGAACACCTGGACCGCGGCCTCGAGCTCGTCCTCGGCGATCGCGAAGAAGTCCGCGTCCGTGGTGTCCGCGAGCACCACCGTATTGCGCTCGAAAGCCCGTTCGAGCGCGCCGACGTCGTCGCGGCGTGCCGCAGCGGTCTCGAAGTCCATACGCTCGGCGGCCTCGTTCATTTGCCGCGTGAGCTCCCGGATGTACGGCTTGGCGTGTCCGGCCATGAAGCGGCACAGGTCGTCGGCGAGCCGGCGGTGGTCCTCGCGGGAGATCTCCCCCACGCACGGCGCCGAGCACTTGTCGATGTAACCGAGCAGGCACGGCCGGCCACTGCGCTCGGCGCGCTGGAACACACCCTTGGTGCACGTGCGCACGGGGAAGACCCGCAACAGGGCGTCCAGGGTGTCCCGGATGGCCCACGCCTGGGAATAGGGGCCGAAGTAGCGGTTGCCCGGTTTCTTCTCCCCGCGTGTGACCATGGCCCGCGGGACGTCCTCGGACATCGTGACCGCCAGGTACGGATAGGACTTGTCGTCCCGGTAGGCGATGTTGAACCGGGGCGCGAACTCTTTGATCCACGTGTACTCGAGCTGTAGGGACTCGAACTCCGAGCCCACCACGGTCCACTGCACCGCCGCGGCCGTGGTGACCATCGTGCGGGTCTTGGGCGCGAGCTGGTGCAGGGGCGCGAAGTAGGACGAGAGCCGGTTGCGCAGGTTCTTGGCCTTGCCCACGTAGATCACACGGCCGTGTTCGTCCCGGAACCGGTAGACCCCCGGATTGGTGGGGATGTCCTGTCGGGCCGGTCTGTAGCTCGCCGGGTCAGCCACGCCCGGCGTCCCTCTGCACGGACGGGGACACGTTGTACACGTCCTTGCGCGGTTGCCCGGACAGTCCCGCGATCGTGGTCATGATCTGCTCCACGTGGGTCTTGCGCAGCTTGCCCGTCTGGTGCCCGTGGGACTCCGGTGTGGGGATGGGCTCCCCCACGTGCATCTCGAACTTGGCGGGGCGGATCATGGTCGCCCCGGGCGGTTGCAACCGCTGGGTGCCGATCAGCCCCACGGGCACCACCGGGGCGCCCGTGACGTAGGCCAGGTAGGCCACGCCGGAGTGCCCGCGGTACAGGTAACCGTCCCGGGAGCGCGTGCCCTCCGGGTAGATCCCGAACACGTTGCCCTGCTTGAGGTGTTCCACGGCGGGATCCAGGGCCGCCACGGACTCGCTCTGCTGACCGCGGGTCACGGGGATGATGTCGATGAATTCGAAGACCTCGCGCATGAGCTTGCCCTTGATCCCGGGGCTGTTGACGTACTCCGCCTTGGCGATGAACTTGACCCGGCGGGGCATGAACGCGGAGATGATGACCGAGTCCAGGAAGGACAGGTGGTTGGACGCGATGATCACGGGGCCGTCCTGCGGGAGGTTCTCCAGACCCGTGATCACGGGACGACACAGCAGCCTCAGGGCGCGCGCCACCGAGGCCTTGGTCAGGTCGTATTTCGTGATCACTGCTCGCTCCCCTACCGGTCCGTATATTGCTGGAGCAAGTGTGCCAAATCCCCGGGCTCACGAGCGACAGCGGCACACACGTCCCGCAGTTCCCCGGGTTGCGCGAAGCCCCATCCTGCGCCCAGGCAGTCGATGCCGTGGCTGCGGGCACCGTCGGCGTCGTAGCTGCGGTCCCCGATCATCACGGTGCGTGCGGGGTCCGGGGGCAGCGCACCCATGCGCCGCAGCGCCTCCCCGATGATCGCGGGCTTGTCGTGCAGCCGCCCGGACCCGCTCGGTTGCGCGAGATCGTCCGCGGCGCCGCTCACGGTCTCGAAGTACTCGTCCAGCCCGAAACGCGACACGACCTCCACGGCGATGTGTTCGGGCTTCTGGGTGGCCACGGCCTGACGCACGCCGCGCTCGCGCAGCGACCCCAGCACCTCGCGGACACCCGGATAGACGCGCGAGCGGTCCAGGCCCTCCGCGAGGTACCCGGCGCGGTACACCGCGGCGACCTCCGCGATCCGGTCCTCGGGGACGTCCGTGAACCGGCGCAGGGACTCCCCGATCGGCGGTCCCACGAAGCGCCCGAGGTTCTCGGGCACGGCGAAACCGCACGAGCGCAGGGCGCCGGCGATCCCGTCCGTGATGGCCCCGGCGGGATCCAGGACCGTGCCGTCCAGGTCCCACAGGACGATGGGGCTCTGGACGCTCATGCCCGGTCCCCCACCGCGGCCTCGGCGCGCTGCCGGTTCTCCTGCGTCCCGTCGGCCGGTTCCGCGTCTTCCTGGGCATCCGCGCCGTCCGCGTCGCTGCGGTGGGCGGCCTCCCGGGCGGCGGAGTGCTCGAGCACCTCGCGTACGAACTGCCCCGTGAAGCTGTCCTTGTTGCGAGCGACCTGCTCCGGGGTGCCCTGTGCCACGACCGTGCCACCACCGGATCCCCCGTTGGGGCCCAGGTCCACGATCCAGTCCGCCGACTTCACGACGTCCAGGTTGTGCTCGATGGTCATGACGCTGTTGCCCTTGTCGACCAGGCTCTGCAGCACCATGAGCAGCTTGCGGATGTCCTCGAAGTGCAGACCCGTGGTGGGCTCGTCCAGGACGTAGATCGTGCGCCCGTTGGAACGCTTCTGCAATTCCGCGGCGAGCTTGACGCGCTGAGCTTCACCGCCGGAGAGCGTGGTGGCGGGCTGACCCAGCCGCACGTACCCGAGGCCCACCTCCACGAGCGTGGTGAGGTAGCGCGCGATCGCGGTGAACGGCGCGAAGAACTCCGCCGCCTCCTCGATGGGCATGTCCAGGACCTCCGCGATGTTCTTGCCCTTGTAGTGCACCTCGAGGGTCTCGCGGTTGTAGCGCGCGCCCTTGCACACCTCGCACGGGACGTAGACGTCCGGCAGGAAGTTCATCTCGATCTTCAGCGTCCCGTCACCCGAGCATGCCTCGCAGCGCCCGCCCTTGACGTTGAACGAGAACCGGCCTTGCTGGTAGCCGCGGACCTTGGCCTCTTGGGTCTCCGCAAACAGCTTGCGGATCCGGTCGAACACGCCCGTGTACGTGGCCGGGTTGGAGCGCGGGGTGCGCCCGATGGGGCTCTGGTCCACGTGCACGACCTTGTCCAGGTGCTCCAGACCGTCGATGCGCCTGTGCCGACCAGGCACCTGCTTGGCGCCGTTGAGCTGATTGGCCAGGCTCGTGTAGAGGATGTCGTTGACGAGCGTGGACTTCCCCGAACCGGAGACGCCCGTGACGGCCACGAATACCCCGAGCGGGAAGTCCACCGTGAGGTTCTGCAGGTTGTTCTCCCGCGCACCCACGACCGTGAGCTGCCGCTTCTTGTCCACGGGACGCCGCGTCGTGGGGACTTCGATCAGCTTGCGGCCGGTGAGGTAGTCGGCCGTGATGGACCGGCGGTTCTCGAGCAGCTGGTCGTAGGTCCCGGAGTGGACCACGTCCCCACCGTGCACGCCCGCGCCCGGGCCCACGTCCACGATCCAGTCGGCCTCGCGCATGGTGTCCTCGTCGTGCTCGACCACGATGAGGGTGTTCCCCATGTCCCGCAAGCGCAGCAGGGTGTCGATGAGTCGGCGGTTGTCGCGCTGGTGCAGCCCGATGGACGGCTCGTCCAGGACGTAGAGCACGCCCACGAGCCCCGCACCGATCTGGGTGGCGAGCCGGATGCGTTGTGCCTCCCCGCCGGACAGCGTGGCCGCGGCCCGCTCCAGGTTGAGGTAGTCCAGCCCGACGTCGATCAGGAACGTCAGGCGCGCGATGATCTCCTTGAGCACCTGGTCACCGATCCTGGCCTCGCGGGTGTCTAGGTCCAACTGCTGGAAGAACGCGAGGGAATCGCGCATGGGCAGGCGGGTGGCCTCGGCGATGTTCTTCCCGCCCACGGTGACCCCCAGGATCGTGGGGTTCAGCCGCGCTCCCCCGCACTCGGGGCACGCCACCTGGCGCATGTACTGCTCGTAGCGGTCCTTGGCGTGATCGGACTCGGTTTCCTCGTGCTTGCGCTTGATATAGCCGAACACGCCCTCGAAGCCCTGCGTATACCGGCGCTCGCGGCCCCACCGGTTGCGGTAGGCCACGGTGACCTTGTAGTCCTTGCCGTGCAGGATGGCCTTGCGTGCCTTGGCCGGCAGGTCCTTCCACGGGGTCACGAGGTCGAATCCGGCCTCCTCCCCGAGTCCGGCGAGCAAGCGGTTCCAGTAGTCACTCGTGGCTTTGCCCAGGGACCACGGCGCGATGGCGCCCTCCACGAGGGACAGGTCCGGATTGGGAACCACGAGGTCCTCGTCCACCTCGAGGCGCGAACCGATGCCGTCGCACTCGGGGCACGCGCCGAACGGGGCGTTGAAAGAGAACGAGCGCGGCTCGATCTCGTCCGTCTGCAGCTCGTGCTCGTTGGGGCACGCGAGGTTCTCGGAAAACGTGCGGCGGGTCTCGTGCCACGGGGACTGCTCGCCCTCACGGGTCACGAGCTCGATGACCACGCGTCCGTCCGCGAGGTTCAGGGCGGTCTCGACCGAGTCGGTGAGCCGCTGCCGGGCGTCCGGCTTGGCCGTGAGGCGGTCCACGACCACGTCGATCGTGTGCTTGTACTGCTTCTTGAGCTTGGGTGCGTTCTCGAGCTGAACGGTCTCGCCGTCCACGACGGCGCGCGCGTATCCCTGGGTGCTCAGCTGCTGGAACAGGTCCTGGAACTCGCCCTTGCGGCCCTTGACCACGGGGGCGAGGACCATGAACCGGGTGCGCTCGGGCAGCTCGAGCAGCTGGTCCACGATCTGCTGGGGCGTCTGCTTGGTGATGGGCTCACCGCACACCGGGCAGTGCGGGTGGCCGATCCGCGCCCACAGCAGACGCATGTAGTCGTAGATCTCGGTGATCGTGCCCACCGTGGAGCGCGGGTTGCGCGAGGTGGACTTCTGGTCGATGGACACCGCCGGGGACAGCCCCTCGATGAAGTCCACGTCCGGCTTGTCCACGCGGCCCAGGAACATCCGGGCGTAGGAGGACAGCGACTCCACGTAGCGGCGCTGACCCTCGGCGAAGATGGTGTCGAAGGCCAGGGAGGACTTCCCGGACCCGGACAGCCCCGTGAACACGACCATGGAATCGCGGGGGATGGTCAGATCCACGTTCTTGAGGTTGTGCTCGCGGGCACCCTGCACCACGATCTCGGTCAGGTCCGAGACACCGGAGGCGCGGGTGCGCGGGGCACGGTCGTGGGCCACTCGTTCCGCGAGCACGGAGCTCGACGAACGGTCACTGGGGGTTCGGCGGGTTTGCTCAGACACGGCAGTCACTCTATTACTAGCCGCCGACACGACGAGCGGGTCCAGGGACGAATCAGCGCAGCGCGCAATGCGACCTCCCGGCCGGATCGCGCGCTGCGCCGTCGTCCGTCGTGTCCCCTGCGAGTGGGCAACTCACTCGGCAGCGGGGCACCCTACTCGGCCCGGTGCCTAGGGTGGGGATGCGGGTGCGCGGTCCCCGCGGAGTCGGGCTCGACCGGCGCGGCGTGGGCCCCGCGGGCCGAACGCGCCGTCTCCTCGGCGCGCTCGCCGTGGGAGCGCCGCAGCCCGGAGGCCCTGGGATCGACCACGGGCAGCTCACCGGTCTCCGCGTGCTGCATGCGTAGCCCGGCCGCTTCCACGGGGTTGACGCGCTTGGTCACCATGGTGATCTCACCCGTCTCCGGGTCCACCTCCGCGACGTCCACCGTGGTGCGCAGCGGCACCTCCTTCATGAGCAGCACGCACACCAGGGTCACCAGCGATGCGATCCCGGCCACGAGGAAGAGCAACCCGGTCCCGGTGCCGTACGCCTCACGAATGGCCTCCAACACTGCCGGGGGCAGCCCCGCGAGGTCGATCGACGCGGCGTCGGGCGTTTGGTGGGCATCCAGACCGTGGTCCGCGGCAAACTGGGACATCTCGCTCGAGAGGTGACGCGTGAGCAGCGCCCCGAACAGAGACACCGCCACGGCGCCACCCACGGTGCGGAAGAATGCGACCGCGGAGGACGCGGAGCCCATGTCCTTCAGGCCCACGGTGTTCTGCACGGCGAGCACGAGGTTCTGGTTCAGCGTGCCCACGCCCAGACCCACGAGGCAGATGAAGATGCCCACGAGCCACGCGGGCGTCGCGTGGGTCAGCTGGGACGCCAGGAACAGACCGATCGCGAGGATTACCGCGCCCGCGATCAACACCCTCTTCCACCGGCCGAAACGCGTGATGAGCTGGCCTGCGATCATGGAGCCCAGGAACGATCCCACGACCTGCGGGAGCATGAGCAGCCCGGATTCGGTGGGCGTGTAGCCCTGGCCCAGCTGGAAGTACTGACCCAGGTACGTCGTGGACGCGAACATGGCGCCACCCGTGGCGATCGCCGCGATGATCGCGAGCACGGTGGTGCGCTCGGTGACCACGTGCAGGGGCATGGTCGGTTCGTTCGCGCGCCGCTCCACCAGGATGAACGCCAAGGTGCTGAGCACGCCCACCACGATCAGCAGGATGGACTCCCACGAACCCCAGTCGAAGAGCTTGCCCGCGAAGGACACCCACAAGAGCAGGGAGGACGTGGCCACCGCGAGCAGGGCCATACCCAGGAAGTCCACTGTGGGCGCCGTCTCACGCGTGGTCTCGGGCAGGTGCAGCGTGCGCACGATCAGCACGGCCGCGAGGATCGATAGCGGCACGGGGATCAGGAAGCACCAGCGCCACCCGAACGCGTCCACGATGAGCCCGCCCAGGAGCGGGCCCACCGACGTGGCCACGGCCATGACCGCGCCCATGTACCCGGCGTACCGGCCGCGCTCGCGCGGCGGGATGATCGTGCCCAGGATCGTCTGGGCCAGCGCCATCAGGCCGCCCATGCCCACGCCCTGGATCACGCGCGCCACCACGAGCATGGTGATGGATCCCGCGAGACCCGCGGCGGCGGAACCGATCACGAAGATCGCGATGGCCATGAGCAGCAGCTTTTTCTTGTCGAAAAGGTCCGCGAGCTTGCCCCACATGGGGGTCGTGACGGCGTTGGCCAACAGGGTGCCCGTGACCGTCCAGGACAGTGCCGTCTGGTCTCCGCCCAGGTCCGCCATGATGACGGGCAGTGCCGTGCCGATGATGGTCAGGGTGACCATGGCCATGAAGAACGCGGCCAGGATGCCGGTCAACGCCCGCAGGACGTCCCGATGCTCCTGGTCGCTCGTTCGCGTAGTACGCGCCTTACCGCGCGTGTCCTGGGCTGTCGTCACGGGCTGTTCTCCTTTCCGCGACCGGGGTCACCGGACGCCGTGGGGTGCGGGGGTCCGGGCTGCGTCCCGGGCTCCGGCGCGGTCGTGGCCGCCGTGACCCGGGACATGCCCAGTGATGTCAGGAAGAGTTCGGTGAGCCGGTTGAGGTCCACGCGTGTGCGTTCTGCCTCGTCCTCGCCCAGGTCGCCCAGACGGGCGACGAGGGTCTCGGCGTCCGCGCGCAGGTTCGCCTCGAGGGCCTTGCGACCCTCGGCGGTGATCTCCACGATCTGCGCGCGTCCGTCCTCGAGATCCCGTGTGCGGGTCACGTACCCGAGGTGTTCGAGGGCGCTCAGGTGTCGGCTCATCCCTGAGGCCCCGAGGCCGGACTCGGCCACGATGTCCTTTGCCCGGCGTCCGGGCACGCACGCGAGATAGCTCAGGATGTTGGTGTGCACCATGGACAGTTCCCGGTGCAGCGCCGCTGCCTTGAGCACCTTGCGGGTCACGCGTTGCAGCTCGAACAAGTCGCGCACGAGCTCCTCGGCGGTCGCGTGTGACACGCCCATCCACTCCCCCCGTTCCTCGGGTGCCGGGTCCGTAGCGCGCGGTCCGCACCCGGTGCGGGCGGTCATGAGTTCATTGCTGCCCACTCGGGCGATCCGCTGGGTTCGCAGGACTCGGCGGTCGACGCCGTTCAGTCGGGCGAGCACGCGGCGCTCGGATGCCGCCAGCTTATTTATTTGCTTCGCGCAACTATATATCTTGACGCTCCGGTAGTCCATCACCGGGCGGGTCGTCTGCATTACACGCACCTCTCCGCGCGCGGGTGCGTATTAGCCCGGCGTGACTCGGCGGCCTAGAATCGTGGGCATGATCGCTACCCAGACCGAGATCACGGAACTCGCCGACATCACCATCCGCCGCATTTCGGTGAGCGAGATGGACAACAACGTGTACCTCCTCACCTCCAAGGAGCACGGCACGCAGGTGCTCATCGACGCCGCGGACGACGCCCGCGCCATCGCCGGTCTCGTGGCCGCCGGGTCCGGGGACTGCTCCGACTGGGGGAACCTGCAGTTGATCATCACGACCCACTCGCACTGGGACCACGTGCGCGCGCTGGAGTCCGTGGCCTCGCATTCGGAGGCCATGACGGCGTGCGGTGCCGCGGACGAGAACGACATCTCGGTGCCCATGGACCTCACGTTCGAGAACGGGGACACCGCCGAACTCGACGGTTTCGAGCTGGACATCATCGAGCTGCGCGGGCACACCCCAGGCTCCATCGCGGTGGTGTACCGGGACCCGTCCGGGCCCGCCCACATCTTCTCGGGTGACTCCCTCTTCCCCGGCGGTCTCGGCAAGACCAACTCCCCCGATGACTTCCAGCAGCTCTACCAGGACGTCACCGAGCGGATCTTCGACGAGTTCCCGGACGACACCGTGATCCACCCGGGCCACGGCGACCCCACGACCCTGGGCGCCGAACGCCCGCACCTGCAGGAGTGGAAAGAACGCGGCTGGTGAGCGCCGCCTCGTCCGGGGCCGCGGCGCGTAACACGGCGGACCGGGCCGCGTACGTCGCCGTCTTGGCCTTCCCCCTGTTGGTGCTCGCGGGCGGGGTGGTCGGATACGCGTTCGCCCCCACGGTGCACCAGGCCGCGGGCTGGACGAATCCCCTGCTGGGTCTGGTGATGTTCGGGATGGGACTCACTCTGCGTCCCGTGGACTTCGCGCTCGTGGCCAAGCGCCCGGTCCCGATCGTCGTGGGTGTGTTGGCCCAGTACGTCCTCATGCCGACCATCGCGCTGCTCGTGACCTGGCTGCTGCGACTGCCCCCGGAGATCGCGGCCGGCGTGATCCTCGTGGGCTGCGCCCCGGGCGGCACGTCCTCCAACGTGGTGTCCTACCTGGCCCGCGGTGACGTGGCCGTGTCCGTGACCATGACGTCCATCTCCACGCTGCTCGCCCCGCTGCTCACCCCGTTCCTCACGCTGTGGCTCGCGGGCGCTTATATGCCGCTCGACGGCGCCGCCATGGCCACGTCGATCGCCCTGATCGTCCTCCTGCCCGTGCTCGCGGGACTCGTGGTGCGCCTCACGCTACCCCGCGTGGTCGAGCGTTTGCTTCCCGTGCTGCCGTGGGTGTCGGTACTCGGCATCGCCGTGATCGTGGCGGTCGTGGTCTCTGGCTCGGCGGACAAGATCATCCAGGCGGGACTGCTCGTGCTCGCCGCCGTCGCGATCCACAACGTGCTCGGGTATTTGCTGGGTTACGCGGTCGGCCGGGTAACCGGACAGCCGGCTCCCGTGCGCCGGACCACCGCGGTGGAGGTCGGCATGCAGAACTCCGGACTCGCCGCGGGTCTCGCGGCGCAGTACATGTCCCCGCTCGCGGCCCTGCCCGGCGCGGTGTTCTCGGTGTGGCACAACCTCTCCGGCGCGGTCTTCGCGCTGCTGTGCCGCCGGGCGGATTCGGCCGCGGCGCGGCGCGCGAACATCTGACGACGTCGCGACGTCGTTCCCGTGCCGCCGGGCCTCGTTCCCTCCGGGGCCGCCCTTGGCCGACCGGACCCGCCGCGCACCACGGGGCGCCGTGTTGGACCCGGCCCCGCGGTACCGCGGTGAGGGGACGACGTCGCCCGCGCACCCCCACAGGACACGCCCGTATGCGTGTCCGCGGGTGCCGATAGGCTGACGGGGATGAAACTCCTCGATTCCCTGGCCCCCGATCTCTCCGCCCCCGGGCACCGGTACCTGCGCGGTGATTTCGCGTCCAACCCCCTGAGCGAGGACGAGATCTACGAGGGGTTCCTCGGCTGGATCGCCTCACGGGACATGGAGCTGTACCCCGCCCAGGACGAAGCCGTGCTGGAGGTCGCCAACGGGTCCAACGTGATCCTCGCGACCCCCACGGGATCGGGTAAGTCCACCGTGGCCGTGGCCGCGCACTTCGCGGGGCTCGCTCGCGGGGCTCGCTCGTACTACACCGCGCCCATCAAGGCCCTGGTGTCCGAGAAGTTCTTCGACCTGTGCGAGATCTTCGGCGCCGAGAACGTCGGCATGGTCACGGGTGATTCCGCGGTCAACCAGAACGCCCCGATCGTGTGCTGCACCGCGGAGATCCTCGCGAACGTGGCCCTGCGTGAGGGTGCGGACGCGGACCTCGGCGTGGTGATCATGGACGAGTTCCACTTCTACTCCGATCCCCAGCGCGGCTGGGCGTGGCAGGTGCCGCTCATCGAACTGCCCCAGGCGCAGTTCCTGCTCATGAGCGCGACCCTCGGGGACGTCACCCGCATCGAGAACCGCCTGAACGAGACCACGGGCCGTTCCACCGCGCTCGTCTCCTCCGCGGAACGCCCCATCCCCCTGCACCACTACTACTCCGAGCGCCCCGTCCACGAGGAGCTCGAGGAACTGCTCAGCACCCACCAGGCCCCGGTGTACGTGGTGCACTTCTCGCAGCTGCAGGCCGCGGAACAGGCCCAGAACCTGATGTCCGTGGACGTCCTCAGCAAGGACGAGAAGCAGCGCGTGGCGGAGCTGATCAAGGACTTCCGCTTCTCCGCGGGCTTCGGCAAGACGCTCAACCGGCTCGTGCGGCACGGGATCGGGGTGCACCACGCGGGCATGCTGCCCAAGTACCGCCGCCTCGTGGAGCAGCTCGCCCAGACCGGGCTGCTCAAGGTGATCTGCGGGACGGACACCCTAGGCGTGGGGATCAACGTGCCCATTCGCACCGTGCTGATCACGGCGCTGTCCAAGTTCGACGGTCGCCGCACCCGCCGGCTCAGCGCCCGCGAGTTCCACCAGATCGCGGGCCGCGCGGGCCGCGCCGGCTACGACACCGCGGGGACCGTGGTGGTCCAGGCCCCCGAGCACGTCATCGAGAACGAACGCGCCATGGCCAAGGCCCGGGCCAAGCACGGGGACGATCAGAAGAAACTGCGTCAGGTGCCCAAGAAGAAGCCGCCGGAGGGTTTCGTGTCCTGGAGCCGTAAGACGTTCGAGTCGCTCGTGGCCGCCCAGCCCGAACAGCTCACGTCCTCCTTCGCGATCACCCACTCCATGGTCCTGAACATGCTGCAGCGGCCCGGGGACAACATCGGCGCCGGGTACTGCTTGCTCACGAGCGTGGACGAACCACGGCCGCGCCAACGCCTGCTGCTGCGCCAGGCGCTCGCGATCCTCAAGGAACTGCTGCGCGCGGGCGTCGTCGTACGCCTGCATGAGCCGGACGAGACCGGGCGCCGCTACCGGCTCACGGTCGAGCTGCAGGAGAACTTCGCGCTGAACCAGCCGCTGTCCCCGTTCGCGCTGGCCGCGCTCACCCTGCTGGACCCGGAGTCGGAGACGTACGCGCTCGATGTCGTCTCGGTCATCGAGGCCACGCTGGAGAAACCGCGCCAGGTGCTGAACCTGCAGGAGAAGAAGGTCAAGGGCGAGGCGCTCGCGACCATGAAGGCCGACGGCCTCGAGTACATGGAACGCATGCGCGAGTTGGACGAGATCACGTACCCCCAGCCGTTGCGGGAACTGCTCGAGCAGTCGTTCGAGACCTACCGATCTTCCGCCCCGTGGGTCGCACAGTTCGAGCTTTCCCCCAAGTCCGTGGTGCGGGACATGTACGAGCGCGCCATGACGTTCGGGGACTACGTGCAGTTCTACGGTCTCGCCCGCTCCGAGGGCATCCTGCTGCGCTATCTCTCGGACGCGTACAAGGCCCTGCGCCAGACGGTCCCGGTGGACGCCACGACCGAGTCGCTCACCGACCTGGTGGAATGGCTCGGGGAGAGCATCCGCCAGACCGACAACTCCCTGCTGGACGAATGGGAGAAGCTGGCCTCCGGGGAGGAATCCCCCATGGGCACGGGCGCGGACTCCCTCAAGGAACTCGTGGCCGAACAGCCGGAAGGCGTCACCGCGAACCCCCGTGCGTTCCGCGTGATGGTGCGTAATGCCCTGTTCCAGCGCGTGGAACTGTTCGCGCAGGAGAAGGACAAGGTGCTCGGGGCCCTGGACGAGAGAACCGGGTGGGACCGCGACCGCTGGGCGGACGCGATGGACACGTACTTCGACGAGTACGAGGACATCTACACGGACGCCCAGTCCCGCGGGCCGTCTCTGATCCGCATCACCGAGGACCCCGAGGGAATGACCGGGTTCTGGACCGTCACGCAGGTCTTCGACGATCCGGACGGGCACCACGACTGGGGTATCAACGCGCGCGTCGACCTCGCGGCGTCGGACGAGGACGGCTTCCCCGTGGTCCTCGTGGACAACGTGGGTCCCATCACCGACACGAGACACTGAGCACCGGTTATCCCAGAAGCCATGCATGTGGAGACGCATCATCGGATAATATGCACTTTAGGATGCATAGGGTGAGGAGGAGTTCGTGTTCGCCCTGACGATCGACCGCCGCGATTCCCGCGGCCGCGCCGCCGAGCTGCACATGGGACGGCAGCGCACGGCTCTGCAGGAGGAACTCCCCCGCCCGGTCCTCGATTGGGAGATCAGCGCGGGCGATGAGCTGCAGGCGCTCTACGACGACGCCGCCGCGATCGTCCGCGCGGTCCTCGCGCTCGCCGACGCCGGGCACTGGCACGTGGGCGTGGGCATCGGCGCGGTGGACGACCCCCTGCCGTCGTCCGTGCGCGAAGCTACGGGCGAGGCCTTCGTGGCCGCGCGGGATGCCGTGAACGCCGCGAAGGAGCGCGGCCGTCCGGTCGTGGCCGGCAACGAGTGGGCGCGGCGCGCGGGCAGCGTGGTGGATCTGGTGTGTGCCGTGCGGGCCCGGCGTTCCGAGGCCGGGGCGCAGGCCACGGAACTCGCCGACCGGGGGCTCACGCAACAGGAGATCGCCGAGGGGCTCGGGATCACCCAGTCCTCGGTGTCCCGGCGGCTCAGCGCAGCGCTGTGGCACGAGGAACACACGGTCCACGAGACCCTCGAGGCGTTGTTCCGACTCGCGGACGAGCACTCCCCCTCTGGCCACGCTCCGGACGCCGCGGCCCCCTCAGCGCAGGACGCCATCTCCTCGAAGGACGCCCACCCATTGAAGGACGTCTCCTCGCCGGAGGATGTCGCCTCGAGTGGCGACACCACCTCGGGCGGTGACGCGTGAGCTTCCTGCGCCCGCTCACCACCGCGGTCCTCCCCGCAGCCCTGGTGCTGACCACCGCGATCTGGACCGTGTTCGCGGGGACCGTGCCCCGGGAATGGGCCTATCCCGCGCTGCTGATCGCCGGGGCCCTGTCCGGCGACCCTGTGGTGCGCGGGGTCTTCCGTTTCGCAGACGTCTCCCACGAACGCCTGCGTCCGGCGAAGAGCCCGTGGGACGACTCCGAGGCCACGGCGGAACCCGTGGACCCGCCGCTGCGCGGAGGTCTGGTCATCGGTGCGCTGGAACGCGCCGGCGCCATCGTCTCGCTGCTCACGGGCATGGTCGCCGGGATCGGCGTGGTCGTGGCGATCAAGGGCCTGGCCCGCTACGGCGAGTTCACCAACGCCCAGCAGCGCGAACAGTTCATCATCGGCACCCTCGTGTCCCTGCTATGGGCCGCGTTGTTCGCCGGTGCTGCGCTGTGGTGCACGACGCCGCGGGGCCCGTTCCCAGGATAGGGAACGGGCCCCGCGGACCGGTTCGAGCGGCGTCGTCGTACGCCTCGGGCAGCCGGGTGGCTACCGCGCCGCGGTGGAGCCCCCGCCCGAGGAGTCGCCGCGGGCGGTCCCCGCACCCGGCGTGGCGTCCGCGGCCGCTTCACCCGCCGGAGCGGCCTTGCCCGTGTTGGCCCCCGGGGCGGCCGGGGAGGCGGTGTCGTCGCGGTGGCTCTCTTCGGCAAAGTCCGGGGAAGGGGTCTGCACCCGGCCGGTCTCCTCGAACTCGCGGTGCTGACCCCGGGCGGTCTCGAGCATCTTACGGAACCGAGCGCGGGAATCGATCAGCTCGTTCTTGTGCTTCTCCGAGATCCGCGGGAAACGCTTCTGCAGCCGCGCGAGCTCCCCGGCGATCTTGTGACGCTCCTCGGCGTCCGCGTCCTGCGGGAGAGCCAGGTACTTCTCGGTGAGGTCCTGCGTCTTCTGGATGGTGCGCAGCGCGCGGCCCTTGGGGCTGTACAGCGAGATGAGGACGGTGAGCACGAGCACGGAGATGATCACCGTGAGGGACGTGCCGATCCCAATCTCGGCGACGGCCACGTGCTCGCCGTCGTTGATGAACGGCAGGGTGTTCTCGTGCAGCGCGTGCAGGATGAGCTTCACACCGATGAACGCGAGGATGATGGACAGGCCCCACGAGAGGTAGATCAACCGGTCCAGCAGACCGTCGATCAGGAAGTACAACTGGCGCAGACCCATGAGCGAGAACGCGGTGGCCGTGAACACGATGTACGGCTCCTGCGTGAGGCCGAAGATCGCGGGGATCGAGTCCAGGGCAAAGAGGATGTCCGTGCCACCGATCGCAACCATCACGAGCAGCATGGGGGTCAGCGCGCGCTTGCCGTTGTGCCTCGTGAACAGCTTGTCGCCGTCGTAGTAGTCCGTGGTGTGGAAGACCTTCTTGGCCAGGCGCACCACGATGTTGTTGGCCTCGTCCGACTTGTCGTCCGTGACCTCGCCCTTGATCAGGTTGCCCGCGGTGAAGATCAGGATCAGGCCGAAGAGGTAGAAAACCCACGCGAAGGTGTTGATCGCGGCCGCGCCGATGAAGATGAACACCGTGCGGGCGATCAACGCGAAGATGATGCCGAACAGCAGCACCTTCTGCTGGTCCGCCCGGGGCACCGCGAACGAGCCGATGATGATCAGGAACACGAAGAGGTTGTCCACCGACAACGCCTTCTCCGTGACGTAGCCGCCGTAGTACTCGGCCATGAGCGTGGGGCCGTCCAGCCACAGGATCACGAAGCCGAACAGCAACGCGATGCCCACGTACGCCGCGGACCAGATGGCCGCTTCCTTGATCGACGGTTCGTGCGCCTTACGCACGTGGAAGATGAAGTCGTAGGCCAGAAGGCCCACGATCAGGGCCATCGTGATGCCCCATTGGAAGGATGTGATCTCCACGGAGGGTCTCCTTGTGGGTGAGGTGTACCGCACAAGTCTCTCCCCCACGCGCCGGTCCTCGCGCGGAGGACGGGGTGCGGCGTGGTCCGTGCCCGGCCCGGCGACGGCGCCCGACGTACTGACGTGCACGGAAGTGGTGGGATACTCCCTTGATCAGGTAATAGTGTACCGGTTTCCCGGCGTGGAGGCACGCGGTGAAGGGCGAGGCCCCGCCGGTGCACCGGCGGGGCCTCGTGGCGGATCCGTGAGCGGGCCACGGTGGCGGCCCCTGGACGGGCCCTCGGGCGAGACGCGAACTCAGCGGTTCTCGGTCCGGGCGAGCCGGTGCTGACGCAATCCGTGGGCCCGTTCGAGCAGGTCGTGGTAGCGGGCCTCGGACTCGATGAGCTCGTCCCGGTACTTCTCCTTCACGGTGGGCAGCAGTTCCCGGTACCTGGTCATCTTCTCCGCGGCCTTGACCCGCTCGTCCCGGGGCGCGTCCTCGGGCAGGTCCAGGTAGCGTTCGGCCCAGTCGCGCGCGCCGTTGACGATGCGCACCGCGCGGCCCTTGGGGCTGAACAGCGATGCGAGCACGGTCACGATCAACACCCCCAGGATCACGGCCAGTGAGAACCCGGTGGTCACCTCGACCACGTGCACGGGCTCGCCGTCGTTGATGAACGGCAGGGTGTTCTCGTGCAGGGCGTGCAGGATGAGCTTCACGCCGATGAAGCCCAGGATGATCGCGAGACCCCACGAGAGGTAGATCAACCGGTCCAGCAGACCGTCGATCAGGAAGTACAGCTGACGCAGACCCATGAGGGAGAACGCGGTGGCCGTGAACACGATGTAGGTCTCCTGGGTGAGACCGAAGATCGCGGGGATGGAGTCCAGGGCGAACATGATGTCCGTGAGCCCGATGGCCACCATGACCAGCAGCATGGGGGTCATCACGCGCTTGCCGTCGACCTCGGTGAACAGCTTGTCGCCGTCGTACTCGTCCGTGGTCTTGAGGAAGCGCTTGGCCAGACGAACCATCACGTTGTTGGCCTCGTCTCCCTCGTCCTTGTCCGTGACCTCACCCTTGACCAGGTTGCCCGCGGTGTAGAGCAGGAACAGACCGAACACGTAGAACAGCGCGGACCACCGGTTGATCGCGGCCGCGCCGATGAAGATGAACACCGTGCGGGCGATCAGAGCCACCACGATGCCGAACAGGAGCACCTTTTGCTGGTCAGCCCGGGGCACCTTGAAGGACGCCATGATGATCAGGAACACGAACAGATTGTCCACGGACAGGGCCTGCTCGGTCACGAAGCCCGCGTAGTACTGCGCCGCGAAGCCCGGGCCGTCCCAGAACAGGATCAGCAGGCCGAAGATCAGGGCCAGGGACACATACAGGCTGGTCCACAGCGCCGCTTCCTTGATGCTGGGTTCGTGCGGTTTGCGCGCGTGGAAGATGAAGTCGTACGCGAGCAACCCCACGATCACCGCGATGGTGACCCCCCATTGCAGACCGGAAACCTCCACGAGCACCCCTTAGGCGAGAACGACGTATGCAGCAGCCCGGGAACGGGCTGGGTAACTTGGGAAGTTTACCTGACTAACAACTCGCCGTGAGGGGTGCGATCGGCTCACGCGTGGCCGGCGTCCTTCATGCGCCGCAGTTCCTTCTTGAGGTCCGCGATCTCGTCCCGCAGCCGCCCGGCCAGCTCGAACTTCAGCTCGGCGGCCGCGTTGCGCATCTGCTCACTGAGGTCCTCGATCAGATCCACGAGGTCCTCGGCGGGTGCGGCCGCGACACCGTCGCGCAGCAGTTTGGACTCCGCGGCGGCCGCGGCCTGATCCTTACCCGTGGCCTTGCCTGTGGCCTTGCCCTTACCGCCCTTGACAGGAGCGGTGTGATTGTTGGCGGCGGCGCGCTGGGCCAGCAGGGTGCGGGTGTCCTCGTCCTCGCGTGCCAACTGATCGGTGATGTCCGCGATCCGCTTGCGCAGCGGTTGCGGATCGATCCCGTGTTCCTCGTTGTACGCGACCTGGATCTCCCGGCGGCGGTTGGTCTCCTCGATCGCAACGTTCATGGAATTGGTGATCTTGTCCGCGTACATGTGGACCTCACCCGAGACGTTACGGGCGGCGCGACCGATCGTCTGGATCAGGGACGTGGTGGAACGCAGGAAGCCTTCCTTGTCCGCGTCCAGGATGGCCACGAGGGAGACCTCGGGCAGGTCCAGGCCCTCGCGCAATAGGTTGATGCCCACGAGGACGTCGAACGTGCCCATGCGCAGGTCCCGCAGCAGTTCCACGCGCTTGAGGGTGTCCACGTCCGAGTGCAGGTACTGGACCCGCACACCGTGTTCCATGAGGTACTCGGTGAGGTCCTCCGCCATGCGCTTGGTCAGCGTGGTCACCAGGACGCGTTCGTCGCGTTCCACGCGCAACTCGATCTGTTCCAGCAGGTCGTCGATCTGACCCTTGGTGGGTTTGACGATCACCTGGGGGTCCACGAGTCCCGTGGGGCGGATGATCTGCTCCACCACGGAGTCCACCTTGGACATCTCGTACGGCCCCGGGGTCGCGGACATGTACATGGTCTGCCCGATTCGTTCCAGGAACTCGTCCCATTTCAGGGGGCGGTTGTCCATGGCGGACGGCAACCGGAAGCCGTGTTCCACCAGCGTGCGCTTGCGGGACATGTCCCCCTCGTACATGCCACCGATCTGCGGCACGGTCACGTGGGACTCGTCGATGATGAGCAGGAAGTCGTCCGGGAAGTAGTCCAGCAGACAGTGGGGAGCGGAACCGCGCGGGCGGCCGTCGATGTGCAGCGAGTAGTTCTCGATCCCGTTGCAGTAGCCCATTTGTTCCATCATCTCGAGGTCGTAGGTGGTGCGCATGCGCAACCGCTGGGCCTCCACGAGCTTGTTCTGCGACTCGAGCTCCTGCAGCCGCTCCTGCAGCTCCTTCTGGATGGACTCGATCGCCGAGGCCATGCGTTCCGCACCGGCCACGTAGTGCGAGGCGGGGAAGACGTACATCTCCTGCTCCTCGTTTACGATCTCCCCCGTGAGCGGGTGCAGCGTGTAGATCGCCTCGATCTCGTCCCCGAAGAACTCGATGCGCACCGCGAGTTCCTCGTACATGGGGATGATCTCCACGGTGTCCCCGCGCACGCGGAACGTCCCGCGGTGGAAGTCCACGTCGTTGCGCACATACTGCATGTTCACGAACTGACGCAGCAGGGTGTCCCTGTCCATCTCCTGGCCCACGGCCAGGGTGACCATTTGCTTGACGTACTCCTCCGGGGTACCCAGACCGTAGATGCAGGACACGGTGGAGACCACCACGGTGTCGCGGCGGGTCAGCAGGGCATTGGTCGCGGAGTGCCGCAACCGCTCGACCTCCTCGTTGATCGAGGAGTCCTTCTCGATGAAGGTGTCCGTCTGGGGGACGTAGGCCTCCGGCTGGTAGTAGTCGTAGTAGGAGACGAAGTACTCAACGGCGTTGTTGGGCAGCAGTTCGCGCAGCTCGTTGGCCAGCTGGGCGGCCAGGGTCTTGTTCTGCACGAGCAACAGCGTGGGCCGCTGGACGGCCTCGATGAGCCACGCGGCGGTCGCGGACTTACCCGTGCCCGTGGCGCCCATGAGTACCACGTCCTTCTCCCCGCCCTCGATCCGGCGGGACAGGTCCGCGATGGCCTTGGGCTGGTCACCGGCGGGCTGGTACTCGGACACGACCTCGAACGGGGCGACCACACGATTGATCTTCTGCGCGAGCGACATGGACCCAGCGTACGCGCCGACTCAGACACGGATCCGGGCGGCTCGCATCGCTCCGGAACTGCTCACAGGACCCGCGTGCGCCACCACTCGTCCACCTGCGCGAGCAGGTCCTCGATGGTCGTGGAATTGTCGAGAACTGCCGTGGCCACCGCCCGGCGCTGCTCGTCGGTGGCCTGGGCCGCGATCCGGCGGCGGGCGTCCTCCGGGCTCATCCCGCGGTCCTCGACCATCCGCCGCACCCGCTCGTCCTCGGGGGCCTGTACCACGAGCACCTCGTCCATCGTCCCGTACTGACCGGTCTCCACGAGCAGCGGGATATCGTGGACCACCACTCCCCCCGGCGGGAGCTCACTCACGAGCCGCGCGGTCTCGCGCCGCACGAGCGGGTGGATGATCCCGTTCAGGGCTGCGAGCTGCTCGGGGTCTTCGAACACGATGGTCGCGACCGCCGCGCGGTCCAGTGCGCCCGAGTCCGGCTGCACGATCCGCTCACCGAAGTGGGCCACCATGGCCTCGTAGCCTGGTTCCCCCGGTTCCTGCAGGGCCCGGGCGATCGCGTCCGCGTCCACGACGAGCGCCCTGAGCTCGCTCAGCCGCCGCGAGACGGTGGACTTGCCCGAGGCGATCCCGCCCGTCAGCCCGACCCGCAGGGTCTCGGTGTGGCCAGGTCTGCGCAACAGCTCAGTCATGACGGTGTCCTTCCGTGTCCTGGTCCCGGCCCAGTGCCGGGAGCACGTGGTCGCGCCAGATCTCGCGGGAGCGCTCCCGCAGACCGTGGAGGTCACCGTCGTTGACGATCACCTCGTCCGCGACCGCCCGGATCTCCTCCGGCCCGGCGGCCACGTCCACCCGGTCCCACGCGTCCTCGGCGGGCAGGCCCTTACCCGCGCGCAACCTCCGCACCCGGTCCTCCACGGGTGCGTCGACGGCCACGACGAGGTCGAACCGGTCCCCCTGGTCCGCCTCGAGCGGGTCCCTGATCACCTGCACGACCACGCTGTCGGGTCCCGCGTCCCGGGCACGACGCCGCGCCGCCTCCCGCAGCGCGGGGAGCAACAGTTCGTGGGCGCGGGCCCTGGCGGCGTCGTTGTGAGTCATCAGGTCGTCGAGCGCCTCGGCCACAGCGGCCTTGTCCTGCGAAGAGACCCCCCGGGCGCGCAACTGCTCCCCGAAGACGCGCTCGACGTCCGCGCGCGTGTCCGTGCCCGGGCTCAGGAGCTCGCCCCACAGCGCTGAGCTGTCCACGACGACGGCGCCCTGCGCCTCGAACTCGCGGGCCACGGTGTGCTTGCCCGCCGACGGCCCACCGGTGAGCGCGAGCTGGAACACCGGCCGGCCCTCCTGCTCCCGCTGCCAGTGCCACGTGCGGGGCTGATGGGTGTCGTGATCGGGTTCGGTGCCCACCTCGTACTCGGGACGGATGACGTAGTCCTCGATCGCGGCGGTGTCCTGCTGCGCCCTGCGGTGGTACTCCTCCGCGGGCAGCACCTTCTTCCACTGCCGCGTGCGCATGGGACGCGCGGTACCGGCGTCCTGGCGTAACGCCCGCAACAGCATCCCGGCCTGCAGGACCTCCAGGACCATCACGGGAGCACCGATCACGATGATGACCTCCTGCAGGGCGTTGAGCCCGTTCTCGCCGGAGGTCGTGATGATCGCGGCACACACCGCGCCCACGGCGAGCGTCCAGAAGATCCGCTGTCGGCGCGGGCCTTCGTCCTCGTGCCCATTGGCCATTGCGTCCATCACGAGCGCGCCGGAGTCGATCGAGGTGATGAAGAAGATCGTGATGACCACGAGCGCCACGAGCGCGGTGACCGCGAACCACGGCATGGACCCGAGCAACTGGAACAGCGCGGCCTCCACGTTGCCCTGCGTGACGATGGTGTCCGTGAGACTGCCCTGCGTCTCGGGAGCGCGGTCGATGCGGATCGCGCTGTAGCCGTAGATGGCCATCCACACCGCCACGAACGACGACGGGACGCCGAGCACCCCCACCACGAACTGGCGGATCGTGCGCCCGCGCGAGATCTTGGCCACGAACATCCCCACGAACGGCGCCCATGTGACGGTCCAGGCCCAGTAGAACACCGTCCAGTCACCGGACCACGTGCCGCCGCCGAACGTGTCGTTGAAGAACGCGAGCGTGGGCAACTGGTTCACGTAGCCACCCACGGATTCCACGATGCTGCGCATCGTGTCCATTGTGGCCCCGGCCATGAGCACGAACAACAACAGGGCCACGGCCAGGACGATGTTCGCGTACGACAGTCGCTTGACGCCCTTCTCCATGCCCGCGAGCACGGAAGCCAGGCCCACCGCCGTGATCAGCGCGATGATGGCCGCCTGGATCCACCCCTCCATCGGGATGCCGTAGACGTACGTGAGGCCGCTGTTGATCTGCAGCGCCCCGAGCCCCACGGACACCGCGAGCCCGAACACGGTCGCGACGATCGAGAGCACGTCGATCGCTTTTCCCCACGGGCCGTGGATCCCGTCCCCGAGCACCGGGTGGAACGCGGACGAGACGCGCGGGGGCAGTTTGCGCTTGTACGTGAAGTACCCGAACGTCAGACCGGGTACGGCGAGGATCGCCCACATGTGCACGCCGAAGTGGAAGTTGGCGATGTTCAGGGCCTCCACCGCGGCGCGGTCCGAGGCGGGTTCGGTGCCGTACATGGGTGGGTTCGCGTAGTGGTTGATGGGTTCAGCCACACCCCAGAACATCAGCACGGCGCCCACGCCCGCCGCGAAGAGCATCCCGAACCACGCGATCCCGGAGTACTCCGGGACGGAATCGTCGTCGCCGATCTTCACGCGACCGTAGCGGCTCAGTGCGAGACCGATCGCGAAGATCACGAGAGCGGTCACGCTGAAGGTGTAGAACCATCCCGTCTGGTAGCGCAACGCATGGGAGACCACGCCGAAGACCGATTGCACGGGCCCCGGGAACAGACTCATGCCGAGCGTGAAGACGACGACCAGCGCGGCCGAGACGAAGAAGATGGACGGGGTCGTGCGCAACCCCAGTCGGTCGTGAAGACGATTGAGCACAGGTCAGCTTTCCGATGGGAGGCGGTGGCACGTGGCCGCATCGGCGCGGCAGGTCTCACTGTAGTGGCCCTCCCGTGCTCAGAGCGGGCGCCCCGGGACCGTCCCGGGCCCCCCGCGCGGCCACGAGCCCCCGGATCGGCGCGTCCCTACACTGGTGGTGTGCCCGCCGAATCCCTCTCCCACGACGCCGCGGACTCGCGCGTGTCCTACACCGTCCCGCGCCGGGGCATCGTGCACAGCGCGGAGCTCGAGATCAAGAAGTCGCGGTTCCTGGCACTACTCACCCGCGTGGACACGGAAGCGGAAGCCCGCGAGTTCATCTCCCGTGTGGCCGCCGAGCACCGGGACGCCCGTCACCACTGCTCGGCGTTCGTGCTCGGACCCACGCGCGCCACGACGCGCTCGTCCGACGACGGCGAACCGGCGGGTACCGCGGGCACGCCCATGTTGCAGGCGCTGACCGCGCACGCCACGACCCGGCAACGCACCGCGGACGAGGCCGGTGACCTCTCGGACGTGTGTGGCGTGGTCGTGCGGTGGTTCGGCGGGGTCAAGCTCGGGGCCGGCGGGCTCGTGCGCGCCTACTCCGGTGCCGTGACCGCCGCGCTGGACACCGCCCCGCTGGTGCGCAGGATGCGCTGCCGCGAACTGACCCTGCCGCTCGCCTACGCCGAGGCCGGCCGCGTGGAGTCCCAGATGCGCGCCCGCGGGTTCACGGTCCTGCCCACCGGTTACGGCTCCGCGGACGCGACCCTGCGCCTGCTCGTGGCGGACCTCCCCGGCGCCATCGACGACGCCCGGGCAGCCCTTGCGAGCATCACCGCGGGCCACGCGAGCGTCCACGAGGGACCCGCCCGGTGGGAGGACGTCCCGGACATGTGAAAGGTCCCGCTCCCCGTCACGGGGAGCGGGACCTCTCGGATTCACCTCACGGCGAGCTCACGGGCCGACGTGCCGCCGCGTGCGACTCAGTGACCGGTGAGCTTCTCGCGCAGAGCGGCGAGGGCCTCGTCGGACGCGAGCGTCCCCGCGTCCTCGGCCGGAGCCTCGGAAGAGTAGCTCGTGGGGCCGGAGGAGTGGCTCGGGGAGGACGAGGAGGACGAGGTGGTCGCCGCATCCTGGTCTTCCTGCAGGTGCTTGCGCACCTGCTCCTTGTGCGCCTCCCAGCGGGACTGGGCCTGAGCGTACTGCTCCTCCCACGCGGCGCGCTGTTCCTCGTAACCCTCGATCCACTCGTTGGTCTCGGGATCGAAGCCCTCGGGGTACTTGTAGTTGCCCTGCTCGTCGTACTCGGCGGCCATGCCGTACTGGGCGGGATCGAACTCGGTGGAGTCCGGGTCCACACCCTCGTTGGCCTGCTTGAGGGACAACGAGATCCGGCGGCGGTCCAAGTCGATGTCGATGACCTTGACGAACAGCTCCTCGTTCACGGAGACGACCTGCTCGGCCATGTCCACGTGACGCTGCGCCAGCTCGGAGATGTGCACGAGGCCCTCGATGCCGTCCTCGACGCGAACGAACGCACCGAAGGGAACCAGCTTGGTGACCTTGCCGGGGACGACCTGGCCCAGGGCGTGGGTGCGGGCGAACAGCTGCCACGGATCTTCCTGGGTGGCCTTGAGCGAGAGCGACACACGCTCGCGGTCCATGTCGACGTCCAGCACCTCGACGGTGACTTCCTGACCGACCTCGACGACCTCGGAGGGGTGGTCGATGTGCTTCCAGGACAGCTCGGAGACGTGCACCAGGCCGTCGACGCCACCCAGGTCCACGAACGCACCGAAGTTGACGATCGAGGAGACGGTGCCCGTGCGGACCTGGCCCTTCTGCAGCTGCTGCAGGAAGTTGGCGCGCACCTCGGACTGCGTCTGCTCGAGCCATGCACGGCGGGAGAGGACCACGTTGTTGCGGTTCTTGTCCAGCTCGATGATCTTGGCCTCGAGCTGCTGACCGATGTACGGAGCGAGGTCGCGGACGCGGCGCATCTCCACGAGGGAGGCGGGCAGGAAGCCACGCAGGCCGATGTCCAGGATGAGGCCGCCCTTGACGACCTCGATGACGGTGCCGGTGACGACGCCGTCCTCGTCCTTGACCTTCTCGATGTCGCCCCAGGCGCGCTCGTACTGAGCGCGCTTCTTGGAGAGGATCAGGCGACCTTCCTTGTCCTCCTTGGTGAGGACCAGAGCCTCCACCTCGTCACCCACAGCCACGACGTCATCGGGGTTGATGTCGTGCTTGATGGACAACTCACGAGAGGGGATGACACCTTCGGTCTTGTACCCGATGTCCAGGAGGACCTCGTCGCGGTCGACCTTGACGACGGTGCCTTCCACGAGGTCGCCGTCGTTGAAGTACTTGATGGTCGCGTCGACAGCGGCGAGGAAATCCTCTTCGGTTCCGATGTCGTTGACGGCGACCTGCTGGGTGGTGGTGGTCATGTAGTAGGGACTCCGATGAAATTGATGTGATGGTTTGGTGTCACCGACCCCGCCCTGTGGGGCGCACCGGATTGGCGACGTCACGCTTGATGTGGGCGTGCGAATACACGCACCGCTCCAGTCTAGGCCCGAAACCGTGCCGGTTCAAGCCTGGAGGGTGCGTCCGCGCGCTGCGCGAGCCGCGCTTAGAACGGGGAGATGCAGTACGGGTGGGTGGGCGTGGACATGAGCGCCTGGATGTCCCGCAGGGCGGCGTCGTCGCGCACGCGCAGCAGGCCCGCGTAGTGCAGCGTGGACGCCTTGACGGCCCCAAGGTACAGCGAGCCGAGCGAATCGACGTTCAGGGCGACGTCCGCGCCGTCGGGCAGTTCCACGGCGGGCATGGACTTCCCCGCGAGATCGTCCTGTGTGCGCGGGCGGTCCGCTACGCGTTCCACGCGGGGGGCATCACCGGTGGTGTCGATCTCGTAGATCCCGTCCGCGAAGCCCATGGAGTCCACGACCGACATCCTGACCTTGCGGTGGGACGTGTAGTGCCGGGCGGACAGGGCTGCCACCGGGTCCAGGACGCGCAACCACAGTCGCTCGTAGCGCTTGCGCACGGTGTAGGCGGACATGTCCACCATGCCCCACATGAGCGGGTCCTCCATCTGGGCGCTGTTGTAGCGCACCTCCGTGACGAGGTCCAGGTTGCACAGGTACTCCCACAGGGCGATGCGCACCTGCGAGCTCGGGGACACGAGGTCCACGACCTTCAGGTACCCCTGGAACCCCTGGGTGGAGACGAACTTGTAGCTCACGTAGCCGTCCGCCTCACCCCGGGCGTCGTAGTGCACCGCGGTGCGGATCTCAGGATCCGGGCCCTCCTGGTCCCAGCTCCACCGACCGGAAATAATGTCCCACCACTTCTGCGTGCGCGTGAGGGAGCCCGCCGTCACGCGGTGGAAGCGATCGAAGATGCTCGGCGCCAGCTCGGCCACGGCGTGGTTGTCTGCCATTTCCACCGTGCCCACGGTCGGGGCCTTCAACTGCAACCGCGTGTGCGCGTCCACCGTGATCTCGGTGTTGAACGTGCCCGCACCGAAACCGAAGCGACCGTAGATCGTGGCCTCGGAGGCGGTGAGCGCCGCGATCGGGAACCCCGCCTCGTGGGCCTCGGTCAGGTCGGTGGTCATGAGCCGGCGCAACAGTCCTCGCCGGGCATGGGTTGGGCGCACCGTGACCTCAGAGACCAACCACGCGGGCACGCTGCTCCCTTCCCCGAGCGTCAGCTCCGAGTCCCACGAGCAGAACGTGGCCACGGGTCGCTCGGCCCCCAGCGCGGCTGTGGGCACGGGGTCCGCGGTGTATGCGGCGCGGAACCGGGTGCCAGCGGCGCGCATCGATCGCAGGTTGCGCTCGGTGGCCTCCTGCCCCGGTTCACGGCCGTGGAACCCCTGGGCGACCGCCCGGTTCCACTCCACGAACTCGGGGTTCGCGTCCGTGCCACCCTCGTTCGCGAGAAAGCGGCGCAGGACGTAGTCGTTCCCGCGGGCGCTGTACTCGCTCTCGCGGGTCTGCTCGTGCCGGGGTGTCGCGTTCATGATGCTCCTCGTCGTGACTCGGGCGGTTCGGGTGTGCCGTGGCCCGCCGCGCGGTGGCGGGTGTGGTGCTGGGTGCACGGCCTGCTGCGGCGCCGAGCGGCGGGCTGAGTGGTCCGTGCGCTCAGGCGGTCAGTGGGCGGCCTGGTGCCATGTCCGCCCCGTGCCCACGTTGACGTCCAGGGGCACGGTCAGTTCCGCGGCCCCGGCCATCTCGGTGCGCAGGATCTCCTCGACCCGCTCCGTCTCCCCCGGGGCGACCTCCACGATGAGTTCGTCGTGGACCTGCAGCAGCACCCGCGAGCGCAGGTCGTCCTCGCGCAGGGCCCGGTCCACGCCGATCATGGCCTTCTTGATGATGTCCGCGGCAGAGCCCTGGATGGGTGCGTTCAGGGCCATGCGCTCGGCGGCCTGGCGGGCCTGGCGGTTGTCGCTCGTGAGGTCCGGGAGGTAGCGGCGTCGCCCGTCGATCGTTTCGGTGTAGCCCTTGGAACGGGCTTCCTCGACGACGCCGCGCAGGAAGTCCCGCACGCCGCCGAAGCGTTCGAAGTAGCCGCTCATCATGGTGCGGGCCTCGTCCACGCCGATGTTCAGCTGCTGGGACAGGCCGTAGGAGCTCAGCCCGTAGACGAGGCCGTAGCTCATGGCCTTGACCTTGGAACGCATCTGAGGGGTGACGTCCTCCGGGGCCACGTCGAACACGCGCGAGCCCACGAACCGGTGCAGGTCCTCCCCGCCACGGAACGCCTCGATCAGGCCCTCGTCCCCGGACAGGTGGGCCATGATCCGCATCTCGATCTGGGAGTAGTCCGCGGTCATGAGGCATGCGAACGGGCCCTGGGAGTCCTCCCCCACCACGAACACGTCGCGGATGCGCTGGCCCTGCTCGGTGCGTACGGGGATGTTCTGCAGGTTGGGACCCGTGGAGGACAGCCGTCCGGTGGCCGCCACGGTCTGCTGGTACGTGGTGTGGACGCGCCCGTCCTCGGCGATCGCGTCCCGCAATCCGGCCACGATCTGCTTGAGCTTGGAGTACTCGCGCCAGTTCATGAGCGCCACGAGGAACCGCGAACCCTGGGTCTCGGGGTCCACGCGTCCGAGCAGGTCCGCGACCGCCGCGGCGTCCGTGGTGTACCCGGTCTTGGTCTTCTTGGTCTTGGGCAGGCCGAGTTCCTCGAACATCACGGCCTGCAGTTGCTTGGTGGAACCCAGGTTGATCTCGTGGTCGATCTGCGCCTGCGCCTGCTCGAAGGCCTGGTCGATCGGTTGCTGGAGGTCGTCGAACAACCGGTCGACACCTGGGCGGTCCATCGCGATCCCCGTGGCCTCCATCCGGGCGAGGATCACGGCGAGGGGCATCTCCAGATCCGTGAGCAGCCCCAGTTGGCCGTCGGCCTCGAGCAGCCCGCGCAGGTGTTCGCTCAACTGCCGGCACGCGGAACCGAGCGTTGCCTGGCGACGCAGCTCGGCGTCGCTCACACCGGCCAGCTCGTCCTCTTCGTCCGACGCGTCCAGGGCGAGTTCGGTCTGTCCGTCTTTCTCCGACGCCGCGGACTCGTCCGCGCGGGGCACCTCCACCTCCAGGTGGTGGCTCAGTTGGGCGTCCAGCTCGTAGGAACGCAGCGCGGGCCGCACGAGGTAGCCGGAGAGCTGGACGTCGTCCACGACACCGGCGAGCTCGATCCCGCGCTGGATCAGACCGTGGTACAGGTCCTTGAGGCCGTCCACGATCTTGGGCGCCGCCGGGTCTGCGAGCCATTCCTCGACGGCGATGGTCAGCTCCTGGTCCGCGGTCACGAGGTCCACGGCGGCACCGCGCTGGTTCATGAGCATGAGGGTGGTCACCTCCGCGCCGGAGGGTGCCTTGGGGTCGTGCGCCAAGCGGCGGACGACGATAGGCACGTCCTTCTCCCCCGCGTCCAGCCAATCGCTGAACTCCTGGGCGGTGCGCACCCGGGTGACGTCGGTGACCTCGGGAACCGTGGCGGCGTCGTCGTCGGAAGCGTGGGAACCGAAGGCCTCGAGCAGACGCCCGCGCAACTGGGCACCGAACTCGAGCTCGTCGAAGACCACGCCGACCCGCTCGGGATCGGCCTCGGGCAGTACCGCATGATCCAGGTCCACGCCGAGGGGCAGGTCCGTGACCAGGCGGTTGAGTTTGCGGTTGCGCCGCACGAGGTCCTCGTGCTCGCGCAGGGCCTCGCCCTTCTTGCCGGTGATCCGGTCCGCGTGCTCGAGCAGCGATTCCACGGGACCGTAGGACGTGATCCACTTGGCCGCGAAGCCGGGACCCACGCCCGGTACACCCGGTAGGTTGTCCGCGGTCTCCCCCGTCAGCGCGGCGAGATCCGGGTAGTTCTGCGGGGCGACCTTGTACTTCTCGAAGACCGCCTGCGCGTCCATGCGGCGCAGGTCCGACGGCGTGCGGCCCGGGTAGACCACCGTCACGTGGTCCGTGATCATCTGGAACGCGTCCCGGTCACCCGAGAACACGAGCACCTCGAAGTCCTCGGCGGCGGCCGTGGTGGCGAGCGTGGCCAGGACATCGTCCGCCTCGTGGCCCTCGCTCGTGACGATCGGAATGCCAACAGCCTCGAGGATGCGTCGGATGTTGGGGACCTGCCCGTGGAACTCCTCCGGGGTATCGTCCCGGCCGCCCTTGTACTCCCCGTACTCCTGGGAGCGCAGGGTAGGGCCCTCGAGGTCGAAGGAGACGACCAGGTGGGTGGGCTTCTCCTCGCGCACGAGCTTGACCATGGTGTTCACGAATCCGTAGACGCCCTCGGTGTGGACGCCGTCGGACGTCACGAAACCGGGGCCCCCACCGTACTCGGCAGCGCGAGAGAGCGCGAAGAATGCGCGGAACGCCAGGGAGTGGCCGTCGATCAGTAGCAAGCGCTTCTCGGGCCGGGACACCGGAACGGGCAGCGAGACCTCCTGCGGGTGCTCGGTCTTCTCACCGATCACCACGGTGCGGGTCTCAGGGGCGTCCTGGCTGGCCTGCTTGCTCGTCTCAGTCACGGCTCCATCCTAGGGCCACCCCCGGACAGGCACAGGCCCCGGCGGAACACGGGCTCGGGCGCGGGACGTCGCACGGCCAGGGACAGCTTCGGGCGCGTTCCGCGCGCGGCCCGGGACGAGCTGGGCCCCGGGGCGTCAGGCCACCTGGCTGATGATCGCCTCGGCCACCTCGCGCATCGACAGCCTGCGATCCATGGACGTCTTCTGGATCCAGCGGAACGCCTCGGGCTCGGACAGACCCATCTTGGTCTGGAGCAGCGACTTGGCGCGTTCCACGAGCTTGCGCGTGGCGAACTGTTCCTTCATGTCCGCGACCTCGCTCTCGAGGGCCGTGATCTCCTCAAAACGAGACATCGCGATCTCGATCGCGGGCACCACGTCGTCCACGGTGAACGGCTTGACCACGTACGCCATGGCGCCGGCCTCCCGCGCACGCTCCACGAGCTCGCGCTGGCTGAACGCGGTGAGCAGTACCACGGGCGCGATCCGGTCCTGCGCGATCTGCTCCGCGGCGGTAATCCCGTCCATCACGGGCATCTTCACGTCCATGAGCACGAGGTCCGGGCGGTGCTCGGAGGCCAGGGCGACGGCGAGCTCCCCGTTCTCCGCCTGCGCCACCACGCGGTACCCGGCGTCCTCGAGCATCTCGACGATATCCATGCGGATCAGCGCCTCGTCCTCCGCGACGACGACCGTCTTGGCTTCGGAACCCTGCGCCTCGGAACGGACGGCGTGGTCCTGGGCGGGCGCGGCGTCGACGTGGGTCGTCTCGGCGCGGGCGGTGTCGGGCTGCGCGACGCCAGGGTCTGCGGCGCCCGACCGTTGTGCCCCGGGCGCAGTGGGCTCCGGGGTGTTCGACGAATCCGTCACGGGGACTCCTAGGTTTGGGGACAACTTGGTCGTGTCGACACGGCATCCAACCACGAGTGCCGCGAACGCGCCTCATGGGACACATCACACCCCCGGGCGCGGAAGGGGCGGACCGGTCTCCAGCCTAGACCCATCATGTATGCTGTTATCCGCACCGGCGGCGGTGGCCCGCACTACGGTCCCCTTCCCGGACATGCCCAAGTGGCGGAATTGGCAGACGCGCTGCACTCAAAATGCAGTATGGAGACATGTGTGGGTTCGAGTCCCACCTTGGGCACGACAACTCGCTCCGTCGGAGCACCTTTGGAACGGCCTCGCACCCGCGGGGCCGTTTTTCGTGGCCGAACACAGGGCGAATGCACGGGGGTCGTGGGCCTTCCCGCATCCGTGGTCGGGCGGGTGGGTGGACCGGTCGGGAACCTGTCAGCAATGGGGAGGCCCGCCCGTGCTCGACGACAACACCACTCTGTGCATGCTGTAGAACTTCAAGCACCACTGCTCCCTGCGGTTCAGCCCCGAGTTCTTCGCACCCCACCAGTCACGGGAAGCGGCTGCGGGGGAAGAGTACGGCGCCGGGTTCATCAAGTTTCCCTACGACCGGCCCCTGCCCATCACGCTGCTCGAATCCCTCATGCGGGACCGGCTCCCCGATCAAGGCACGTAGCAAAACCTTTGGGAAACCGTAGGGCCCCAGCCGCTGTTCGCGCGATCGATCAGCATCCACGGTCAGCACGCAGAGTGGAGTAAAGGCAGCTCGGACGGCGTCCGGACTGCCTTTACTCCACTAGAACATCGGGTCGAGACCCACACGCAGATGCCGCGACGAGAACCGCTCGCAGCGGTCCGCCATACGGGCGACCCGCGTGGGTCAGCGACCGATCACGGCTCCCGCCACGTGGCGGAACCGGCCATGCCGCCCCACGGCCCCACGCGCTCGCGGGGTTCGCGCTGGGGTGCCTCGCCGGCGTCCTGGAGGTCGCCCACGCGGTGCACCTTCACGAGGTTGGTGGACCCGGCGTGGCCCGGGGGCGAACCGGCGCAGATGATGACCATGTCCTCGGTGTTGGCGAGATCATGCTGGAGCAGGTAGTGGTCCACCTGACGAGTCATGTCGTCGGTGTGCTCCACGCGATCCACCCGGATGGGCTGGACGCCCCACAGCAACTGCAGCCACGCCTGCACGCTCTTCTCGGGGGTGAACGCGAGGATCGGGCGTTCCGGGCGCAACCGGGACAACCGGCGGGCCGAGTCACCCGTCTGGGTGAACGTGCAGATGTAGTTCACGTCCAGCTGCCGGGCGATGGTCACCGCCGCGCGGGTGATGGCGCCGCCGCGCGTGCGGGGCTCGGTGCCCAGCGGGGGCATGCGGTCCATGCCCTGCGTCTCGGTGGCCAGGATGATGTTCGACATGGTCTCGAGCGTCTTGATGGGGTACTTGCCCACCGAGGTCTCGCCCGAGAGCATCACGGCGTCCGCGCCGTCGAGCACGGCGTTCGCGCAGTCCGAGGCCTCGGCGCGCGTGGGGCGCGGGTTGTCGATCATGGACTCGAGCACCTGGGTGGCCACGATCACGGGTTTCGCCCAGCGGCGGGCGAGCTCGATCGCGCGCTTCTGCACGATCGGCACGGCCTCCAGCGGCAGCTCCACACCGAGGTCGCCGCGGGCGACCATGATGCCGTCGAACGCGTCGATGATCTCGTGCAGCGCATCCACGGCCTGGGGCTTCTCGATCTTGGCGATCACGGGGATCTTGCGATCCTCCTCCGCCATGATCTCATGCACCCGGGTGATGTCCTGGGCGTCCCGCACGAAGGACAGCGCGATGATGTCGACGCCGCGCTGCAGGGCCCAGCGCAGGTCCGCCTCGTCCTTCTCGCTCAGTGCGGGGACGTTGACGGCCACGCCGGGGAGGTTGATGCCCTTGTGGTCGGACACGGTCCCGGCGACCACGACCTCGGTGGTGACGGCGGTGTCCGACACGGCCGTGGCGCGCAGGGCGACCTTGCCGTCGTCGATCAGCAGCGGGTCCCCCACGTTGACGTCGCCGGGCAGGCCCTTGTGGGTCGTGGAGCACAGCTCCTTGGAGCCGGGGACGTCCTCGATCGTGATCGTGAAGGTGTCACCCACGTCCAGCGCATGGGGGCCGTCCGCGAAGTTGCCCAGCCGGATCTTGGGCCCCTGCAGATCCGCGAGGATCGCGACCGTGGTGCCCAGCTCTTCGCTGGCCCGGCGCAGGTTCTCGTAGGACGTATTGTGCACGGTGTGGTCACCGTGACTCATGTTGAGGCGAGCCACGTTCATTCCGGCCTGGATCGCCTGGGTGACGTTCTCGTACGAGGAGATGGCGGGGCCGATGGTGGCCACGATCTTCGCTCGACGCATGGGTGACTCCCTTTCGAATGGCGGATGGTTGGTGCATATGACGAAGCGGCCGGGTTGAGCAGCCTGGTGCTGCCCGACCGCGGCCGCTTCGCCGATGTCCGTTCCTACCTTAGCAACGAGCCCTGGGAATTGATATGGCAGGACTCATGGCGGGTGCCGGGAGGATCACGGATGCGGGCGGGTCACAGGCTCAGGTCGATCGCCCGCTCGGACGGGGTCACGGGTTCTGGCAACCGGGTCTGGCCTGTAAGGTGGCGTTCCACGTGAGCGGCGCACGCCCGGCCCTCCGCGATGGCCCATACCACGAGCGACTGCCCACGACCTGCGTCACCGCACGAGAACACCCCGTCCACGGCGGTCATGTAGGTCTCGTCCCGCGCCACATTGTCCCGGGAGTCCAGCGCTACGGGTAGCTGCTCGGTGAGCTCGCGGGACTCGTTGCCCGTGAATCCCAGGGCGAGCAGGATCAGGTCCGCAGGCAACACCTTCTCGGTGCCGGCCACGGGACCGCGGGAGCCGTCCTCGCGGTACTCGGTCTCCGCGACGCGCAGTCCCGTGACCCGGCCGTCCTGCCCCACGAACTCCACCGTGGAGGCCAGGTACGTGCGTTCGCCACCCTCTTCGTGGGACGTGGAGACCTCGAAGACCCGGGGCATCATGGGCCACGGTTCCTCGTCCGCGCGGTCCACGGGAGGCTTGCGACCGATCGCGAGCGACGTCACGGACGCCGCACCTTGGCGCAGCGCGGTGCCGATGCAGTCGGAACCGGTGTCACCGCCACCCAACACGATCACGTGCTTGCCGCGCGCGTCGATGGGGTCGGGGACGTGGTCCTCGGCCACCAGGTGGTTGGCCCGCACGAGGAAGTCCATGGCGTAGTGGATCCCCGCGAGCTCACGGCCGGGGATCGCGAGCTCACGGGGCCGCGTGGCACCCGTGGCCACGATCACGGCGTCGTAACGCCTGCGCAGCGCGTCCCACGTGATGTCCGTGCCGATCTCCACGCCCGGGCGAAACTTGGTGCCCTCCTGGCGCATGATCTCGAGCCGGCGTTCGAGCACGGACTTCTCGAGCTTGAAGTCGGGGATGCCGTAGCGCAGCAGACCGCCGATCCGGTCGTCCCGTTCGTACACGGCCACCGTGAACCCCGCCTGCGTGAGCTGCTGGGCCGCCGCGAGTCCGGCGGGACCGGAACCGACCACCGCGATCGTCTTGCCCACGAGCCGCTGCGGGACGTAGGGCTTGATGAGGTCGTCGTCGAACGCCTTCTCGCCGATCGCGTACTCGACCTGCTTGATGGTCACGGGCTCCTGATTGATCCCGAGCACGCACGAGGACTCGCACGGCGCGGGGCACACGCGCCCGGTGAACTCCGGGAAGTTGTTGGTCGCGTGCATCCGCTCGGAGGCCTCGTCCCACCGGTCACGCCACACGAGGTCGTTCCACTCGGGGATGAGGTTGCCCAGGGGACACCCCTGGTGACAGAACGGCACACCGCAGTCCATGCAGCGCCCGGCCTGCTCGTGCAGCGTCCCCGCCTCCTGGCGTTGCTGCACCTCCGCCCAGTCCATGAGGCGCACCGGGACGGGGCGCTTGGGACGGTCCTCGCGTGTGCGGACCTTGAGAAAACCACGGGGATCAGCCACGGCCGGTCACCTCCAGAATCTTGTGCCAGGTGCCGTCGCCGTCCGGGTCGTCCCCGGCGGCTTCGGCCTCGTTGCGCAGTGCAAGCACCGCGGAGTAGTCCCGCGGCAGCAGTTTGGTGAAGCGCGACATCGTGCGGTCCGGGTCCGCGAGCAGTTGGCGCGCGAACTCGGACCCGGTCTCCTCACCGTGGCGCTTGATGAGGTCGGCGAGCAACTCACGGTCGTTGGCGTCCGGGTGCTCGAGGTGCAGTTCACCGCTCTCGCGGGCCTGCTTGTTCACGTCCCGCTCGTCCAGGTCCAGCACGTATGCCACACCGCCGGACATCCCGGCCCCGAAGTTGCGGCCCGTCTCACCCAGCACCACGGCTACACCCCCGGTCATGTACTCGCAGCCGTGGTCACCGATGCCCTCGACCACCGCGGTGGCCCCGGAATTGCGCACCAGGAAGCGCTCCCCCACGGTGCCGTTGAAGAACATCTCGCCGCTCGTGGCGCCGTAACCGATCACGTTGCCCGCGATCACGTTCTCGTGGGCCACGAATCCGGCGTCGCGCGGGGGCCGCACGACGATCCGTCCGCCGGAAAGGCCCTTGCCCGTGTAGTCGTTCGCGTCCCCCTCGAGCCGCAGCGTGATACCGCGGGGCACGAAGGCGCCCAGCGACTGGCCGGCCTGACCGGTCAGGGTCACGTCGATCGTGTCATCCGGCAGTTCCCGGGTCCCGAGCGCGCTGGTCACGGTGTATCCGAGCATCGTGCCCACGGCGCGGTCCGTGTTGATCACGCGTTCCTGTACGCGCACGGGTTCACCGCGTTCGATCGCCGGTTGCGCAAGCGGGATGAGCTTCGTGTCGAAGTGTTTCTCGAGTTCGTGGTCCTGGACGCCGGTGTTGCGCAGTCCGTCCGTGACCCCTTCTGCGCGGAACGAATCGAGCACGGGGCTCAGGTCCAGCCCCTTGGCCTTCCAGTGCGCCACGGCCTCCCGCGTGCGCAGTACCTCGGCGTGCCCCACGGCCTCCGCGATGCTGCGGAACCCGAGTTCGGCGAGGATCTCGCGCACCTCTTGAGCAATGAACTCGAAGAAGTTCACCACGTGCTCGGCCTTGCCCGTGAAGCGCTTGCGCAGTTCGGGGTTCTGCGTGGCAACTCCCACGGGGCACGTGTCCAGATGGCATTTGCGCATCATGATGCAGCCCTCCACCACGAGCGGCGCCGTGGCGAAGCCGAATTCCTCGGCGCCCAGCAACGCGGCGACGACGACGTCGCGCCCCGTCTTGAGCTGGCCGTCCGCCTGCACGACCACGCGCTCGCGCAGCCCGTTCAGCCGCAGGGTCTGCTGCGTCTCCGCGAGTCCCAGCTCCCACGGCATGCCCGCGTGCTTGAGCGAGTTCAGGGGCGCCGCGCCCGTGCCGCCGTCGTGACCGGAGACCAGTACGACGTCGGCCTTGGCCTTGGTCACGCCCGCCGCGACCGTGCCAATCCCGCGTTCTGACACGAGCTTGACGTGCACGCGAGCGCGAGGGTTGGCGTGCTTGAGGTCGTAGATCAGCTGCGCGAGGTCCTCGATCGAGTAGATGTCGTGGTGCGGCGGCGGGGAGATCAGCGAAACCCCCGGGGTCGCGTGGCGCGTGCGCGCGATCCATGGGTAGACCTTCTGCGCCATGAGCTGCCCGCCCTCGCCGGGCTTGGCGCCCTGGGCCATCTTGATCTGCAGGTCGTCCGCGGTCGCGAGGTACAGGCTCGTGACCCCGAACCGGCCAGAGGCCACCTGCTTGATCGCCGAACGCCGCTCGGGGTCGATCAGCCGCTCGACGTCCTCACCGCCCTCGCCCGTGTTGGACTTGGCGCCCAGACGGTTCATGGCGATCGCGAGCGTCTCGTGGGCCTCCGCGGAGATCGAGCCGTAGCTCATGGCACCCGTGGAGAACCGCTTGACGATCTCGCTCACGGGCTCCACCTCGTCGATGTTCACGGGCTCGCGCGTGGACGCGAAACTCATGAGTCCGCGCAGGGTCGCGAGCTCCTTGGCCTGGTCGTCCACGCGGGACGTGTAGGACTTGAAGATGTCGTAGCGGCCCGTGCGGGTCGCGTGCTGCAACCGGAAGACCGTGTGCGGGTCGAACAGGTGCCGCGGTCCCTCGCGGCGCCAGTCGTACTCGCCGCCCGTGGCGAGGTCCCGGTGCGGTTCGGTGACGCCGTCCTCCGGATAGGCCAGGCGGTGTCGGGACTGGATCTCCGCGGCGATCACGTCCAGACCCACACCCTCGATCTGGGTCCGTGTGCCCGCGAAGTAGTCGTCCACGAGCTCGCTCGACAGGCCCAGGGCCTCGAACGTCTGCGCACCGCAGTACGACTGCACGGTGGAGATGCCCATCTTGGACATGATCTTCTGCACGCCCTTGCCCAGCGCCTTGATGAGGTTCGCCACGGCCTGTTCTTCCGTGACCCCCCGGATCTCCCCGCGGCGCACGAGTTCCTCGGCGGATTCCATGGCCAGGTAGGGGTTCACGGCCGACGCCCCGTAGCCCAGCAGCAGGGCCACGTGGTGGACCTCCCGCACGTCCCCCGATTCCACGATCAGGGCCACCTTGGTGCGGGTCGCCGAGCGCAACAGGTGGTGGTGCACGGCGGAGGTCAGCAGCAGGGACGGGATGGGAGCCCACACGCCGTTGGAATCCCGGTCGGAGATGATGACGAACTGCACCCCGCGGTTCACGGCCGCGGAGACCTTCTCGCAGATCTCCGCGATCCGGGCCCGCAGCGAGTCCGCACCGTCCACGGGACGGTACAGCCCGCGCACGCGCAGGCTCAGGGGCACGCCGTCGTCGTCCAGGTGCACGAACTGGTCCAGCTGGTCGTTGTCGATCACCGGGAAGTTCAGCTGGATCTGGCGCGTCCGGGTCTGCTGCGTGGAGAGCATGTTGGCCATGGGCCCCACGGCACCGGCCATGGACGTGACGAGTTCCTCGCGGATCGCGTCGAGCGGCGGGTTGGTCACTTGCGCGAAGGACTGCACGAAGTAGTCGAACAACAGCCGCGAGCGGTTGGACAGCACTGCCACGGGCGTGTCCGTGCCCATCGCGTAGATGGGCTCGGCGCCGGCCACGGCCATGGGACCGATGATCAGCTTGAGCTCTTCCTCGGTGTAGCCGAAGGTCTTCTGCCGCAACCGGATGGAGTGCGGCGGGTGGGTCATGTGCTCGCGTTCGGGCAGCTCCGTGATGGGCAGCACCGAGTCCCGCACCCAGTCCTGCCACGGCTTGGTGGCGGCGAGTTCGGCCTTGATCTCGCGGTCCTCCACGATCCGGCCCTCGTCCGTGTCCACGAGGAACATGGTCCCCGGGGACACCCGGCCCTTGCGGACGACGACGCGCTCCCCCACGTCCACGACGCCCACCTCGGACGCGAAGATCACCAGACCGTCGTCGGTCTGCCAGAACCGCCCCGGGCGCAACCCGTTGCGGTCCAGGACCGAGCCCACGCGCACTCCGTCCGTGAAGGACACGCACGCGGGACCGTCCCACGGCTCCATGAGCGTGGCGTGGTACTGGTAGAAGGCCTTGAGCTGCGGATCCATGGTCTCATGGTTCTGCCACGCCTCCGGGATCAGCATGAGCATGGTCTCGGTCACGGGCCGGCCCGCGAGCTGGAGCAGCTCGGCGACCTCGTCGAGCGACTGCGAGTCGGACGCGCCCTCCGAGCAGATGGGGAACAGGTCCTCGGGCTGGCGGCCCAGCACGGCCCCGGACAGCGTGGACTGGCGTGCGCGCATCCAGTTGCGGTTGCCCACTACGGTGTTGATTTCACCGTTGTGTGCGAGCGTTCGCATGGGCTGGGCGAGCGGCCAGGACGGGAACGTATTGGTGGAGAAGCGCGAGTGCACCACCGCGAGCTTGGTCGTGAACCGCGGATCGGACAGGTCCGGGTAGAACGGTTCGAGCTGAGCCGTGGTGAGCATGCCCTTGTACACGAGCGTGCGGGACGAGAAGGACGGGAAGTACACCCCGAACTTGTTCTGCGCGCGCTTGCGCACGCGGAACGCCTTCTGGTCCAGTTCGAGCTGGGCGGCCACGGGATCGTAGGACGTTGCGTCCTGCGCAAACAGGGACGCCGCCCGCTCGTTGTGACTGCTGTCGGAGACGAAGAACTGCACGAACGTTGGCATCACGGCGCGCGCGGACGCGCCCACGGCGTCGTCGACTACGGGGACGTCCCGCCAGCCCAGGACCGTGAGGCGTTCCATGCGGGCGAGTTCCTCGAGCGAGCGCTTGAGCTCCTCGAGGTGCTTACCGCCGGTGGGCATGAACGCCGTGCCCACCACGTAGGCCCCCTGGGGCGGCAGCGGGAAGTCCACCACCTCGCGCAGGAACTCGTCCGGGATCTGGGTCAGCAGACCGGCGCCGTCCCCGGTGCCCTCGTCCCCACCCACCGCACCGCGGTGCTCGAGGTTGCGCAGGGCCGTGAGCGCGGCGTCCACGATGTCGTGGGAGGCCACGCCGTCCAGGGTGGCCACGACGGCCAGACCGCACGCGTCCTTCTCGTCCTCCGAGCGGTACAGGCCCTGATCCTCGGGCACCGCCGAGAAACGCTCGAACGGGGACACCGGTTCGGCGGCGTCGCGTGGTTCGGGTGCGTCCCGGCGAACGGGATCCGTGGTGCTCACGCGATGCTGCTCGCGGGAGTTCGGGGCTGCTATCTGGTCACTGCTCATGGCGGTACTCCTCACCAAGGGCCGGCAGGTCGAATGCGTCGGACGAGGCCCGGGGAGCACTCGGTGGGTGCGCAGCGGGCGACGCGGGATCCAGGTGACGCGCGTGTCCGCCCCGTTGCGGAAGGAAGCGGCCCGTGGGCCGTGGATCGAACCGGCGGGTCCCACGGATGAGCGGGACAGGCACGGTGCTCGGGTAATTTACCACGTAGGCCACGTCACCCGAACATGCGTGACGGATCGCACGGACGACGACGCGGGCCCCGCGCAGTCGTGAAGAGCTCTGCGGGGTCCGCGTGCGGCGTCGTGGTCGGAGACCCGGAGGACGCGTCAGGAACGCACGGCCCGGGCAGGCTCGGCCGCTGCCCCGGCACGAGAGCGGGCACGCCTACCCAGGACCGCGAAGAGGAGGATGCCCGCGATGACGATCAGCAGCGAGGTCCACACGTGCACGCGCACACCGGCGATCATCAGGGCCGGGTCCACGCGCAGGAACAGCTCGATGAGCAGTCGCCCGATCCCGTAGTAGATCATGTACAGCGCGAAGATCCGCCCGTGCGGGTCCCGCATGCGGCGGTCGATTGCGAGCAGCAGCACCACACCCAGCAGGTTCCACAGGCTCTCATACAGGAATGTGGGGTGGAACAGCGTGTCCGCGGGCAGCCCCGCGGGGAAGTTCGGGGACGCCGGGGAGATCTCGAGCCCCCACGGCAGTGTGGTGGGTCTGCCGAACAGTTCCTGGTTGAACCAGTTGCCCCACCGTCCCACGGCCTGGGCAAGCAGGAGTCCGGGGGCCACGCAGTCCGCGAACACGGCGAGCGACAACCCGTTCTTGCGCGAGACGAACCACGCGGCCACGGCGCCGAACAGCACGGCACCCATGATGCCGAGTCCGCCCTCCCAGATCCGGAAGACGGCCAGGGGGTCCGCGCCGGGCCCGAAGTACCCGGCGGGGTCCGTGATCAGCACGTGGTAGGCGCGCGCCCCCACGATCCCGGCGAGCACCGCCCAGAACACGATGTCCCACAGTACGTCCGGGTCCTGACCGCACTGCTTCCAGCGCCGCATGGTGAGCCAGATGGCCAGGGCCATCCCGAGCAGGATGCACAGCGCGTAGAAGTGCACCGTGAGCGGCCCTAGGTGGATGCTGCTGATGCTCGGGGACGGGATGGAGGCGGGCAGCACCGGCGGCATCAGTCGCGTCCCGCGAGGTGCGCGGCGAGCTCACCCACGGCCTGCGGCCCGCCCTCACCGAGCGCGCGCACGAGAGCCGTGCCCACGATCACGCCGTCCGCGTACGCCCCGATCTCCAGCACGTGCTCGCGGCTGGACACCCCCAGGCCCACGCACACCCGCTCCGCACCGGCCCCGCGTGCGCGGGCGACGACGTCCTCGGCGGCCGAGGACACCTGGTCCCGGGTCCCGGTCACGCCCATCACGGACACCGCGTACACGAAGCCGGAGGCCGCGCTCACAGTCATGTCCATGCGCTCACGGGTGGTGGACGGGGCCACCAGGAAGATCCGGTCCAGACCGTGCTCTTCGGAGGCCGCGAACCATTCCGAGGCCTCGTCCGGGATCAGGTCCGGGGTGATGATCCCGGCTCCCCCGGCGTCCTTGAGCCGGCGCGCGAACTCGTCCACGCCCGCCTGCAGCACGGGGTTCCAGTACGTCATCACCACGGGGACCGCGTCCGTCTGCTCGGCGACGGCGCGCACCACGGTGAACGCGTCCTCAACCCGGAAACCGTTGGCGAGCGCCTGGGTGGTCGCCGCCTGGATGACCGGTCCGTCCATCACGGGGTCCGAGTAGGGGATGCCGATCTCGATGATGTCCGCGCCGTTGCGACCCAGGGCCACGGCGGCGGCGGCGGACTCCTCGACGGTGGGGTACCCGGCGGGCAGATAGCCCACGAGGGCCGGGCGGCCCTCGGCCTTGCACTGTTCGATCCGCCGCGACAGCGCGGAGTCCGCGCTGCGCGTGAGGTCACGCGGGACGATGCGTTCGGTCAAGCCCGCAGGGGTGTGCTCGGTGGTGCTCACAGTTGTTCGCCTTTCTGCGCCACGCGTTCCTCGTGGCTGTCCTGCGGGAGGAGGTCGAACCATTCCCCCGCGGTGGCCACGTCCTTGTCGCCGCGCCCGGAGAGCGAGACCACGATGATCTTCTGCGCCGCTTCCTCGGGCCCGAGTTCCGCGACCCAGCGGGCAGCGACCTCGCGGGCGCCGGCGAGCGCGTGGGAGGACTCGATGGCCGGGAGGATGCCCTCGGTGCGGCACAGCAGCCGGAAGGCGTCCATGGCCTGGACGTCCGTGACCGCTTCGTAGTTCACGCGCCCGATCGAGTGCAGGTAGGAGTGTTCCGGCCCCACGGCGGGGTAGTCCAGGCCGGCGGAGATCGAGTGGGACTCCACGGTCTGCCCGTCCGGGTCCTGCATGAGGAACGTCTTGGCGCCGTGCAGCACGCCCGGTCGGCCCAGTGTGATGGTCGCGGCGTGGCGGCCGGTCTGCACGCCGTCACCCCCGGCCTCGTTGCCGTAGAGCTGCACGGACTCATCGTCCAGGAAGCCGTGGAAGATCCCGATCGCGTTGGACCCGCCGCCCACGCACGCGGTCACGGCGTCCGGGAGGCGGCCTGTCTGCTCGAGGATCTGCGCGCGGGCCTCCTCACCGATCTGTTCGTGGAAGTAGCGGACCATAGCCGGGAACGGGTGCGGTCCGGCGGCGGTGCCGAGCAGGTAGTGAGTGGTCTCCACGGACGCGACCCAGTCCCGCAGGGCCTCGTTGATCGCGTCCTTGAGGGTGCGGGAACCGTTCTTCACGGCCACGACCTCCGCGCCCAGCAGCCGCATGCGCGCGACGTTGAGCGCTTGGCGGCGCGTGTCCTCCTCGCCCATGTACACGCAGCACTCCATGCCGAACAGAGCCGCTGCGGTGGCCGTGGCCACACCGTGCTGGCCCGCGCCTGTCTCGGCGATCAGCCGTGTCTTGCCCATGCGCCGGGCCAACAGGGCCTGCCCCAGCACGTTGTTGATTTTGTGGGAACCGGTGTGGTTGAGGTCCTCACGCTTGAGGAACACGCGCACCCCGAGTTCCGCGCCGAAGCGCTCGGCCTCGGTGAGCAGGGAGGGTCGGCCGGAGTACTCGCGGGAGAGCCGCTGGAACTCGTCCTGGAAGGTCTCATCCGTACGAGCCTTGTCGAACGTCTCGGTCAGTTCGTCCAGGGCCGCCACGAGGGACTCGGGCATCCACCGGCCACCGAAGTCCCCGAAGTAAGGGCCCGGGGCGTGCCGGAGAGACTCGGCGTCCCGTGCGGAAGCCTCCCCCGAGACCTGGGCCGCGGCGAGTTCCTCCTGCGCGGCGGTCGGGGTGGCCCCAGCCAAGTACTCGGCCCGGGACATTGCGCCGACCTCCCGGAAGCGACCGATGGTCTGCGCGGGGTCCTCGGCGCGCACGAGCACCTCACCGGTCAGCACCGCGTTGGCGCCGTGGCCCGCGTACAACCGGATCTGCTCCTCCCCCAGGACACCGGACTCCGCCACGATCACGGCCTCGCGTGGCAACCGCTCGGCGAGCTGACCGAACGTGTCCACGTCCACGTCCAGGGTCTTGAGGTTGCGGGTGTTCACCCCGATGATCCGCGCACCCACGGCGACGGCGCGATCGATCTCCTCCTCGGTGTGCGTCTCCACGAGCGCATGCATGCCGAGGTGGTGGGTCAGTTCGAGCAGCTCCCGCAGGGTGGCGTCGTCGAGGGCTGCCACGATGAGCAGCACGATGTCCGCACCGTGCGCGCGGGCCTCCCACACCTGGTACTCCTCGACCACGAAGTCCTTGCGCAACACGGGGATGCCCACGGCGCGGCGCACGGCGTCGAGGTCCGCGAGCGAGCCCCCGAAGCGGCGCTGCTCGGTGAGCACCGAGATCACGGAGGCCCCACCGCGCTCGTACGCGGCGGCCAGCTGCGCCGGGTCCTCGATCGCTGCGAGCGCACCCTTGGACGGGCTCGAGCGCTTGACCTCGGCGATCACCTGCACGGACGCGGGATCCGCACCGCGCAGGGCGGACTCGGCGTCCAGCGCGGGAGTCTGTTCCGCGGCGGCATGGCGCACGTCCTGCAGGGACACCGATGCCTTCCGGGTCTCAAGGTCCTCGCGCACCCCCTCGATGATCCGGTCCAGCACCGTACCGGTGTGCTGCTGCGTCATGCGATTCCTCACTTAGTTCTCGGTGCACGCCGGCGTGCGGTGCACCCGGCGCACGGACGACGATGACCAGTTCCCCGACAGCGCGGAACTGGTCATCGACGGATGAATGCGGTACCGATCCCCTGCGGCGATCAGTGGGACTTGGTCTTGGACCCGCCCTTGCCGTACCCCATGGACTTGAGCACGCCGCCCACGATCACGCCCACGATGATCAGACCGATGCCCACGACCGTCACAGGGACCGAAGCCATCACGAAACCCACGCAGCCCACGATGACACCCACGGTCATCACGCCCACACAGGCCCACGCGGCCACGGTGTTGCCGTGGCCCACCGCGGCGGTGTGGTCCAGGATGATCTGATCGGTGTTCGACATGCGTGTCCACTCTCCCGTGCCGGTTGAGCCGCTCGGCTCTTGGATTGCCGGTCCCGCGTGAGCCGTGGGACCGAGGATTCTCTGACCCCATTGTGCCACTTCCCGGCGCGTGCGCGCCGCAGCCCACGCGGTTCAGTCGGTTTGTGTAGGGTCGTCGCCGCGAGTCAGCGCGTCCCACGTGTCGATGTCGTCCGCGTGCTCCGCGGCCTGGGTCTCCCCGGCCGAGGCCTCGCCACCCCGCGGGTGCATCGCGGCCGTCGTCGCGGCGGTTCCCACGCTGCCGGCGACCGCAGCGCGATCGTAGCGTTGCGCATTGCGCCGTCGCGCGTGCCGGGCGACCACCGCGAGCCACACGCCGCACAGTGCGAGCAGCACCGCGGCGGTCACGGCGGCCCACGGCCACCCGGTAAGGGCGTAGTCCCCGCCGTCGTTGATCACACCCGTCTGCGCGCCAACCGTGGGTTGCGCGGCCGCACGCGAGTCCCCCGTGACGGCCAGCACCGCGAGCACCGCGCCCACGCCCGCTAGCGCGACGACGGCGCCCACGATCATGCGCAGCACCCGGCCTCCCAGCGTGGAGGCCACCGCGGCCACGGCGGCGACAAGACCCAGGGCGGTGACGGCCGGAGCGGCGTCGGCCCCGGGGACGTCCACCGTGACCGACTGCAGGGACGTGGGGACGTCCGCGTGGATCCAGGTGGCGGTGGTCGTGGCGAACAACGCCAGGGCACACAACAGCGTGACCAGGACGGCGGGTGCGGTGCGGCGCAGCAACGTCAGCTCCTCGGGGGACGGGAGGCCCGGGTGTCCGTGCCCGGCTCGCGCAGGGTCTGGGCGATCAGCGCGGCGCGCAACGGCGCGGTGGCCTTGTTGAGGGATTCCTGGGCCTCGGACTCGGGATCCGAATCAGCCACGATACCGCCGCCCGCCTGGACGTACGCCGTACCCTCGAGCAGCAGCGCCGTGCGGATCGCGATCGCCATGTCCATGTTCCCCGCGAAGTCCATGTAGCCCACGACGCCGCCGTAGACGGCCCGGCGCAGCGGTTCGTACTCGTCGAGCAGGCGCAACGCGCGAGGCTTGGGCGCGCCCGAGAGCGTGCCCGCGGGGAACGTGGCGGCGAGGACGTCGTAGGCGGTGACGTCCTCGCGCATGCGCGCGACCACCGTGGAGCACAGGTGCATGATGTGGCTGAAACGCTCGATCTCCATGAACTCGCTCACGTCCACGCTGCCGGGCTCGGCGACCTTGGAGAGATCGTTGCGGGCCAGGTCCACGAGCATGAGGTGCTCCGCGCGTTCCTTCTCGTCCGCGAGCAAGTCCTGGCCCAGGGCCACGTCCTCGTCCACCGTGGCACCTCGCGGGCGGGAGCCCGCGATCGGGTGGGTCATGGCCTGGCGGCCCGTGACCGTCACGAGCGCTTCGGGTGAGGAACCCACGATCGAGTACGGCCGACCTTGGGCGTCCTCGAACGAGTACAGGTACATGTACGGGCTCGGGTTGATCCGGCGCAGCGTGCGGTAGACGTCCAGCGAGCTCGCGTGGCACTCAGCCTCGAAGCGGCGCGAGACCACCACCTGGAAGATGTCGCCGTCCACGATCGCCTGCTTGCCGCGGTCGATCGCGGACATGAACAGCTCCCGGTCCCACGACTGGCGCGCGACGGACTCCACGTCCGTGAGCTCCGGTGCTCCCTGCTCCGCGATGGACACCGTAGTGCGCTCGAGCGGGGTGGCCAGGCGGGTCACCATGGAGCGCAACCGGGACACGGCGTCGTGGTAGGCGGCATCCACGTTCTCGTCCGTGCCGTTGACGTTCACGGCATTGGCCACGAGCAGCACGGAGCCGTCCTTGCTGTCGTGCACGGCCATGTCCGCGACCAGGTTCATGGCCAGCTCGGGCATGTGCAGGTCATCCTCGGGCGGGTTGGGCAGGGTCTCCCAGCGGCGCACGGCCTCCCAGCCCACGAAACCCACCATCCCGCTCGTGAGCGGTGGGACGCCCTCGAAGGGTGCGGTGTGCAGCAACTGCATGGTCGCGCGCAGGGCGTCGAGGGGATCACCGTCCACCGGTGCCCCGGCCGGTGCGTCACCGATCCAGTGCGCCTGCCCGTCCCGGGAGGTCAGCGTGGCCACGGAACCGGCCCCCACGAACGAGTAGCGGGACCACACCCCGCCCTCCGCGGCGGACTCGAGCAGGAACGTGCCCGGGCGGGGTTCGCCCTCGCGGGTCACGAGCGCGCGGTACAGACCCACGGGGGTCAGTGAGTCCGCGAGCACCGTGGTGCGCACCGGGATCACGCGGCGGGTCGCGGCATACTGCCGGAACTCCTCAAGGGTGGGGGTGATACTGCCGAGTTCGTGCATTTAAACCGCCTGTTCCGCGTGGAGGTCTCGATCGTCGAAACACGTGCGCGAGCCCGTGTGGCATGCCGCGCCGTGCTGGTCCACCTGCACGAGCAGGGCGTCCCCGTCACAGTCCAGGCTCACGGAGTGCACGCTCTGGTAGTGCCCGGAGGTGTCCCCCTTGCGCCAGTACTCCTGGCGGGACCGCGACCAGAAGGTCACGCGACCCTCGGTCAGGGTGCGGTGCAGGGCCTCGTCGTTCATCCAGCCCAGCATGAGCACCTCCTTGGTGTCGTACTGCTGGATGATCGCCGCCACGAGTCCCGCCTCGTTGTGCGAGAGCTGCTCGGCGATGCGGGGGTCCAGGTTGTGGGTCGTGAACTCGTCCGTGGCGGTACTCATCCGGGTCTCCTGGTTCTGGGACATCAGCGCACCTCGTAACCTGCGGCACGCAGGGCGTTCTTGACGTCCGCGATCGCGTCGTCCGGGCCGAAGTGGAACACCGAGGCCGCCAGCACCGCGTCCGCGCCGGCGGCGACCGCGGGCGGGAAGTGCTCGGGTGCCCCGGCCCCGCCCGACGCGATGAGCGGAACGTTTACCCGATCCCGCACGGCGGAGATCATCTCCAGGTCGAAGCCCTCGCGGGTCCCGTCCGCGTCCATCGAGTTGAGCAGGATCTCCCCGACCCCGCGTTGCTCGGCCTCCCGGGCCCACTCGAGCGCGTCCAGGCCCGTGAGCGTGCGCCCACCGCGCGTGGTGACCTCGAAACCGGACGGGGTGTTGCCCGTGCGTTTCGCGTCCAGGGACAGCACGAGCACCTGGTTGCCGAAGCGGTTCGTGATCTCGTCGATGACCTCCGGGCGCGTGACCGCCGCGGTGTTGATCGAGGCCTTGTCCGCGCCGCAGCGCAGCAACCGGTCCACGTCCTGCGCCGTGCGCACGCCGCCGCCCACGGTCAGGGGGATGAACACCTTCTCTGCGGTGCGGGCCACGACGTCGAACATGGTGTCCCGCTCGCTCGAGGACGCGGTCACGTCCAGGAACGTGAGCTCGTCCGCGCCGGCCAGGTTGTAGCGCGCCGCGAGTTCCACAGGATCCCCCGCGTCCCGCAGGTTCTCGAAATTCACGCCCTTGACCACGCGCCCGGCGTCGACGTCCAGACACGGAATGACTCGTACGGCCACACCCATTACGCCACCGTCCTCACTGCTCTCGACTTCTCTTCGCCCGCGCCCGCGTCAGATCCGCGCGGCCTGGATGGGTGAGACCAGGATGGCCCGGGCCCCCACCTCGTAGAGCGCGTCCATGACCTTGTTGGTGTCGCTCTTGCGCACCATCGCGCGAACGGCCACCGCGCCGTCGTGACCGAGCGGGGAGATCGTGGGGCCCTGCATACCCGGGGTGATCTCGGTGGCGGCGGCCAGCAGGTCCTCGGTGATGTCGTAGTCCATCATCACGTACTGCCGCGCGACCAGCACACCCTGCAGACGACGTCGCAGCACGCGCAGTCCCTCGGGTTCCGGTTCGTCGCCGCGGCGGATGAGCAGCGCCTCGGAGGTCATGATCGGTTCGTCGAAGATCTCGAGACCCGCCGCGCGCAGGGTGTTGCCGGTCTCCACGACGTCCGCGATCGCGTCCGCGACACCCAACCGGATGGAGGATTCTACGGCGCCGTCCAGGCGCACGACCTCGGCATCCACGCCGCGGTCCGCGAGGTAACGCTCCAGCAGCAACTGGTAGCTCGTGGCGATCCGCTTGCCCTCGAGTTCCTGCACGGACTCGAACTGGCCGCGCGGGCCGGCCAACCGGAAGGTGGAACGGGCGAAGTCCAGGCCCAGCTCTTCCTCGGCCTCCGCGCCGGAATCGAGCAGCAGGTCCCGTCCGGTGATCCCCAGGTCCAGGGTGCCGCCACCCACGTAGATCGCGATGTCCCGCGGGCGCAGGTAGAAGAACTCCACGTGGTTGTCGTTGTCCACCAGCACGAGTTCCCGGGTGCTGCGCCGCTGCCGGTAACCGGCCTCGATGAGCATGGTGATGGCGGCTTCAGACAGCGCGCCCTTATTGGGCACGGCTACTCGCAGCATGGGATTCCTTTCCGCGGGGCGCAGATGACGGGGATCGGGGCGGTGCCCGGAGCGGGTGACGCGCGGGGCTCAGAGGTACTTGTAGACGTCCTCGAGGCTCATACCCTTGGCGATCATCATGACCTGCACGTGGTAGAGCAACTGGGAGATCTCCTCCGCGGCCTCGGCGTCGGACTCGTACTCGCACGCCATCCAGACCTCGGCGGCCTCCTCGACGACCTTCTTCCCGATGCCGTGGATCCCGGAGTCCAGTTCCGTGACGGTCCTGGATCCCTCGGGGCGTTGCTCGGCCTTGGTGCGCAGTTCGGTGAAGAGGTCTTCGAAGGTTTTCACCCCTTCAGGGTAATGGGTGCGCGTGCCCGTCCCGAACGCGTGGCACATGCACGCCGCTCGCGGCCGGCCTCCGCGGATCGAGCGTGGCGGACCGGCCGCGAGCGTCTGCTCCGTTCAGACCCCGTGCTCGCGCAGGGTCAGGGCGGTGCTCAGGGCGGCGTGGGCGGCCTCGTAGCCCTTGTCCTCGTGCGAGCCCTCGAGGCCGGCGCGGTCCAGGCCCTGTTCCTCCGTGTCACACGTGAGTACGCCGAAGCCCACCGGGGTCCCGGTGGCCACGGACACGTCCGTGAGTCCGGAGGTCGCGGCGTGGCACACGTAGTCGAAGTGCGGGGTGCCGCCGCGGATGACGACGCCGAGCGCGACCACCGCGTCCGCCGTCTCCGCCAGGCGGCGGGCGGCCACGGGCAGCTCGAAGCTCCCGGGTACGCGCACCCGCACGACCGTGCCGGTGTTCGCTTCCGTGAGGGCGCGCAGGGCGCCGTCGAGCAGCCCGTCCATGATCGTCGTGTGCCAGCTCGCGGCGACCACGGCCACGGTCAGGTCCGAGGCATCGAGGTCCGAGGCGAGGGTGGTCGGGGCGCCGTGTCCGCTCATGATGTTTCTCCTGGGTTGAGGTGGGTCAGGTGGTGGTGCATGCGGTCGCGCTTGGTGCGCAGGTAGTCCAGGTTCTCGGTGCGCGCGTGGACCTCGTGGGGGATCACGTCCGCCACGGTGATCCCCAGCGCCTCGAGCTTGGCGACCTTGTCCGGGTTGTTGGTCAGCAGCCGCACCGTGGTCAGGCCCATGGCCGCGAGGATCCGGGCGGCGGCGGTGTAGTCCCGGGCCTCCGCGGGCAGCCCGAGCATGGTGTTGGCGTCCACGGTGTCCGCTCCGCCGTCCTGGAGCTTGTAGGCGCGCAGCTTGTTGATCAGCCCGATCCCGCGGCCCTCGTGGTTGCGCAGGTACAGCACCGTGCCCCCGTGGCGGGAGATCCGTTCCAGCGCAAGGTGCAGTTGCGGTCCGCAGTCACAGCGCCACGAGCCGAAGACGTCCCCGGTGAGGCACTCGGAATGCAGCCGCAGCAACGGTGGCAGAGCGGCTTCGTCGGCGGGCGGGGGTGCCGTGAGGGAGACGTGCTCGGCGGCGGGGATCCCCGACGGCTCCGGAACGCGCCAACCGGTCACCGAGAACGTGCCGTACTCGGAGGGCACGGTCACGGGGTCGCTGTGGTGCAGGGGCTCCGCTCCCGGCGCCGCGTGATTGTCGGCCGGTGACGCGTGTTCGGGGATCTCACCGTGGTCGAAAACGCTCATGCGATGCGGTCTCCCTCCCCCGTGGTGTCCACCGACGGCGCGGTGGCGCCCCCGGCGACGTCGACGGCGCTCGGTCGAGTTGTGCCCTTCGCGTCCTGAGCCGCGGCGCCGGCGTCGTTCGCGGCCGCCCGCGGGACGGCGTCCTCAGCGGCATCCGTCGCGTCCAGGTGGGCGATCAGATCGGCGATGCTGATCATTACGAGCCCGTGCTCGTCCGCGAACCGCCGCAGGGCGGGGGCGCGCAGGGGCTGCCCGGCGTCGTCGACGATCTCCGCGATCGCACCCACGGGCTCGCACCCCGCGAGCCGCGCGAGCTCCACGGCGGCCTCGGTGTGCCCCGCGCGTTCGCGCACCCCGCCAGGGACCGCGCGCAGCGGCAGGATGTGGCCGGGCCGCGTGAGCTCGGCCGCGGTGGTGCCGGGCAGCGCGAGCAGTCGCGTGGTCAGCGCCCGGTCCCGCGCGCTGATCCCGGTGGTGATCCCGGTGCGGGCGTCGCACGTCACGGTGTACGCCGTGGCCTTGGCGTCCTCGTTGTGCTCGGTCATGGGCGGCAGGGCAAGCCGGTCCGCGCGCTCGTCGGTCATGGGCACGCACACCACCCCGGAGCTGTGCCGGATCGTGAAGCCCATGAGGGGCTGGGTCGCGTGCTGGGCCGCGAACACCAGGTCGCCCTCGTTCTCCCGGTCCTCGTCGTCCACGACAACGACCGCGGCGCCCGAGGCCATCGCGGCCACGGCGTCCGCGACCGGATCGAGGGCGACGCCGCGCGGTGTCGCGGGTGCCGCGTACGAGGCCAGGCGCTCGGCGTACTTGGCGAGCACGTCCACCTCGAGGTTGACGGTGGAACCCGGCGTGCGAGCGCCGAGCGTGGTCGCGCGCAGGGTCTCCGGGATCAGCCCCACCTCGAACCACGCCTCGGGCTCGTCCGTGGAGTTCACCGCAGTGACCGTGAGGGACACGCCGTCCACGGCGATCGAACCCTTGACCGCGATGTAGCGCGCAAGTGCCACGGGGACTCTGATCCGCACGGTCTCCCATCCGGTGTGGGACGTGCGCTGCACCACGGTGCCCACGCCGTCCACGTGCCCCTGGACCACGTGCCCGTCCAGGCGCTGCCCGGCTGCGGTGCAGCGTTCCACGTTCACCAGGTCACCGTGTCCGAGCGCCCCCAGGGTGGTCAGGCGCAGTGTCTCGCCCATGACGTCCGCGGTGAAGTCCCCCGCCGCGCCCGAGGGGACCGCGGTCAGGCACACCCCGTTGACCGCGAGTGAGCCGCCGTGGGGCAGGTCCGCGACGAGTGGCCCCGCGGACACGTGCAGCCGGGCGGCGTCCTGCGCCAACCGTTCCACACGTTCCACGGTGGCCTGGGCTTCGACAATTCCGGTGAACACTGATTCTCCTTGGGGATCCGGGGTGCGCGGGGTTCTCGGGAACTTCCCGGCGCGAGGTCTTGGTGTGCTGCGTCAGTTCAGGGGCGTGTCATGGGGCGTCGGGTACGGGACCCGCGGGCCGCAAGTGCCACCGTCCATCGACGCCCACGCGGCTGATCGCCTCCATCTGCTCCGTGGCCTCTTCGTGGCCGGGGCGCGCGAGGTCCGCCGGGTGCCGCACGGGGTCACCGCGCCATGACGACGCCGCGGCAAGCGTCCCGATCCCGAGCGACGCGACCGACGCCGCGCCGTCCCCGAGGATCAGCGGGGCCTGGTACAACCACAGCTCGTCCACGAGATCGGCGGCGAGGAACGCGGCGGACACCGTGGGCCCGCCTTCCACGAGCACGTGGGAAACCCCGCGTTCACGGAGGTGTTGTAACGCCTCGGCGGGATCGTGCGTGGTGAGGTGGATGAACCGCCCGTCGTGCCCGCGGTCGGCGCATGCGACCTCTCCGTGATCCGTTCCGGTGTCTCCCGGGGCTCCACGTTCGGTGTCTTCCCGGGGCCCGCGGTCGACGACGCCGCGCCGGACCTTGGCATCCGCGGGCACGGGGCGGGTGCTCATGACTGCCCGCAGGGGTTGCCGCGCGAGGGGTTCACCCGCGGCATCCCGCGCGGTCAGGGTCGGGTCGTCCGCGCGCAGGGTCCCGCCGCCCACCAGGATCGCGTCCACCCGGGTGCGCAGGGCGTGGCCCTGATCCCGAGCGGGTGCACCCGTGATCCACTGGCTCGTCCCGTCCGCGGCGGCCACGCGGCCGTCGATCGTCTGAGCGAGTTTTAGCGTCACGAACGGTCGCGCATCATGCTGGGCAATGAACCAGCGGTCATTGAGATCGTGGGCTTCCCTCGCGAGCAGCCCCTGACGCACGTCCACCCCGTGTGCGGCGAGGAACGCGCCGCCCCCGCGGGCGGTGTCCGTGCCGTCGGCCACCGCGTAAATGACCCGGGGGATCCCCGCGTCGAGGATCGCGCGCGAGCACGGGCCGGTGCGTCCGGTGTGGTTGCAGGGTTCGAGGGACACGACCATGGTGGTGTCCTCGAGAGGTGTCCCCGCCTCACGGGCCAGATGCAGGGCGTCCGCCTCCGCATGCGGGGTGCCCGCCCCGCGGTGATGACCCACGTGCAGGATCTCCCCCGCGGCGGAGAGGATCACGGCGCCCACCACGGGATTGGCCCCGCGGATCCCCCGCCGAGCCGCTTCCAGAGCCGCGCGCATCGCCTCGTGTTCCGCGGCCGAGTAGTCGCGGGACGGCCCCGCCCCCGGACGGGAGCGGGGCTCGGGCCCCGGCGCAGCGGCGCCGTTGTACGCCGTCACTTCTCGTCCTCACCCACGGACAGGCGCAGGTCCGGGAAGCCCGTCTCGATCGTCGCGCGACGGCGCTGGCGCGTGTTCACGCGCCACCACACGAAGAACCCTGCGAGCGTGAACGCGCCGTAGAACACGTACATCAAGCCCGAGGCGTAGTAACCGGCGGAGAACAGGAGGGGCACGCCCACGATGTCCACGGCGACCCACAACAGCCAGAACTCGACCCAGCCCTTGGCCATCCCGAGCGTTGCGAGCAGCGAGCCCATGAAGATCCAGGCGTCCGCCCACACGGGTTCGTACGAGCCCAGGGCACGGAAGATGGGCGTGAGAAGTGCCGTCCCGAACACGAGGGCGACCACGAGGAACACGCGTTCGCGGGCGGTGGCCCAACGCGGGGACACGGCCTCCTCGGACGCCCCGCGGGACCGGCGCCACTGCACCCAGCCGTACACGGACACCGCGATGAACATGACCTGACGGCCGGCCTGGCCCAACAGGTTCACGGGGTTGGGGGTGTCGAACACCGCGCCCAGGAAGACGGTCAGCAGGATCGCGTTGCCCACGATCCCCACGGGCCACGCCCACACTTTGCGGCGCATTCCGCCCAGCGCGGACAGCAGCCCGAACACGTTGCCGAGCACCTCGCGCCACAGGATGAAACCGTCGCCCACCCGCAACTGCGCGTCAAACAACCAACGCAGGACGTCCACGGTGTCTCCTCTCACCCGCCACTGTCGGTGGTCCCGGGGAGGAATGCGCACACGCGTCGAACACGATCGCGCGGCGGAGCACGTCACAGCACCACCCGACGGACCGCGATCGCGTGCGACCGCGCACGGTCAGGACGCCGTGACGCTCACGTGTGCCTACCATCCAGACTGTACTGTCGGTACCGGATTTCCACCGGTTCGGCCGATCCCTCCGTGCGCATCCCCGGTGGTTCCCACGGGAACCTGCTCGGTGCTGTGCACGGTGTTCACGGTTCGCGGACTGTCACCGCCGGTTCGGAATTGCACCGACCCCGGAACACGTTGCTGCGCTCATTATGCCACGCGGCCTCACCATGCCCGTGATCGGGGGCACCGGGCGGTCACGTCCTGGTTTTCTGGCCGTTCTCACGGCCCTGCAGATCCGAGAGCAGTCCGGTGACGCGGGCCTTGATGTCGTCGCGGATCCTGCGCACGTCCGCGAGGGGCTGACCGGCCGGGTCGTCGAGGTCCCAGTCCTCGTAGCGCTTGCCCGGAAACACGGGGCAGGTGTCCCCACAGCCCATGGTGATGACGACGTCGGAGGCCCTGACCTGCTCCGTCCGCAGGATCGTGGGCACGGCTGCGGTGATATCGATGCCCTCCTCAGCCATTGCCTCCACGGCCACCGGGTTCAGGCTCTCTGCCGGTTCGGACCCGGCCGAACGGACATCGATGCTCCCGCCTGACATCGCGGCCAGGTAGCCCGCCGCCATCTGGGAGCGGCCCGCGTTGTGGACGCAGATGAAGAGCACGGTCGGTTTCGTGGGTGATGGTGCGCTCATGATGCGGTCTCCCGGGTTCGGTGGGTGGGGACGGAGGAATCGTTCGGGAACACGCGCGGGCCGGCCCACAGGGCCACGTAGACCAGGCCGATCAGGACGGGCACTTCGATCAACGGCCCCACGACGCCGGCCAGTGCCTGCCCGGAGGTGACGCCGAAGGTGCTGATGGCCACGGCGATCGCCAGTTCGAAGTTGTTGCCCGACGCGGTGAAAGCCACCGTGGCCGACTTGCCGTAGTCGAGCCCCACCGCTTTCGAGGCGAAGAGGCCGATGACGAACATCAGAGCGAAGTACACGAGCAACGGCAGCGCGATCCTGACCACGTCGAGGGGCTGTGAGGTGATGGCGTCCCCCTGGAGCGCGAAGAGCATCACGATGGTGAACAGGAGGCCGTACAGGGCCCACGGGCCGATCGCGGGGAGGAACTTCTCCTCGTACCAGTCCCGGCCCTTCGCCCGTTCACCCAGGACGCGGGTGAGGAAGCCTGCGAGCAGCGGGATGCCGAGGAACACCAGGACGGATCCTACGATCGCCCCCACGGAGAATTCGGCCGTGGTGGTGGGCAGCCCCAGCCACGACGGCAGGACCTGGAGGTAGAACCACCCAAGAGCGCCGAAGGCTACGACCTGGAAGACGGAGTTGATGGCCACGAGCACGGCCGCACTCTCCCGGTCGCCGCATGCGAGGTCGTTCCAGATCAGGACCATGGCGATGCACCGGGCCAGGCCCACGATGATCAACCCGGTGCGGTACTCGGGCAGATCGGGCAGGAACACCCAGGCGAGCACGAACATCAACGCCGGTCCCACGACCCAGTTGAGCACGAGCGACAGGCCCAGCAATCGCTTGTCGCCGGTCACGCGGCGGGTCTCGTCGTAGCGCACCTTCGCCAGGACGGGATACATCATCACCAGCAGACCGACTGCGATCGGCAGCGACACCTGTCCGATCGTCATGGCTTCCAAGGCCGTGTTCAGCCCCGGCACCAGCCGGCCCAGCAGCAGGCCCACGCCCATGGCCAGCAGGATCCAGGCCGGCAACCACCGGTCCAGGAACGACATGCTCTGCCTCACCGGTGCGGAGGCGATGGTGGTACTCACGGGCGGCGAGCTCCTCGTATCGACGGTCATCTATGAGACACACGCTACGAGGTCATATAGATGTCCGTCAATGTAAAATCTCGGTATGAAAGCACCCGCGCAACGACCCGAGCTGATCGATGAGAAAGCAACCGAGTGCTGCTCGCTCGCCTCCTCGCCGCTCGGGGCCGGCGAGGCCGAGCGCATGACCGCGAAGCTCAAGGCGCTCTCCGACCCGACGCGCCTGCGGTTGCTCTCCCACATCGCCGCGCAGGGCTGCGACACAGTGTGCGCCTGCGACCTGCTGGACGTCCTCGACATCAGCCAGCCCACCGTGAGTCATCACCTCAAGAAGCTGGTGGACGCCGGACTGCTCACACGCGAGCAGCGCGGCAAGTGGGCGCACTACACCGTGGTGCGCGGCGCCTTCACGGAACTGCGTGAACTCCTGGACCTGCGCTGACAGGCAGGGCGTTCTCCGCGGACCCGTCATCGGGGCCCGCATAAATTCAGGCCCGGTGCTCCCGCGCGGTCCTGCGGAGTGCCTCGATCGCGGCGGCGGGGTCGTCCTGGCCGTAGACCGCGGAACCGGCGACGAACGTGTCCGCCCCAGCCTCCGCGGCGCGCACGATGGTCTCCTCCGTGATCCCGCCGTCCACCTGCAGCGCGATCGTGCCCCCGTGGGCCTTGACCGCCGCCGCGGCGCGGCGCAGCTTGGGCAGGGTCACGTCCAGGAACTTCTGGCCGCCGAAGCCGGGTTCCACAGTCATGATGAGCAACATGTCCAGCTCCGGCAGTAGGTCCAGGTACGGCTCGATCGGCGTGGCCGGACGCACCGCGAGTCCCGCTCGGGCACCCGCCGCGCGCAGTTCACGCGCGAGCTTGATCGGCGCCGTGGCGGCTTCCGCGTGGAACGTCACCGACGCGCACCCTGCCTCCGCGTACGCCGGGGCCCACCGGTCCGGGTCCTCGATCATCAGGTGCAGGTCCAGGGGGATCAGGGAGACGGCCTGCAATCGTTCCACGACCGGCAACCCCAGGGTCAGATTGGGGACGAAGTGGTTGTCCATCACATCCACGTGCGCCGCATCCGCGTTCGAGATGCGCTGGAGTTCCTCCGCGAGCCGGGAGAAGTCCGCGGAGAGGATTGACGGGTGGATGTCACAGCGGGACATGGTTCCTCCTGGGAATAGTTCCGGATCAATGACCGAGCCGCGGCTCACGCGCTCTTGCGCAGCGCGACCATGAACATGGCGTCGGTTCCGTGGACGTGCGGCCACAACTGCACACTCGTACCCCCGCCGGGGACGTCGTGCCCCGCCGCCCGAGCGTCGTCGAGCGCGCCGGGCAGGGCGGCATCCACGGCGAGCTGCGCGGTGTCCAGGACCGACACGTCGCCGCGCCGCGCCAGGACGTCCTGGAGCACGTCGTGCGTCTCGGCGGTGTGCGGCGAACACGTGGCGTAGAGCACCACGCCGCCGGGGCGGGTGGCGTCCAGCGCGGCGTCGAGCAGCTCACGCTGCAGCGGGGTCAGATTCGCGACGTCCGACGGCGTGCGCCGCCACCGCGCTTCGGGACGACGCCGCAGCGCGCCTAGTCCGGTGCACGGCACGTCCACGAGCACGCGATCGAAACGTGCGTCCTGGCCGGACGGGATCTGCCGGGCGTCGCCGGTGCGGACGTGCCACGCCTCGTGGTCCACGGCCGACAGTGCCTGGCGCACGAGGTCGCTACGGTGCTCGCTGACCTCGTTGGCCAGCAACGTGGCACCGCGCTCGTGGGCCAATGCCGCGAGCAGCGCCGCCTTGCCGCCGGGTCCGGCGCAAAAGTCGGCCCACGCGCCGGCGTCATCGGCCACGGGCGCCTGTGCGAGCACGCGGGCCACGAGCTGGGAACCGGCGTCCTGGACACGCACCGTTCCCTCCCGCGTGCCCGGGACGCGGTGGACGTCTCCCCCGGCGCTGACCGCGCTGTTCGGGACCAGGTCACCGGGTTCGGCGCCTGCTGCGAGTGCGGGCTCGAGCGAGCCGATACCGGGCAGGGCCACGAGGTGCACACGGGGCGCCTCGTTGTCCGCTTCCAACAGGGCCTCGATCTCCGCGGTGTCTCGGCCGTTGGCGCGCAGGGACCGGCGCAACGCGCGAACCTCCCACACCGGGTGGGCGTGGCGGACACCGAGCTGCCGCAGCTCGTCGGTGTGCTCGGCGGCGAGCGCGTCCAGCCATTCGTCGTGGCTGCGCCGGGTTACCTTGCGCAGGACGGCGTTGACGAGTCCCGAGGGTCCCTGCCCGATCTCCCCGCGCACCAGACCCACGGTCGCGTCCAGCGCGGCGTGATCGGGGACGCGCATCGCGAGCAACTGGTGCACGCCCAGGCGCAGGGCGTCCAGCACCGCGGGGTCCAACTGGTCCAGCGGGCGGTCCACGCACTTCTCGAGCACGGCGTCCCACGTGCCACTCCACCGCATGGCCCCGTAGGCGAGCTCGGTCGCGAACGCCGCGTCCCGCTTGTCGAGGCGGTTTTCACGGACCAGGCGTGGCAGCACGAGGTTCCCGTAGGCGTCCTCCGAGTTGACCGCGCGCAGGGCCTGATATGCGGTCAGCCGTGCGGGATCGGAGCGCTTGCGACGCTGCGAGGGCGCGTGCGCGGAGTAAGAGCGCTCGTGCTGGGCCCGGCGGTTGCGCTCGTGGCCCTGGGCGTCGCGACGCGAGCCGTCCCCCGCTCGCCGATCCCTCCCGCCGGCCTCCCGGGGCGAGCGGTCGTCACCACGGCGCCCACCGGAGCCGCTGGGCGAGCGGTCGTCGCGGCCCCGGCCGCTGGCATCACGGAACGGACGATCGTCACGACGGCGGTTGTTCCCCCCAGACCGGTCGTTGCCGCTACCGGCGTGGCCGCGGTGCTGCTGGTCCCGACTCATCCGAAGGCCACCTGTTCCGTGTTCTGCTTGCCGCGCGCCCAGTCGAGGGCCGCCATGGGTTTCTTGCCATTGGGTTGCACGCGGGTCAGCTCCACGGCGTAGGACCCGGTGCCCACGAAGACCCGCTTCTCCCGCAGCTCCACGTGGCCCGGGGCGATCCCGGTGATCTCCGGGGCGGGGATCACGCGGTCGAGCTTGAAGCGCTGGCCGTCGAGTTCGGTCCACGCACCGGGTTCGGGGGTCACACCGCGCACCCGGTGAGCCACGGCCACGGCGGGATGTGACCAATCGACGCGCCCGTCCTGGGCCGTGAGTTTAGGGGCAGCGGTGGATTCACCGCGTTGCGGCGTGGGGTGCACGCGGCCCGAGGCCACACCGAGCAAGGATTCCGCGAGCAGAGGCGAACCTTCATGTGCGAGCCGATCCAGGACCGAACCGGACGTGTCCTCCGGACGCACCTCGTCCGTGAGGGTGCCTACCACGGGGCCGGTGTCCATGCCGTCGTCCAGGACGAAGGTGGTGGCCCCGACCACGGAGTCCCCGGCCATGAGGGCCCGCTGCACCGGGGCGGCGCCGCGCCACTGGGGCAGGAGGGAGAAATGCAGGTTGATCCACCCGTCCTCGAAGACCTCCAGGGCCGGTCGCGGCAGCAGGGCGCCGTAGGCCACGACCGCCGCGATGCTCGCGCCGGTGTCACGCAGGGTGTCCAGGAGTTCACCCCGGACCCGATTGGCCTTGATCACGGGCAGTCCGAGCTCATCGGCCCGACGACCCACCGCGGACGGGGCCATGACCTTCTTGCGGCCCACAGGGGCGTCCTCACGGGTCAGCACCGCGGTGATCTCGATCCGGGGATCCTGGTGCAGTGCCTCGAGCGGGGGGACGGCGGTCTCCGGGGTTCCCGCGTACAGGATCTTGAGGGGCTGCTGGTTCGTGTCGGGGCTCATCGGGCATCACCCGCCGCGCCGAACGCGGAACCGGCCGTGTGTGCGGCGCCGGGTGCGGCTCCCGAGGTGCGGGCCGCACCGAAAGCCGACCCAGCGGCGTCGTGTGCGTCCGGTGTTGAGTGACTCGCGCGCTGCGCCTCGCGTTCGCGCGTGACACGGGCGGTCGTGTCCGTGAACGATTGCGCGCGCAACTGCCGCATAGCGTCCTTGCGCTCGTCACCCACGAGACGGTCGACGTAGAGGATGCCGCCCAGGTGATCGTTCTCGTGCTGGAAGCAGCGGGCCAACAGGCCGGTTGCCTCACGGTGCACGGGCTCGCCGTGGCAATCCACCCCGGTGAGGACGGCGTGCTCGGCGCGGGGGGTCTCGTAGGACAGGCCCGGGACCGACAGGCAGCCCTCGCCGCCTTCCTGCGGCTCCTCCCCCATGCTCAGCTGGGGGTTGATCACGTGCCCTTCGTCCCCGTCGATGCCCCACGTGAAGACGCGCAATCCCACGCCCACCTGCGGTGCGGCCAGACCCACACCGCCCACGGCGTACATGGTCTCGAGCATGTCCCGGACGAGGGCAGCCAGGGCGTCGTCGAACTGCGTGACCTCCTGGGCCGGGGTGCGCAGGACGGGGTCACCGATGGTACGAATGCGCAGAATACTCACCGCGGAGTGCACTCCTCATGGGGGTCGTGGGACGGGGTGTGCCTGTCAGTCTACGGCGGGGCCCGCGACCGTCTCGGCCGTCACGACCTGCGTGCCGCCCGCCACGCGACCCGTGGGGGAGGAATCCAGGGGCGGGGGCGCGATGCTACGCAGTTGCGCCCCGGCGGTGGCCAATTGGGAATTGCGCGCCCACACCTTGGCCAGGGCGCAGAACTTGTACCAGTGCACGGGGAGGTGCTCGGGCGCGGCCTGCACGGTGAGCGCCTCGGTCTCACCGATCGCCACGGCCATCAAGACCTCCGCGTCCCGGTAGCGCCACGGTTCCCACTCCCCCGCCGTAGCGTCCACGAGGGATTCCTCGGCCTTGAGCCCGGCCACCAACTGGGTCACCACCTTGGGGTCCGGGGCCTTGACCCGCCCGGCGCGGTCGGTCCCGCGGGTCTTGTAATCGATCAGACACACCTTGCCGCCGATGCGTGCCACGAGATCCAAAGTGCCGGCGTAGCCCACCGTGGAGTTCCATACCGTGATCTCCGCGGCCAGCGGTTCGGGGCGGAACAACTGCCACCATTGGTCCGCACTGTCCGCGAATCGGGTCTCATGGTGTTCTGCGAGCGTGTCCCGGGCCCGGTCCACCTCGTGGTCGCGGCCCATGGCCCGCAGCGCGAGCTGCTCGCAGTAGTCGTGTACGCGGTCACCGCGCTGCGCCGCGTGGTCCCGGTGTCGCTCCGCCGCCTTGGCCGCGTGGTTCACGAGCGAACGACGACGCCGCGTGTCCCGGAGCGCGTCCGGCAACTGGGGATCCGTGGCCAGGGCCTGCGCTGCGGTGTAGGCGTACCAGCCCCCGAGGTCGTTGGCCTCGCACCCGATGACCGTGGTGATGGAGGGGACCTCGAGGTCCCCGCCCTCACTCCGGGCGTACATCCGGCCGGTGGCGGTCTGCTGGGCCAAGCGGGGTTGAGTCATGGGTTCAGCGTAGGAAGGGGTCCAGACACGGACAACGATCACCGACTCACCCGGGCGGAGCGGGCTCGGACGTCCGTCCAGGAGCCGGACCTCACGCGGCCGGGGCCGGACCGACCGGTCCGATCGGCCTTGGACGCGAAAGAACCCGGCCCCTCCCGGGACCGGGTTCCTCGTTACCGTGCGCGATACTGGGATCGAACCAGTGACCTCTTCGGTGTGAACGAAGCGCGCTACCGCTGCGCCAATCGCGCTTGCAACGTTGAAGACTCTAGAACACTTCGTCCGGGAACGGCAAATTCCTCGGCCTCCGCGATCGATTTGCCCGGACCCGTTCCGGTGGGTAATGTTCTTGCTCGTTGGCAACGCCCCGAAAGCGGAGTCATTCGGTGGCAACACCCCGGATGGACAAACACTGAAGGGCATGAAGTCTTGTGATAAAGTTTCCGCTCGGAAGAACGGAGTACTGATTTCCAGGGCCTCGATCGACCGACAATGCGGACGTAGCTCAGCTGGTAGAGCATCACCTTGCCATGGTGAGGGTCGCGGGTTCGACTCCCGTCGTCCGCTCGCAGTTTTCGACCCTGGTCGAGACCTGAGACCTTGTCCTTTCAAGGATCTGGTCCCCGGTGGGGTGGCCGAGTGGTTAGGCAGCGGCCTGCAAAGCCGTCTACGCGGGTTCGAATCCCGTCTCCACCTCGGTGCAACCACCTCGTTCAAGCGATTGAGCGCGATTGGCGCAGCGGTAGCGCGCTTCCTTGACACGGAAGAGGTCACTGGTTCGATCCCAGTATCGCGCACCAGACAAGGCCCCGGAACACTACGTTCCGGGGCCTTTCGCGTGCCACCGCTGACCTACGACCCGGCGGCGCGCACCGAGGGGGAGACATAGCCCAGGGCCCGCAGCACCCGGGTCAGCCAATCGTAGGAGACCATTCCCCGCACCGCGCGGGCCACGATGACGTCCCAGGACGGCGTCTCCCCCGGTCCACGGGTGACCCAGCGGCCCGCATGCCCTCCAACAACTCACCGAGCGCCTGGGCGATTTCGAGGGCGTCCACGAGGGGCCGTCGCGGATCGTCGATCAGGGTGACCAGCGCACGGATGTCGGGGATCGTGGCACCGGCCTCCTCCCGCAGTACCCGGATGAGCTGCAGGCGTTCCGCGTGACCCCGATCGTAGTCCTGCCGCGTGGCGGCGAGCCTGGTACCGGCGGGCAACAGTCCCTCCCGACGGTAGAACTTAATGCTGGCCGTGGTGGTGTTGCTGACCTCGGCCAGGGCATTGAGCAGAATGACGCAACCCCCTCGGATAGTCGTCGACGTGTCAACTGTCCTGACGGCGCGCTGGATACCACAACCTTCATCCACCCCCACGGCCTGACGTGGCTGCACGGACTCGCCGCGTTCACCCTCTTCTCGGTGGGGTTGGCCATGTGGGGGATCCTGCACGGCGACGTCCGAATGCGCCGGCGGACCATGCTCGTGGGATCCCATGGCCACGACGCCCTCTCCCCTCTCACGCGTTCGGATCGACCACCCCTACGGCCACGACCAGGTCCTGCCAGCTCATGCCCACGCACTTGAACACGCGGGGCCGCGTCTCATCAGGGGCCACCGCGCCCGTGACGACGTCCGCGAGGTCCACGAGTGAATCCTCGTGTAATGAACTGTCGGCCACGGCCTGGATCACGTCCCCGGCTTCACGCATGGCGGTGGCCCGGTCCTCCACGACCACCTGGGCGCGACCCATGAGCGCGGAATCGAGCTCGCGGAACTGCGGCTCGTGGGATCCCATGGCCACGACGCACGCGGTGTCCGGCACCAGGGCACCGTCGAAGAGGGGCTCCGCCGCCGACGTCGTGCACACCACTACGTCCGCGTCGCGTACCTCGCTCGCGTCCCCCGATCGGGCCGCGAGACCCAGCGTGCGGGCGTAGTCGACGGCGGCGTCCACCTTGCGCGGAGTCCGGCCGCACACCACGACCTCCGTGAACGAGCGGATCTCGGCGAATGCCGCGATGTGGGCGAGCGCCTGCGGCCCCGTGCCGAACACCACGAGCTTGGTCGCCTCCTTCGGGGCCAGGTAATCGGTGGCCACGGCCGAGATCGCGGGGGTCCGTAGGGTGGTGAGGACGTTGCCTTCCAGCAGAGCTCGAAGACTCAGGGTGGCCGAGTCCATGAGCATGTAGGTGGCCTGGATGCGGGGCAGATCGCGTTCGGGATTCCCGGGCGAGACCGATGCGACCTTGATGCCTGCCCAGTTACCAATGACCGACGGCATCAACAGCAGGTGGCCCTCGCCGGCGGGGACATTGCTGCGCGCGGGGTCATCTTCCGGGCGGAATCCGGAACGCAGCGTGGCTTCGAGAAGCCGACGTGCACGCTCGGCGGGAACCGCCCGCACGATCTGTTCCTCGGTGTACCACGCGGGTGCACCCTGGATTCCTGTCGAGCACTGCTCCTGGGGGGTCGATCCCTCGGTGGTCATGATGCGGTTCCTCCCAGGGATGCGGTGCTCCGGCATTGGCCGATTCACTGTCTCGACTGTTCCGTCAGCATATCCCCGACCAGGACCGGACTTCAGAGAAAAACTCCCGCCCCACCCGGGTAAGAGACCCGGGCGGGGCGGGAGCGGCGTCGTCGCCGACGCGGTGCCGTCAGGAGACGGCGGGGATCACAACATGCAGGAGACGCAGCCCTCGACCTCGGTACCCTCGAGCGCCAGCTGGCGGATGCGGGAGTAGTACATGGTCTTGATGCCCTTGCGCCACGCGTAGATCTGCGCGCGGTTGATGTCGCGCGTGGTGGCGGTGTCCTTGAAGAACAGCGTGAGGGACAGGCCCTGGTCCACGTGCTGGGTCGCTGCGGCGTACGTGTCGATGATTTTCTCGTAGCCGATCTCGTACGCGTCCTGGAAGTACTCCAGGTTCTCGTTGTCCATGAACGGCGCCGGGTAGTACACACGCCCGAGCTTGCCCTCCTTGCGGATCTCGATCCGCGAGGCGATCGGGTGGATCGAGGACGTGGAGTTGTTGATGTACGAGATGGACCCCGTGGGCGGGACCGCTTGCAGGTTCTGGTTGTACATCCCGTCCGCCATGACCTTCTCGCGCAGCTCACGCCAGTCGTCCGCGGTGGGCAGGGCGATGCCCGCCCGCTCGAACAGCTCGGCGACGCGCGGCGTGGCGGGCTCCCACACGCCGTCGACGTACTTGTCGAAGAACGTGCCGCTCGCGTAGGCCGACTTCTCGAAGCCCACGAAGGACTCGCCGCGCTCCTTGGCGATCAGGTTGGACGCGCGGATCGCGTGGTAGGTCACCGCGTAGAAGTACATGTTGGTGAAGTCCACGCCCTCGGTCGAGCCGTAGTGGATGTGCTCCTTGGCGAGGTACCCGTGCAGGTTCATCTGCCCCAGGCCCACCGCGTGGGACATCTCGTTGCCGCGCCGGATGGAGGGCACCGAGTCGATGTTGGACATGTCCGAGACCGCCGTGAGACCGCGGATCGCGATTTCGATGCTCGCGCCGAAGTCCTGGGACTCCATGGCCATGGCGATGTTCATGGACCCCAGGTTGCACGAGATGTCCTTGCCCACCTGCGCGTACGTGAGGTCCTCGTTGTACACGGAGGGCTCGGAGACCTGGAGGATCTCGGAGCACAGGTTGGACATGATGATCTTGCCGTCGATGGGGTTGGCGCGGTTCACCGTGTCCTCGAACATGATGTACGGGTACCCGGACTCGAACTGCACCTCCGCCACGGTCTGGAAGAACTCGCGGGCGTTGATCTTTTTCTTGGCGATGCGGGAGTCGTTCACCATCTCGTGGTACTTCTCGCTCACGTTGACGTCCGCGAACGGCACGCCGTAGATCCTCTCCACGTCGTACGGGGAGAACAGGTACATGTCCTGGTCCTTCTTGGCCAGCTCGAACGTGATGTCCGGGATGACCACACCCAGCGAGAGGGTCTTGATGCGAATCTTCTCGTCCGCGTTCTCGCGCTTGGTGTCCAGGAAGTTGAGGATGTCCGGGTGGTGGGCGTTCAAGTACACCGCGCCGGCGCCCTGGCGGGCACCCAGCTGATTGGCGTAGGAGAAGGAGTCCTCGAGCAGCTTCATCACGGGGATGACACCAGAGGACTGATTCTCGATCATCTTGATGGGCGCACCGGACTCGCGCAGGTTGGTCAGCGCGAACGCCACGCCACCGCCGCGCTTGGACAGCTGCAGCGCGGAGTTGATGTTGCGCCCGATCGACTCCATGTTGTCCTCGAAGCGCACCAGGAAGCACGAGACGAGCTCGCCGCGCTGCTTCTTGCCCGCGTTGAGGAACGTGGGCGTGGCCGGCTGGAACCGCCCGGAGATGATCTCCGCCACGAGCCGCTGCGCGAGGGCCTCGTTCCCGTCCGCGAGGTACAGGGACACCATGACCACGCGGTCCTCGAACCGTTCCAGGTAACGCTGACCATCGAAGGTCTTGAGCGTGTATGACGTGTAGAACTTGAACGCGCCCAGGAAGGTCTGGAACCGGAACTTGTAGCCGTAGGCCTGCTTGGACAGCGCCTTCACGAACTCGAAGCTGTACTTCTCGAGCACCTCGGCCTCGTAGTACTGGTGGTCCACGAGGTACTTGAGCTTCTCCTCGAGGTCGTGGAAGAACACGGTGTTCTTGTTCACGTGCTGCAGGAAGTATTGTCGCGCGGCCTGGCGGTCGGCCTCGAACTGGATCTTGCCGTCCGCGTCGTAGAGGTTCAGCAGCGCGTTGAGCTCGTGGTAGCCCAGCCCGCGGTACTTCTCGGGGCAGGTGGGATCCTCGTGACCGGGTTCGACGCTCACGCCCGGGGTTGCATGGATGCTTGCCAAAACTTGTCCAATCCTTGGGTAACCTTCTCGACGTCCTCGTCGGTTCCCATGAGCTCGAACTTGTAGAGCAGGGGAACCTGACACTTGGCTGCGACCTTCTCCGCGGCGACGCAGAACAGGGGGCCGAAGTTGGTGTTGCCCGCGCCGAGCACCCCCAACAGGTGCGCGCGCGAGACGGGATCGTTGAGAAACTTCACGACTTGCGGTGGGACCGATCCCGCTCCCCCGGGACGCCCGTAACTGGGCACTGCCAGCACGTAGGGTTCGTCAATGCGGGGAGCGGTTTCGGTGGTCTTCAGGGGCAACCGGACGGACCGCACCGGCAGTTTGGTGACGAACCTGTCCGTGTTGCGCGTCACGGAGGAGAAGTACACCACTAGGGGTGCATCATCCCCCGCGACGACGGGTGTGCGATGGAGTTCCCGCTCCTTCGCCTGGGCGAGAACCGTGGCGAGAGCACTCATGCCGGGTCACTTCGATTCTGGGGGGTCGTACCAATTCGTGTGATTCCGGGGGCGGGCTGGCGGTGGGGTTCGGGGCCACTCGCCCGGGTGGTGCCGGGCCGCCCGCGGCGGCCCGTCCGTTTCCGGCTCAGGCGGAGCGCAGCAGGGCCAGCGAGTTGATCTTGTCCGGGCGGAAGCCGGACCAGTGCTCGGTGGCGGTCTCCACGACGGGGACCTGCTGGTATCCCAGGCCCACCACGTGCTCGTAGGCGGCGGTGTCCTCGGTGACGTCCACGACGGTGTAGTCGATGCCCTTCTTAGTGAGAGCACGGTAGGTGGCGTTGCACTGGACGCACGACGGCTTGGAATACACGGTGACAGACATAGCCCATTCTCCTTGCGGGAAGTACCAATTTTCGGGCGCTTCCGGGGCCGTTCGGCTCTGGATCCGGGTGGTGCGCCAGGTGGTTGAAGATCTACGTCAATACTACATCTAGTGTCGTGTGCCGGAACAGGACCCAACATGATGTGGTCGTGTGATCCACAGGGGGATGTCGTCTTTTCCCCGGGTTGTCCACAGGGACCGCGTCCGGGAGCCCTGAGAACACGCGGTTCTCGCGGGGCCCATGTGGACAAGACGGGCGGGAGAAGTCACGAAAAATTTTTTTGCACAGCGTGTCTCACGCGCCGCGCAGCACGTCCTCAAGGGAGCGGGGCGGGTGCCCGGTGAGCATCTGGACGTCGTTCGTGACGCGCGAGAGCTCCCCCGAGGCGATCGCCGTGTACGTGGAGAGCCAGCCCTCCATCTGCCACGGCTCGGGGTCGTAGCCAGCGCGGGACGCCCGGGCCTGCTCGAGGGTCTCGGGCTCGTAGCGGTGGTCCTGCCCCGTCACACGGGTCATGATCCGCGCCATTTCGTCCAGGGTGAGCGCACTGGGACCGGTCAGGGTGTAGGCCGCGCGCTCGTGCCCTCGCGGATCCAGCAGCACCGCGAGCGCGGCGTCGACGACGTCGGCGCGGGCCACCGCCGCGACCCGCCCGTCCCCGGCGGGCCCGCGCAGGACGCGGTCGGCACTGACGAAGTCCGGGAAGACGTCCAGGTAGAAATTGTCCCGCAGGAAGGTGTACTCGAGACCGGCGCGCTCGATGGCCTGCTCCGTGGCGTAGTGGGTGCGGGCGAACGTGAAGGTCGCGTCCGGTGCGGGTGCAGCGAAGGACGTGTAGACCACCCGGCGCACGCCCGCGCGGGACAGCGCCTCGACCATGGCCAGTTGCTGTTGCTTGCGATCCGCCGATTCGGACGCGGACACCAGGAACACAGTGTCCAGTCCCGCCATCGACTCCGCGGCCCCGTCCGGGTCGGCGAAGTCCATGGTGGCGGCGTCGAGCAGGCCGTTCGCTGCGGCCACGTGGGACGCGACCCGGTGCGGGGAACGCACGAGCAGCCGGTGGGCGACGCCGCGTTCTTCGAGCCGGCGCGAGACGGCCCCGCCGATGCGTCCCGTGGCGCCGGTGATACCGAGGGTCGTGTGTGCCATGGTTCCTCCGTTCGGGGGTGCATCCGACAATGTGCTCGGGGCGGGTCGACGGGTGCCAGGATCGGGGCGCCCCCGTGGCCCGCGCGGGTTCAGAGCAACCCGGCGTCCTTCAGCTGATCCGAGATGGAGGCGCCGTCGTTGGCCTCGATCCACAGCGTGCCCTCCGGAACGGTCACGTGATGGCCCTCCGAGGCGCGGGTGCCCGCGGCCAGGACGGCCTCGGTGGGTGAGAGGTTGCGGATCACGATGGCGGCCACCGAGTCCGGGTGACGCTGCGCGAAGCCCGAGTAGATCTGCGGATCGTGCTGACCGTCGTCGCCGATCAGGATCCACCGCACGTGGGGGAAGTTGCGCGCCAGACGCTGCAGGTTCTGCACCTTGTGCTGGGAACCAGACCGGAACCAGCGCTCCGTGGTGGGCCCCCAATCGGTGAGCAGCAGCGCTCCGGCGGGGTACGCGTTGCGCGTGAGGAACCGACGCAGGGTGGGCGCCACGTTCCACGCCCCCGTGGAGAGATAGAGGAAGGGTGCGTGCGGATGGCTGCGGCGCAGCCGGTCCATCATGGTGGACATCCCCGGCGTGGGGATGCGCGCGTGCTCGTTGGCCACGAACGAGTTCCAGGCCGCGAGCATGGGGCGGGGCAGGGCGGTGACCATCACGGTGTCGTCCACGTCGCACACGACCCCCACGTGCTGCTCGTCCGAGACCACGGTGACCTTGGCCTCCGTGACCTCCGAGCCCTCGGCCTGCATGTAAATGGTGTGCACCCCGGGGGTCATGGAGACCTTGAGGTCCACGTCGATCACGCCGCCCTTGTCCGCCACGAGGTGGAACTCGTGCTCGCCCAACCACACGTTGACGTGGGCGAACGCGAAGGGCACGGACGTGAAGGAACGCCACCCGCGGATCGACTCCGCGGCGTCCTCGGTGTCCTCGATCAGCAAGCCCGTCTTGAGGAGCACACGCCCCAGGGCCCGCACGTAGCGGGGGCTGCCGTAGCCGTCGAAGGCGAGCATGGTGGGGATGTCCCCGCGCTGCACGGCCCGTCCCTGACGCCATCGCTGCAGCTTCTGGTCGAAGCGGTACGCGATGTTGATCGCCTCTTCCGTGACCTGGTCCACGGTCTGCAGCAGATCTCCTCCGCCACTGTTTTTCGCCATGCCTCACAGTTTTGCACAGCACTCCCGGCCCACGACGTCGCGGCGTACCGTGCCGCGGACGACGGCGCGCGGCGTCGTGGAGCGGGGCCGTGCCGTCGAACCCCTGGCAGGGCTGCGGGCAGGGCGTCGGGCCCCGGGCGCGAGGACGGACCCGGGGCCCGGCCCCGGTGCCCGCGGCTCAGCCGCGCACGTAGCGCGGGAAGCGCTCGGGGTGGTCGATGGGCTGGGTCTCGGGGCTCATGTCGATCCCGAGGTCCTTGGCGAAGACCAGGCGTGTGCGGGTGTAGACGCGCTTGGTGCGCTCGTCGAGCTCGAACACGCGGGCACCGCGCAGGGTGTGCTCGTCACGGGTGCCGTCGTTGAACCCGTAGGTCCCGAAACCCGTGCCGGGGCCGTAGCCCAGTTCGACCCCGAAGTAGTTGCCCATGTAGGTGTTGATGTGGTCGTGGCCGCAGTACAGGCCCAGGACGTCCCCGCGTTCCAGGACCGCGGCGTAGATCCCCGAGTTGACCATGCCCGTGTAGACGTTCTCGTGCTTCTCCCCCACGATCCCGTGACGCTTCACGGCGGCCGCGTGCCCGGACTCGTCCGAAGTGAACTGCTGACCGAACCACATGTGGTGGTGCTCCCACGTGGGGATGTGGAAGTACATGAGCCCCGGGATCTTCTTCCCGTAACGGCGCTCGGCCTCCACCGAGAGGTCGTTGTACCAGCGGATCTGCTGGGGACGGATCCAGTCGTAGCCCATGAGACCCTCACGGTCCTGCCCGCCGGGGCGTTCCTCCGCGTACCGGCCGGAGTCCAGCAACCACACGGCAAACGCGGGGGCGTGGCCGCGGGACCCGCGGATCAACAGCTGGGCGTTGGACGAGCCGAAGACCTTCTGGTCGTCCCCGGGGTTGAGGTTGTGTTTGTACTGGCGCACGAACTCGACCAACTGCGGTTCACGCATCCCGGTGCCGTGCTCCTCGGTGGAGTCCTCGTCGTGGTTGCCGAATGTCACCGCCCACTTGATGCCCCGGGACTCCATGGGCAGCACCACGTTGTTCACGGCCTGCTTGACCTCGCGGTCGGTGCGCGGGGAACCGTCGATCACGTCCCCGTTGATCAGCACGAACTGGGGCTTCTCCCGGTCCAGCACCTTGTTCATGAGCTCGATGGTGCGCCGGTCGGCGCGCGGGCCGTCCTGGGTGTCGTTGAACTGGACGATCTTGAACCTGCCGTTGCGCCCGAAGGAGAGGGGCATCCGACTGTGACCGTGGCCGTGCTGGGTCACAAGCGCCGGTGCCGCGTAGGCGGTCGACGGCGCGGCGGCGAGCACACCGGCGGCCGCGATGGCGCTGCCTCCGGTGATCAGGTTCCGGCGCGAGGGACGTGAGGTGTTCTCGGTCATGTGGTGCTCCTGGTGCGAAGGGTTCCGACCGCTGCGGGCGGAGGGGGTCCGGCTACTACGGGCGGTGAGCATCCGACCGCGACGGGCGGTGGGTGAGTCACACGCTAGGGTCACCGCGTTACGGCCACGTGGCGCCCCGGTGTCCCATGGGGCACGAGCCGCGCGCCGGTTATTCACCTTCTGACCTGGGGTTTCACCTCCGTTCTGGTGCGGGGGTGCGCACCGGCGACGGCGCTGTCCCCCTGGGGAGCGCGGCCCCGGGAGGCACCGGGCCGTTCGGGGCCGTGGCTGCGGCGTCGTCCGGGGCCCTCAGCGGACTCCGGTCGCGGCGGACGGGACGGTGTGGGCCGCGAACCCAGCAGGGACCGGGGATCCGGGAGGGTCTCCGGGCGGGAAAGGTCCCACGCCTGGGCCGCCTGGATCCCGATCCCCCGCGGGCCCGTGCGGCGCGTGTGGCCGTGGACCAACAGCAGCGTGGGGGCGAACAGTACCTCACCGGAGGCGGCCTGGGCCTCGTCGAAGAACGTGCAGTCCACGGCCCCGGAGCCGTCGTCCAAGGAGATGAAGACCACGCGTTTGCCGCTGCGCATGGGCGGGGTCATGGTGGAGACCCGCACGCCAGCTACGATCACCTCGGTGCCGTTGCGCAACCCCAACAGGTCCTCGGCGCGGGTGGCCCCGTAGGAACGCATGAGCTCACCGTGCGAGTCCATGAGGTGGGCGCTGACCTCGATGCGCATGGTGTCCATCTCCGCTTTGACCCGCTCCCCCGTGCTCGGTTCAGGCAGCCGCGCCGGAAGGGCGGCCAGGTCCACGTCCCCGAGGGGCAGGGCCAGCTGCCCCTCCCCGGGCTGCGCACGGGCCGAGGTCCCGCGCCCGGTCGCGGGCCGATCCGCCTGTTCCCGCAGGAAGTGGACCATGTCCGTGTGGGAGGCCCGCGTCTCGGCGCGGTGCAACAGGGAGTCCAGGGCGCCCGCCTCCGCGAGCCGTTGCAGCGTGCGCCGGGTGGGCCGGGCGCGCACCCGCAGTTCGGCGAGGGTGCTGTAGGGCTGGGCGGCCACGAGCCGTTCGATCTCCGCGGCGCTGATCCCCGCGATGGAACCCAGGGACATGCGGATCCCCCACGCACCGTCCTGGGTGTGGGGGATCCCCCGGTCCAGGTCCCCCGAGACCACGGTCCCTGGCCGCGGCGTGACCGACTCCACCCGGTGGTGGTCCGTGCTGCGGTTGACGTCCGGGCCCAGCACGGGGATCCCCATGCGGCGGGCCTCCCCCACGAGCAGGCGGGCGGGGTACATCCCGGGGTCATGTTCCCACACCCCGGCCATGAACGCCTCCGGGTGATGGGTCTTCAACCACGCCGACTGATAGGTGGGCACCGCGAAGGCCACCGCGTGGGCCTTGCAGAAACCGAAACTGCCGAACGCGTGCAGGATCCCCCACACCGTGTCGATCACGTCCGGGGCGTAGCCGCGAGCGCGGGCGCCGTCGCGGAAAGCGGTTTCCACGGGCTCCTCCGAGGCAGAGCCGAGCAGTCGCCGCCAGATGTCCGCGCGGGCCAGACCACACCCGGTCATCCGGTCCATGATGCGCATGATCTGTTCGTGGTAGACGGCCACCCCGCGGGTCTCGGCGAGGATCTCCTGGAGGTCCGGGTGGGGGTAGGTGGGCGTGGACCAGCCGTGGCGGGCGTTGAGGTAGGGCCGGACCATGGCGGCCTGCATGGGCCCGGGGCGGAACAGGGAGATGTCCACGACGAGGTCGTTGAACTCCTCCGGTCCCATGGTCCCGATCAGTTCCCGCTGCCCGGGGGACTCGATCTGGAAGCACCCCAGGGTGTGGGTGGAACTGATCAGCCGGAAGGTGTCGGGGTCGTCCCGGGGCATGGTGTCGAGGCTGGGCGGGGGTTCGTGGGGTCGCAACCGGGTGATCTCCTCCACGGCGTGGGCCAGGGTGGACTGCATGCGCACGCCCAGGATGTCGAGTTTGATCAGCCCCATGGGGTCCATGTCGTGCTTGTCGTACTGGGACATGGGCAGCCCGATCCCGCTGGCCTGCACGGGGGTGCGCTGCAACAGGGTGGTGTCGGAGAGGATCACCCCGCACGGATGCATGGAGATGTGCCGGGGTAGTCTGTCGAGGCGTTCGGTGAGATCCACGAGCAGGTCCAACTGCCGGTTGCTGCGCAGCCGCTCCGCGAGCGGGGCGAGTTCGGGCCGGCGTGCGATCTCCTCCCGCAGGGTGCCCCCGGGCACGCGCCACAACTGGGTGGCCACGTGGTCCACCTCCTGGGCCTCGAGCCCCAGTGCCAGTCCGGCGTCCCGCACGGCTCCGCGGGAGCGGTAGGCGTTCTGCATGCTCATGAGCGTGACGCGGCGGGGGCCGAAGCGTTCGAAGATCCGGTGGTAGACGGCGTGGCGTTGCGCGCTCTCCATGTCGATGTCGATGTCCGGCAGGCTGGGGCGCAGCGGGGAGAGGAAGCGCTCGAAGACGAGGTCGTACTCGAGCGGATCCGCCGGTGAGATCCCCAACAGGTGGACCACCAGGGACGAGACCCCGGAACCGCGGGCGGCGTGACGCACACCCATGCCGCTCATCAGTTCCGAGACCTCCCCCACGGTCAGGAAGTACCCGGCGAAGCCGAGCTGGGCGATCACCGCGAGTTCCCGTTCCAACCGTCCGCGCAGGGACTCCCGGTTGAGTCCGGGCACGGTGCGGTCCCAGTCCTCGCCGGCATGCAACCGGGCGAGTCCCGCGTAGCAACGCTGGGCCAGTTCCCGGTCCGGGTCACCGCTCACCCCGATCACCGAGGCCTCCGGGATCACCGGACGGTCCACCCCGAGATCCCCCTCCGGATCCAGACGGCAGCGCTGGGCCAGGTGGTGGGTGTCCGCGAGCAGCGCGCCGTGTCCCGCCTGACCGTGGTCCGCGGCGAGGGCGATCTCCCGGGCCAGCAGACTCATCTCGTCACCGTCCTTGAGCCAGCCCTGCCCGTTGGGTTGCAGCACACCGCGATCCGCCCCGGCCAGTTCGTCGAGGGACATCAAGGTCCGGGCGGCGTCCAGGACGTCCGCGGTCACAGCCTGCCCCGGGTGGGCGTAGCGCACGGCGTTGCTGAGCACCACGGGCAGCTGCGCCTGCCGCCCGATCTGGAACATCCGCACCGCGTGCCCCATGCTCAGGGGCGCACCCTGGGGCGCCAGGTGGGTCACCGTCTCCACCACGAGGGTCCCCGCGGGCAGCGCGTGACGCCATCGGTTCAGCGCGGTGCGCGCCGCATGGTAGTGCCGTCCCACGAGCAGCCGACCCACGTCCGAGTCCGGGCCGAGCAGCACCACGAGCCCGGGATCACCGTGGCGCGCCGCACGATGCACGTGCCGCGCCAACTGCTCCGCGCTGAGTCCGATGGGGTGGGCCGCGTGCCGGTCATGAGCCCGGTGGGCGGCGGAGACCACCCGGCACAGGGCCGCGTACCCGGCTCCCCCATTGCGTCCCGTGGCCAGGACCACCGCCCGGCCGATCACCACGGGTGCCGCCGGACGACGTCGCTGTCCGGCCGCCCGGCCCTGCGCGCCTCCCGCGCCGGCGCGCGGGGTCCGCAGCAGGGCGATGTCCACACCCAGGACGGGAGCGAGACCGTGCGCGCGGCATGCCAGCACGTGTTTGACGGCACCGTAGAGGCCGTCCCGGTCCGTGCACGCGAGGACCTGTGCTCCCTGGGACGCGGCCGCCCGGGCGAGTTCTTCCGGACGCGCCACACCGTAGTGCGCACTGAAGGCCGAGGCCACGTGAAGATGGGGGAACCACATGCCCATATTCGAAACTTTATTCGAACTTCTGTCAATCGCGGACGGCTCCGCGGGCGACATGAAGTGACACGGAAGGACTCCGCACAGCGACCACGGGCGGTCTCATGCGGCGCTGACACGGAGCACCCGCCACTGATCGGTGAACTGGTTCCGGACCAGCTCGAAGGTGCGTGCGACAACCACCCCGGGCCGGACGACCTGCACCCGCCACCGCTCCTGATCCACCGCGCTCGTGCGGCTCTCACGCGGCACGCGGACCTCCACATCCCACCAATTCCGGCGTTCGTACCAGCGAACGACGGGCTGCAGGACGCGATGCTCCTCACCGCGGTACGTCACCACACACGGCGTCCCGGTGATGTCACACACCACCGCGAGATCATCGAGGGCGGGGTCCGTGGAGCCGCCCACCAGCCCCGTGGGACGCTCCACCGGCATGCCCGCACCGATCACCGGAACCGTGTCCCACGGGTCCTCGTACTGCCCGGTCTCCGTCATCTCCAGCACCGTCATGGTGGCTTAGCCTCCCCGATTATTCGAAACTTTATTCGACTACTGAGACGGTGCCAAGATCGTCCGACACGCATAAGCGACCGACGCCACAGCGGTGTCGGTCACCGGAGAGATGCCCGCACACGGGCGTGGGTGAGATCTTTGAGAAGGCTGGGCTGACGGTGCTGGCCATGGACACGGACTTCGACTTGATTGCCGCGGTCACAGGCCAGCCGGTGGAACCCCTCACGCTGCGATGACAGAACACGCGTGAGGCGATTATCGGCCCTCCCGGTCGGTGATTCTCTGCGCCGTGACCGGGGAAATACCGCGGGCCCGCCGCCCTGGGCGACGCCCCGGACCCGCCGACCATGCCACCGGCATTTCATGCATACTGCCGCGAGCGCATCAGCAGCACCGCGAGCACGGGGCTGAGGCAGCACGCCGCCAGGAACAAGGCCGCTCCCCACGTGCTGCCGCCGGCCGCGGAGATCAGTGCCGCCGCGATCAGCGGACTGAAACCCGCCACGATCGCACCGTTGGTCTCGCGCACCAGCGCGATACCGCTGAAGCGCTCCGCCGTGGGGAACAGGCCGGCCAGGAGCGCGCCCTGGGAGCCGGAGGTGCACGCGCCAGGGCCTGTTCGTACTCGGGGCTCTCCTCGAGCTTGGCCCGGATGAACACCGCGAGCGCGAAGAGCACCACCGACACCAGGAAGGGGATGCGCCAGGCCCACGTGAGCAGAGCGTCGTCGCCCAGGGATGCGGCCCACAGGAAGGCGACGCACGCGAGCACGATGCCGGCGGGCGGCGCGGAGAGCACGAACGAGGTGTAGAGCCCGCGGCGTTTGGGCGACGCCCCGGAGTCCATCCCCGCGAAGAACAGCGGCCGATGCTGAGCCCGGCCGCGGTGCCGTACAACGCGTAGTCGTACCACTCGATAACCGTTCCCGCGATCGCCGCGAAAAGCACCCTGCCAGCGCCGGGGCGCGCTGCCGTGCCCGTCGTCGTCCGCTGGCGCATGAGCTCACACTACGACGCCGCTCGGGCACCGTTCGGACGTTGCACACCCGGACGAAGCGCCCGGAGATGATGCCCTGGAGCAGTTCCGGGGCATGGTGTCCGTGCCCCTTTCGGGAGCGCCGGCATTGTCCGCCAGCACCCCTGTGTTCCACGACACACAGCGGTTAGATTGGCTCCATGACGACATCCGTCGGCACAGCCGACACCACCGCCCTGTTCATGCTCCACGGATGCCTCCGCTCCACCCCCGGGAACGGACACGCGCTCGCGGGCATCCTGGCCGAGAACGACGCCGCCGAGCCCATGCCCGGTTGCCGCCTCTACCTCGTGGCCACCGATCCCGAGGATCCTGATGCCGTGTGGGTCACCGAGGTCTGGGACACCGAGGAGGACCATCAAGCGTCCCTCCAGATCCCGGCCGTCCAGGAGCGGATCCAGCGGGCCTTACCGATCATCGACCGTGAAGGCATGACCAGCCACCGGCTGCAAGCCGTGGCGGGCATCCCGCGCTGACCCGGCGCCTCCATCACATCGTCAACCCACCACTCACCGAGATCGCCTGGCCCGTGATGTAGGCCGTCCCCGGGCAGAGCAGGAAGTGGATCGTGGCCGCGACCTCCTCGGGGGTGCCGAGCCTGCGGGCGGGGATGCCCCGCGTCATCCCGGAGAAGACCTTCCCCGTGAGGCCCTGGGCGTCCGCGAGCTCGCGGTACATCGCGGTGTCCGTGGGACCCGGGCACACGGCGTTGACCGTCATGGGTACCACGGCGTTCTCGCGCGCCACGGAGCGCACCATGCCCAGCACACCCGCCCGCGCGGCCGCCGACACCGCGTCCCCGAACGAGCCCGCCTTGGCACTGTCCGACGGCACCACGACCAAGCTCGCCCGCCGACCCTCGGCTCCCCCCGTTACCTTTTTCGTGGCGCTTGCCTCCGGGAGGATGTAGGCGTAGGTAGCCAGCCGGTCCCGGCATG